>DAOSER010000009.1:0-29121 GCA_035363235.1 Methanoculleus sp.
CCTGACCGCATCGTTCATCTGCCGGAGGAAGATCCCCACGCCCCCCTCGGTCTCATTCAGGCGGTTGACGCCGACCTTCTCCGGGTTCACCGGGTGGGCGAGGGTGGTGCCGTTGAAGTCATACGCGTAGATATAAAGTTCACCCCGGACAAACGTTCCGTTCGGGTCGTTAAACTCAGCAAGAGCGGCCTCCTTGCCGTTTTCCTGCACATAAGCAACCGCACTCTCGACGAAGGCGACGAGCGTCTCGTTCGAAGTGTACTGTGCCTGCGGTACGGTGGTGCTCTCCGGTGTCGAGACAGCGGCACTGGAATCGCTCTGTATGCAACCGGCCGAGATCAGAGACAGGCCGAGAGCAAGCAGGACAGTGAATGAAATCGCGAGAGATCTCATCCTCACAGGTTAGTTTTACCTGCTGATATTATTTGCCGGCATGTGTGACCTTTGATTGCCACAGGAGCCGCATTCCTACCTGAGATGAACCCGGGAAGCCTGCCCACCTCCCGTTCTGTCAGGGAGGTTCCGGACGGCGCGCCCGCAGATCTACCTTCCTCCCGCCCCGCTCGCAGCCCGCTCCGTCAGCCACGAGTAGAACTTCCGGTGCCAGAACGGCACGTCGACCGGCCGGGAAAGCGACTGCCAGCCCGCCCACATAAGCCGGTCGGAGAGGCTCTGCCACTCGCCCGCCCGCTTGACCAGATCGTCCGCCGGCTGCCCGACCGCGTGCAGGATCTCGTGCCAGATGCGGAGGATGAGCGCTTCATCGTCCTTATCCTGGCGCGTGACCCGGATGCTCGCCCGGTTCTGCATCCCGCCCCCGAGCGCCCGGGCAGGGATATCGTCGTCGAAGACGTAGACGGTTTTATCAGGGACCGGGAAGGGGAAACCCTTCCACATCGGGTCCTTCTGGTCGAAGTAACGGACCTCCGGGGTGCCTGTTCGGACGGTGAACTCGAAGTACGGCGGGATCAGCTTCAGGTGCGGCTCAAGCCTCCGTCGCAGTTCCTCGGTCTTGAAGAAGAGGTCGAAGTGAGGCATCGGGTGCGCATAGGCGCGGGTGATGATAAACCATGGGGTTGGCCGGTGAGCCCCCTACCCCCGGTCCCCCTGCAGTGGAGAACCCTCCGCGAGCGCCTCCTGCCGCTCGTCGATCCAGGTCCGGGTCCAGGCCCGGAGATCGCTGATGCTGGCGGACCCCTGCCGGCTGCGCATCGCCCGCAGGTGTTCCTCAAGTTCGTCTGCCATCGAGAAGATCAGAGTTTCGGACGCTTCTTCCGGTAACGGCCCTTCCGCACGCAGGCGGGCGGCCCCCAGGTCGAGAAAGTGCTGCAACTCGCCCGTTGCCTCGAGGATCGTGGTGAGATCCAGTCTGACAGTAGGCCTCATAAAGAGGGGATTGACGCACCCGGTAATAACTTCATCCATTTAATTCGAAACGCGGACAAGACCCTTGGAGGCAAATACACGAATGTTTGAGGCTAAATCGACAAGGGGGCTCATATCCCCGGAGTCCGGGCCGCCCCCCGGCTGCGGTGTGCAAATCATTTTAAGGACTCCCGGCACTCAATGCACGCCCCCGATACGGGGTGATGGAGGCGAAGAAGATGCAGGAGAGATCAGAGGTAATTCTCGAACGCAGGACGCGGACGGCCGGCGAAGAATGGTTCATGTCGGCCGACGACATCCTGGACAAGAACGTGATCAACCCGCAGGGAGACGACCTCGGGGAGATCTCGGACATGCGGATCGGGTTTCCCGACGGTAGGGTGAAGTACCTGGTGCTCAGGTACGGCGGCGTGCTCGGCATGGCGGCAAAGAGGTTCGCCATCCCACCGGAAGCCGTGATCTACCGCCCCGGGGACGACAATTTCGTCGTGAACATCGACAAGCAGCGGCTGGACGATGAGCCGGGTTTCGATGAGGACAACTGGCCCCGGGAAGCGGACTACGGCCTGATCCAGTCGGCCGGAACCATGACCCCGCCGACCCGGGAGGAGGCGGAGGCCATGAGGCGAGAGGAGCCCCCGCCATCCGAGGTCGTCACGACCGAGCGGGTCGAGACCCGGCCCCGGCAGAGGTAACCCCGGACCACCGGTTCGGGGAACGGATGCTCTTTTTTCGGCGGCCGGAGGAGACCGACCGCAAGGAAGATTACCCAGGACGGCTGAACGGGCTGCATCATGCCAGCACCTGCTGACGGTTCGGTCCCGCCGGGAGCCCGGCCCTGCGTCGAACCCGGCAGCCGGGAAGAAATCCCGGCTCTCTGGCAGGTTGCTCTCATCGCTATAATCGCCATCCTCTTTACGGTCGCCTACCTCGCCCTCTATGGACTGCTCAACAGGGCCATCTGGGTCCAGAACGGCTTCGTGCAGGCCAACCCCTGGGCGGTGCCGGCCGGCGTCCTCGCCTTCTCGCTGCTCGTCGGCCTCTGCCGCAGGTACCTGCGCGCACCAACCGTCATTCACGGCGGAATAACCGACTCGCTCAAAGAAGGCGGGGAGACGCCCGACTACAGGACGTTTCCCGGCGCATTTCTCTCGTCACTCTTCTCGCTCCTCTCCGGGGCAAGCATCGGCCCGGAAGGAACCATCACCGTCCTGATGGGATACGTCTCCCCCTATATCCGCGAAAAACTCAGGATCGGATCTCCGGGAGCCGCGCTCGGGTTCGACGTTGCGGCTCTGGCATCGGCGTTCAACGGCATCGTCGGCAGTGTGCTCTTTACAGGGGTCTTCGCCACCGAGTTCCAGGTCGGCGGGAACAAAAACGCCTTTCGGTTCCTCACCTGGAACCTGCTCGCCGGCGCCATCGGCTTCCTCTTCTACCTGCTACTCGGGCTTCCCTCGTTCGCCCGGAGCATCCCGTTCGAGCCGATCGCCGAACTCTATCCCGCCTACATCCTCTACGCGGTCCTCCTCGGCATCCTCGGGGGACTGCTCGCGATCTTTGCGGGGCTCTCCATGCAGGCCGCCGGGACGGTCATGGAGAGGGTGTTCGGCGACGCGGTCATCGCCCGCGTCCTTGCCGCCGGGGTGATCATCGCGTGCGCGGGCTACTTCATCCCGGAGGTGCTCTTCTCCGGAGAGGGCCAGATCTACGGGATCATCACCGACCCGGCCCGGCTCGGGGCCGGGATGCTGCTCGGCATAGCCGTCCTGAAGATCCTCCTGCTCGCGCTCTCGTTCAAGAGCGGGTATATCGGCGGCCCGCTCTTTCCCATCATCTTCTCGTCCACGCTGATCGGGCTCGCCTTTAACCTCGTCTTCCCGGGTGTGCCGGTCTCTATCTTCGTGCTCTGCATCGAGGTCGCGGCTCTCACCCTCGCCCTGGGAGCACCCCTGACCTCCATCCTTCTGGTCGCGATCGTGGGCACGGCCGACCAGAACATGACCGTGCTCCTCGTGGTCTCTGCCGTCACCGCCATGCTCATCTCCGCAGCCGTGAAGGAGAGGACGGGGGGACAGCCGTAGCGGACGATCCGCCCTGCACCAGGCTTTTATACTCAGGAACCCATGACGCCGACTGTCCATCCCGGCACGCCGGGATGCGGCAACGAGGGGGGAAGAGCATGCAGTTCATAAACATATTCACCTGGGAACCCGGGAAAACGGCCGAGATCATGGAAGCGCGGGCCAGGGAGGAGATTCCGGAAGGTGTGACCCTGATCAACGAATGGCTCGATCTCGGCAGCAACACGGTCTTCCGGCTGGTCGAGGTGGAGGATTCCGTAGCACTCCTGAAAGCCGGTTATCCCTGGGGCGATCTCGGCTACACCGAGATGCACCCGGTCATCGAGGCGAAGGAGGCGCTGAAACACCTGGGGAGGTAGGGGTTCTACACCCCTCCCCGGGGGCTGCCCGGCCTGATCGGAACCATATAGGGCGCCGGAAGATCCCGTTTCACCACCGCCTCGATCCCGTAGACCGTCCTGAGCATCTCCTCGGTGAGTACCTCATCTGGAGCCCCGTAACCGTAGACCGCCCCGGCCTTCATCACCATGAGGCGGTGGCAGTAGGTGGCGGCAAGGTTGAGGTCGTGGAGCGCGATGACGATCGAAAGGCCCTTCTCCTCGGCAAGCCCGCGGAGGACTTCCATAACCCCCATCTGGTGACAGACGTCCAGGTTGCTCGTCGGCTCGTCGAGGAGGATAGCCCCCGTCTCCTGCACGAGCGCCCGGGCGATCATCACCCGCTGCCGTTCCCCGCCGGAGAGTTCGCCGACCTTGCGGAGCGCGAGATCCCCGAGATCCAGGGCATCGAGCGCGGCAACCACCTTCTCCTCGTCGGTCCTGTTCACCGACCAGTTCAGGTAAGGCCGCCTCCCCATCAGGACGGTCTCGAAGACCGTCGCCGCGGTCCGGTTCCCGGCCGACTGCGGCACGTAGGCCATCGCCTGCGCGACCTCGCGCCGGTGCATTGTGCGGATCTCCCGGCCATCAAGCATCACCCTGCCCCCGCCCGGGGAGAGCATCCCGTCGATGCACCGGATGAGCGTCGTCTTCCCGCACCCGTTCGGCCCCACGAGCCCGAGGACCTCGCCCGCGTCGACCGAGAAGGTGATGGCGTGGAGCACCTGGCGATCACGGTAGGCAAACGAGAGGTCTTCTACCGAGAGCCGGGGCATCAGGCATTCCTCCGGTGCATGAAGAGGTAGATGAAGAACGGTACACCGAGGAACGCGGTCACGATCCCGACGGGGAGGACCTGCGGCGCAAGGACGCTGCGTGCGATGCTGTCGGCACCCAGAAGGAGGAGGGCTCCCACAAGGCCCGAGGCGGGGAGGAGTGTGCGGAAATCTCCTCCGATGGCCATCCGGGTGATGTGCGGGGCGACGAGCCCGATAAACCCGATCGTCCCGGTGAAACAGATGATCACCGCGGTGATCAGGGAGGCGATCATCATGAAGACGACCATCGAGCGCTCCACGGGCACCCCGAGACCGGCCGCCACCTCGTCTCCTTCCGCGAGGGCGTTCAAGTCCCAGGCACGGTAGAGGAGGTAAGGTATGGTGCAGGCGAGGACGAGGCTGACGATAGCCAGTTTGGGCCAGGTGGATTTGTCGACCGAGCCGAACGTCCAGAAGACCACCGCACGGAGTTGTTCGGCGCTGCCGACGTACTGCAGCAGCGACGTCACCGCGGAGAAGAGGTACATGATGGCGATGCCGGCAAGGACCATCGTCTCGGAACCGATCCCCCGGTAGCGGGCCATCCCGTAGATGGCGAGCGCGGCAAGCAGGGCGAAGAGGAAAGCGTTGCCGATGACGAGGTATTCTCCGCCGACGACCCCGGCGCCGAGGACGATCGCGATCGAGGCGCCGGTGGTGGCCGCCGAGGCAACACCGAGGGTGAAGGGGCTCGCGAGCGGGTTTCTGAGGATCCCCTGCATGACGGAGCCAGCCACCGCGAGCCCAAACCCGGCACAGACTGCGAAGAGCACCCGGTGGAGCCGGTAGTCCCAGACGATGATCTCGGCCATCTCCGGGGCGGTGAACGTGCCGGGGAAGAGCCCGGCGAGGATCGCGAGGTAGGATTCGGCCACGGTGAAGTCGGCCGACCCGAGCGTGACCGCGACACCGAGGAGGATGAGAAGGGCGGCGAGGAGTCCGCCGATGAAGAGAGCCCGGGTCTTTTTGAGCCGGGCATACCCTTCCTGGATGACGACACTCTGTTCCATGGCGGCACCGGTCACGGGTAGACGAACGTCCCTTCGGACGCGAGGTCGAAGTCGATCCCCTGGAACTCGGTGAGGTAACGCTGGTGGATGGCGTGCGGATCGAGGTCGGCAAACCGGTCCGGGTAGAACCACTTCGCGAGGTAGGCCGTCCCGATGAAGTGCTGGGCGCCGCCGAGGATGTCGGAGTGGATGACGTGGACGCGGCCGTCCTTCACCGCGGAGATCCGCGACCACCCGGGCCGCTCGACGAGCGCCGACCGGATCGCATCGAGCGCTTCGGGGTCATGTCCCGCGTATCCGCCGACGGCCAGACCCTGCCCGGCCAGTTTGATGATGACCTGTGGGTCCGTAACGAGGATCGCCTCGGGGTCGACGACGGGATACTCCGCGGTTCCGATGGCGAAGGGGTTCATCCCGCCGGCGAGTTCGGTCTTCTCGTTGTAGCCCGCACTGGCGGCGACGGTCGTGTGGTCGAACCAGTACTCGAAGTAGACCCGGGTCTTCTCATTGTCCGGGATCCCGGTCGTGCCGTCCCGGATCTGGTCCATCGTCGAGCTGTAGAAGGTGGCGAACTCCTCCCCCCGTTCGGTCTCGTCGACGATCGAGGCGATGGTGCGGATCTCGGTCGCGTATGTCGCGGGCTTGAAGCAGTCGAACCGCAGCACCCGGATGCCGGGGCTGCTCGCTTCGAGCCGCTGCTGGATATCGTCGCAGGCCGCGGTGCTGATCGTTGCGTAGAGGAAGACCGCGTCCGGCCGCACGGAGAGGACCTTCTCCATGTCGGGAGACCAGATCGACCCGACGTTCGCCTTCTCCCGGCACTCGGGGAAGAAGGTGCTCTTCTCGTGGCTGTATTTGTCGACGGCGACGACGTTCTCCATGTCGAATCCAAGCGACCGGAGAGTCTCAAGAGACTCGCCGCTGAAGGTCACGACCCGGCGCAGGGGGCGGTAGAGCGTCACCGTCTGCCCCGACGAATCGACGACCTCGCGGGGCTTCCCGTCCCAGCGGGCGTAGACCCAGGCGGCGTCGCGGATCTCGTCCCGGTCGAGGTCTCCGGCCCCGCCCATATAGGCGGTATCGAGGTAAGCGAGGACCGCCGAGGCGTACTCGCCGGAGGTGAGCACCCCGTCCCCGTCGGCGTCCCCGGGAATAAGCTCCGTCGCCGATGCCGGGACGGCGAGGAGCAGGAGGAGCGCGAGGACGGGGAGGAGCCGCCGCTTCATCGCCGACCACCCCACCCGGCGATGAGGATGGCGGCAACGGCTGCAAGAGCCGCGAACGGCGATGCGGCCTCCTGTGCGGCGGGCTTCTCGCCGCTGTTCTCCGCCGCCGTCTCGATGCCGTCCACCGCGACATGCGAGGCGGCTACCTCTCCGTCCGTCTCACCGAGGAAGTCTTCCCATGTCCCGGTGATATCCCCGCTCCCGGAAGCGGGTGCGGTGACGGAGTAGGTTATGCCGGTCTCGTTCATCACGGCAAACCCGATTTGCTGCCCCCGGACGAGAACACGGTCGTCCGGGTGGTCGGTTCCCGCGAAGGCGTAGCCTGTCGGCAGCGTCTCGACCACCCCGCCGAGGGCGATGCCGTCGACCGAGAGTGAGACGGTGAAGACCTCTCCCGCCCCGGGCTCGGCGGTGGAGAGCGTCCGGGTGACCGGGGTACCGCAGACCACGGCCGGGATGAATAGAGACAGGAGAAGGAGGCAGAAGAGACGGTTCGCCGGGAGACCTATCATGGGTTCTCGTTTGTCGATCAGGTAATATGAATGTTTCTTATTGTGCTAACAAGTCTGAAGATCGGGTGTTCGGGAGTATATCGGGATGACGGCCCGGGGAGCTCCGGATGGGAAAACGCATTGTGGGACGCACCGGTGAGAGGCGGGAGGATGCCGGCGTTCAGGAGAAGATGGCCTCAGGCATGGGAAGGTATGGCACATGCTTACAGTATTGTCGAACCTGAATCAACGATCGTACTCGATTTTTTAAGGATCGCCAGAAGTAGAATGGTGAACCCTCCCCTACTTTGTCCCACCTACCTCAAGGTAGCCTCATCCGTTTCGGGAAGGACTTACTCACTATGTACATACAATGCAGAAGACGGTATAAGAGTTGTGTAACCGCAACGCCGACAACCCGATGCATGTAACCCGGCCAAGTAGAGCAGGCATCGCTCTCGTCGGGGAAGAACAGCCGTGCACTCCCTGTTCACGAACCTGGCGATCCCCCGGCAAGAAGGCGTCGCACCTCCTCTTCGGTATAGCCGGACGCTTTCCCGGTCAGCGTCTCGATGTCGACGCGGATCACGGTCACCGCACGGAGCGCCGCCTCCGGGTAGGACCACGAACCCCCTCCGGCGTACTTTGCCATGAAGAGGTCGAAGGCCCGGCTCTTCTCCGCGAGGACCGTAACGACGCAGTGCCGGTCCCGATAACGGAGATGTACCGGGCCCCGAAATCACACGCCCTCTCCGAACGCACGAGTTCCACACCGGTCTCGGCCTCGAAACAGACCCGGTTGTTTCGCCTCAGGATCTCGATCTTCCTTCCCTCGCTCGCGGAATGGAGGTAGAGGCTTCCTTCGGCGTGGACGAAGTTCACCGGCACCACGTAGGGCAGGTCCCCGTCGGCAAGCCCGATCCTGCAGACGAACGCTTCGCGAAGAACCGCGGCGAGCAATGCAGGGTCGGCGATCTCCTTATCCTTTCGTCTCATCGCTTACAGCATCCCCTGCTGTCCCATCGCGACGAGCAGCATCGCCGACGCCGCCGAGAGCGAGAAGATCGTCACCGCCCAGACGACCACGAACGCGACGATCGCGAGCGCGCTCGTCTCCCGGTAGGGGATTAGCCCCTCGTTCATTCCTTTCGCCGTCCGGTAAGCATCGTAGACGCCCCAGACCCAGATCGCCACGCCCGGAACGATCAGGAGGAAGAGCCCGAGGAGGCTTCCGAGCAGCACCAGGACGCCCCGGGCGAACTGTCCGTTGTAGGCCTGGCCGAGGCCGTTGAAGAGGAGCGAAAGCCCTGCCGCAACCGCCGGGTTCTTCCTCCCTTCCCGGCGAGAGACCTCCGCCGCCGCTATAGCGTCCGCAAGCGAGACCGGTTCCGCCGCATCGCCGTGCATGATTGTCAGGTACGCCCGGCGTGAGTATCATTCTTTCCCGGCGGACGGAGCGGCGCTACCGTCTGAAGACCTTCTCGATCCGCACACGCCGCCCGAGTTTCGCCTCGTACCACTCCTGCTGCTTCAAGGCCTGCTTCCAGCTCCTGATACGGTGGCGGACTCGCATCCCTGTCGCCGTATCGATCAGTACCAGCCTCGGCATCTCGATCTCCTCATCGATGCAGGGATCTCGACTTCAGGGGTTACGAATATTTCCTTTCGGGATCGCCTCCCCCTGAGTCGCACGCAGCGGCCTGAAGAACTCCCGGATCTCCCGGGCCATCAGCTCCGGGAACTCCATCGCCACGAAGTGGCCGCCGCGTTCAAGCACTGTCCATCGCCGGATGTCCTTCAAATTGCGCTCTGCATACTCCCGCGGCGGAATCGGGTCGATATCCTTCGGGGGGAGCGCGAGCCCCACCGGGACATCGACTTGCTGGTCGGGCGCAAGCGAACCCGATACCCACTCCTCGCGGTAGCTGACGGCCCTGACCGAAGGGCCGGCCGTCCAGTAGAGCATGACGTTCGTCAGCAGTTCGTCTTTCGAGTAGACCGTCTCCAGGTCTCCGTCGCAGTCGCTCCAGGTGCGGAACTTCTCGATGATCCAGGCAGCGTAGCCCGCGGGTGAGTCGTTCAGCCCGTAGGCGAGGGTCTGCGGTTTCGTGCCCTGGAGCACCGCATACGCTCCTTCGGTAAAACCCTGTTCCTGCGATCTCGCGAGGTACTCCCGCTCCGCATCCGAGAGATCCGGGAAGTTCGCCGTCAGGATGGGGAAACCGAGGTCGGTGAGGTGGAGGCCGACGATCGATTCGGGATGGTTTGCGCCGAGGATCTGCGATATCGGGCTTCCGCCGTCCCCGCCGCCGGCACCGAACCGCTCATACCCGAGCTCTTCCGTCATCAGCCGGTAGGATATCTCCGCCATCTTTGCGAGCGGCCGTTCTCTGTCCGAGCGTGACATCCCCGGGTCGCCGATCAGCGAGGGGACGACGACGTCGAACGAATCGGCGGGATCGCCACCATACGCTGCCGGATCGGTGAGCATCGGGATCAGCTTGAGGTAACGGCAGATCGAGTCCGGCCAGCCGTGGAAGAGGATGAGCGGCATCGGGTCCGGCCCCTTCCCCCGCTCGTGGATGAAGCGGATCGTCTTTCCGTCGATATCGGCGGTGTAGTGGCGGAACCGGTTCAACTCCGCTTCCTGTGCCCGCCAATCGTAGGCGTGCAGCCAGTAGTCGACGAATTCGCGTAGATAACCGAGGTTCGTCCCGTAGTCCCACCCCGCACCCTCGACCTCGTCGGGGAAGCGGGTGCGGGCGAGCCGTTTCCGCAGGTCGTCGAGCGTCTCGTCGGGAACACTGATGGTGTAGGGCCGCACCGTCATCCCGACACCTCCACGGCCGTTCGGCGCTCCGCCCGGAGCGGCCGGAAGAACTCCCGGATATCCCCGGCGAAGAGTTCCGGCTCCTCCATCGCCGTGAAGTGCCCGCCCTGCGGCATCTCGGTCCATCGCTCGACGTTCAGTCGCCGCTCCGCCCATTCCCGGGGAGGCGGGATGAAGTCTTTCGGGAAGACGGCCATCCCCACCGGGACGTCGACGCGCTCTTCCAGCAAGGAGAGCGGCAGGCCGTGCAGGTTCTCGTAGTAGAGGCGGACCGACGACCCGATCGTCTCCGTCGTCCAGTAGATCATGATGTTCGTGAGGAGCTCGTCCTTGCTGAACCGCCGCTCGATATCGCCGCCGCAGTCGCTCCAGGAGCGGAACTTCTCGATGATCCACGCGGCAAGACCGGCAGGAGAGTCGTTCAACCCGTAGGCGAGCGTCTGCGGTTTCGTCGACTGCACCATGCTGTAGGCGCCCTCCTGCATCCACAACTGCTGGATTGCATCGAGGTACTTCCGCTCGTTCTCCGAGAGGTCGGGGATGCCGGTATCGAGGGAGAAGAAGCCTGTATCGGTGAGGTGAAGGCCGACGACTCTCCCGGGGTTCCCGAGCGCCAGGAGTTGCGAAACCCCGCTCCCGATATCCCCGCCTCCTGCCGCGAACCGCCCGTAGCCGAGCACGTCGGTCATCAGCCGCGCCCAGAGGTCGGCGATCCGCGCCGACGTCATCCCGCGCTCGTGCGGCCGGTCGGAGAACCCGTAGCCGGGCATCGACGGAACGATCACGTCGAACGAGTCGGTGGGGTCGCCCCCGTACGCTGCCGGGTCGGTAAGCAGCGGGATGATCTTCTGGTAGCGGTAAAAGGTGTCCGGCCACCCGTGCGTGAGGATGATCGGGAGCGGGTCCGGGCCGGTTCCGCGCTCGTGGATGAAGTGAATGCCCACACCGTCGATATCGGCGGTGTAGTGGCGGAATCGGTTCAGTTCCGCTTCCTGTGCCCGCCAGTCGAACCTGTTCAGCCAGTAATCCACCAGTTCTTCCATGTAACCGAGGTTCGTGCCGTAGTCCCAGCCCGAACCCTCGACCTCGTCGGGGAGACGGGTCTCCTGAAGTCGAACCCGGAGGTCGTCCATGACTGGTTGGGGAATATCGATGCGAAACGAGTCTATCGGCATGCAACGACTGCTGGAGACGGAGGGGATAACTCTTGCGCTCAACCGGGGCAGTCTCCAGCGGCCCGCAACCCAGGGTATATATACACGACGAGACCCCTTCACCTCATCCGCGGCCCTGGAACGCCCGGTTCGCGGGAGATCATCGGACGGGATCGTATGATGGGGTTCCGATCTTCGGGGGAGGAAGATGCCCCCGCCGGGGGAACCCGGCCGGGGAGGAAGGCGGCCGCACGGGATCTCGTCTACCGGATCCTCTCCGACGGTCTGATGATCTTCCTCGGCCTGGTGATGGCCCCGATCGTCATCCTGCCCCTCCTCTTCACCCTCCCCGGACCGGTCGTCGAGTTCTTCAATCTCGCCGACACCCTGATCATCGCCATCTTCGTCCTCGAGTACTTCCTCAAACTGGGCCTTGCAGAGGACCCGGTGAGCCACTTCCTGGACCGCTGGCACCTCCTCGACCTCATCATCATTACGCTCCCGGCCCTCGAGGTGCTCCCGGTAGCCGGTTCGACCCTTGCCCGGTCCTCCCCCGCGCTCCGGCTTCTGCGGGTGGTCCGGGTGGCGGCGGCCGGCGGGCGGTCGGTGGAGCGGCGGATCGAACCTGAGGTCGCTGCTCTCGAGCCTGCACCGCCGCCGTTCTCGACGATGCGGATCCGGGCGGTGGTGGGGGAGGCCGGGAACGTGCTCGATATCACCCCGGAGGAGGCGAAGCAGTATCTTGAGGACCACTCGGCCGGGGCCTGGCTCGACTTCTCCGGGGTATCCCGGCCGGACTTCCCGGTGCTTTCCGACCTCCTCGGGGTTCCCGCAGTCTTCTTCGAGAGCAAACTGATGAGACCGTCCCACCCGGGGATAACTTCCGCGGGTGCTACCCGGCTCATCTTCGTGCAGGAGCCGGAACGGACCAACCGCATTCGCAAAGGGGTGCAGGTCCCGGCCGTGACGAAGATCGGGCTCATCATCGTGAACAGGGAAATGACGGTTGTCACCGTCTCGAAGGAAAAAGACCATTTCTTCGAGCGGGTCCGGGTGGGTCTTGCCGAAAACGCCCTCCCCGGGGTGCCCCTGTATGCCCGGGTCCTTTACGGAACCCTCGACCGGATCAACGAGAACTACGCCGGGATTCTTGTGGAACTGGAGGCCGAACTGATGCACCTTGAGGGCACTCCGAGCAACGAGATGCCGAAGAACTTCCTCGATTCCGTCTTCCAGCTCAAGCGGGTGAGCAGCGTTCTGGCCTCAGGCCTCTTTCACGAGAGAGAGGTGACGACGATCCTTGCACGGAGCATCTCCGGCGCGGAGTCATGGGCGGGGGAGAAGAGTATCTTTGATGCCCTCGCAAGCGAGACGGACTACCTGCACGAGACCGCCGGGAACATCCGGGAGGGGCTCCTTTCCCTGATCGACGTCCACATCAACACCGTCTCCTACGAGATGAACCGGGCGATGCGGGTGATCGCCGTCCTCTCGGCCCTCGTATTGATCCCGACGCTGGTCGGCCAGATGCTCGGGATGAACACCCTCGACATCCCTTTCAGCCTCTACCTCTGGCAGGTGACCGTCTGGACCGTGATCGCCATGCTCGGGGTCGGGTGGGTCTTTTATAAGATCGGGTGGCTCAGGTGAGCCCTTAATCCCTGCCGGATCTGCGTGCCGGCCCCGGTGCCGCAACCATCTCCGCCGATGCAGGGAGCGTGGCTCCGGCGAAGAGGAAGGTTTCCCTTCGTCTTCGGGACCTCGTAGTCTTTATGAAGAGGCAGAAGGGCCGCGGTCCTGTTCGGGGACGGCTGAAGCCTTCTGCAGCGTGAACACAAATGCCGCCCCCGCATCCGGCCGGCCCGGTATCCGGTCCTCGACCCAGATCTGCCCCCCGTAGCGTTCGATAAGCACCTGCACGAGGTAGAGCCCGAGCCCTTCCCCGACACCCCGCTTCTTCTGCTCGTAGCGGTGGAAGATCTCCCCCTTCTGGTCGTCCGGCACACCCGGCCCGGTATCCTCGACCGTTACCCGAATGAACTCCCCCGCATCTTCCGCCCGGACGGTGACTACGACATCGGGACCACCGTGCTTCACGGCGTTGCCGATCAGGTTCCCGAACACTTCCGGGAGGAGGTCGTCAACCAGGACCGGACACGCTGAACCCGTGTACCGGATAACCTCCCCGGGATAGTGGCCGATCTCCTCCCGGATGACCGCATCGAGATCCACCGGCCTCAGTTCCGGTGTTCCGGTGTGAATCCGCCGGATCTTCGAGACGGTCCCGAGGATCTCGATACTCTTATCGATGCTGCGTTTGAGTTTCTTGAGATACTCGGCAGCATCCCCCGAGAGCATGCCGAGGAGCAGGTCGGCATAGAGGTTCGCGACGTTCTCGGTGTTCCCGATATCGTGGGTCAGGATATCGAGATACAGGTTCGCCTCGTTTCGTGCCGCGTTGAGGTCCCGGGTCTGGCGGATGAGGTCGGCGGTGAGCGTCTGCAGTTCACTGTTCGCGGCCACAAGCAGGGCATTGGAATCAGCCAGTTCGGCGGTCCGCTCCCTGACCCGTCCCTCGAGTTCATCGTAGGCTTTACGCATCGCCTCTTCGGCCTGCCTGCGTTCGGTCAGGTCCAGGACGACCAGGGAATATACCTCTATCCCATCCATGGGGAGCGGCTTTAGGGAGAGGTACACCGGGATCCGGCGGCCGTCCCGCGCCTGCAGCGTGCTCTCGCCCGCGCTGCCGGACGGATTCGCCTCCAGCATCTCCCGAAATCCCGCCGCACCAGCAGGATCGATGAAGGCATGAATCGACTCGCCCATCACCTTCCCAAGCGGCATACGGAGCAGCCGGGCGAAGCTCGCGTTGCTGTAGAGGATAGTGCCGTCGACGGAAAACAGTGCCGCGCCTTCCCGCATCTGTTCGATGAGGACGCGGTAGGGGTGCTCGGCAGTCTTTAAGGTGTAGACCTTCTCCCCCTCGTCCGTGGAGACCAGGAAGGCGTCGACCTCCCCTTTCCGGATCGCCGAAAGTGTCTCTTTCGCCTCAGAAAAGCCTCCGTAGAGTTCCTCCAGTACGCGGAGAAGTTCTTTTTCCTGCGGCAGATGGGAAGCGCTCATATCAGACGGTTGATCCAGACCCTGCATCGTGGAGTACCTGGTGGATGAGTCGATCACTCCTTCTGCTGGATGCCGAGCCCGACCAGAACACGGTCCTTATCCGACATATCCCCGATCAACTTCTGGAGCGGTAGCGGCAGCTGCTTGATGAGCGTAGGGGTCGCGACAACCTGGGCCTCCTGTGCCCGTTCGGGCTGCTGGTAGATGTCGATCACCTCGAGGTCGTAGCGCCCCGCGAGGTGCTCTTCGCTGATCTCCTTGATGCTCTCGATTGCCTTCTGCGACCGGGGTGTCATCCCCGTGACGTAGAGCCGCAGGACATAACGGGCATCCGTCCTCTCCAGCGCCAGCTCGAACGCATCCGTGGCCGAATACTGATCCTCTGTATTCTCGTTCTTTTGGTTCGTCATACCGCATCACTTCCTCGGCTGCACATCCAGGCCGACAAGGACCTTCTCTGTGTTCGAGAGGTCCCCGATGATCTTCCGGAGTGGCGGAGGTAGTTTCCGGACAAGCGTGGGGACGGCAAAGATCTGGTCGCCCCTGGCAAGCTGGGGATGCTCGAGGAGATCGATCACCTCGATCTTGTATCTCCCGGCCAGATGTTCCTCACAGATCCGCTTTAGATTAGCAAACGCAGCAAGCGACTTCGGCGTCTGACCGGCGACATAGAGCCGCAGAATCCACTCTTCCCCGTTCTCCTCACCGGCTGTTTTCTGTGTATCGGTCATCGCTCAACCCCGGCATCTCTTACCTGAACCTGTTTATCATTATCGGCAGCATCGGCTTTCCGCAGCCTTTCGATCGCCCGGGTGTCTGCATCGATCATACGCTGTCGGTGGCTCTCCGCTTCGATCATCCTCTGCAACTCCTCCTCCCGCGAGGCAAACTCATTCTGCAAGACAGCGATCCGGGCCTTCATGATGCTCCGTTCCCGCTCCAGTTCGCGCTGCCGGGACGCGATCGCCTCGTCCATGGCCTCTGCCTCCGCCCGCTCCTTCGCCTCCTGCACGAGCCGGGCGGTGCCCGTGAACATCCCGGCAGGCCCGACGTAGACGTCGATGAGCTCGATGCCGCTTGCGGTAATCCGGTATTCGCGGATCTGGTTGGAATGCTCCATCCCCCGGGACTTCAGCACATAGAGCCCGCGGTTGCGCTCTCCGGCAGACTCGATGTCCTGCAGATAGATCAGGGTATCGATGAGCGAGGAGACGGCAAGATCCGAGGGCGCCAGATTCTCCCGCGTGTGGACCAGGTGGGTGAAGAGCGCGGTGATCCGGTTCGTCTTCAGGTAGTCGATCAGGCGCGTGAGCATGACCTTAACGTCTTTTGTCGAACCGATCGCGATGAGATCGGTCAGGGGGTCGATCACAACGACCCGGGGCTGCCTCTCCCGGATCTGCTTTATAAGCATCACGAGGTGCATCTCAAGGCCGTACATCGTCGGCCGGGAAGAGTGGATCTTAAGAAGCCCGCTCTCGATGTGAGACGCAAGATCGATGCCGATCGACTGCATGTTGCGCACGATCTGGTCGGGAGACTCCTCGAAGGAGAAGTAAAGGCACTTCTCCCCGCGGAGGCAGGCGGCATGCACGAAACTCGCGCCGAAACTGGTCTTTCCGGTACCGGGCGTCCCCGCGACCATGATCGTGCTGCCGCGGTAGAAGCCCTCTCCGTCGAGCATGGCATCGAGGCGCTCGACGCCGCTTGAGACGCGTTCGCTGCTGACGGCATGCGTAAGGCCGGTGGAGGTGATGGGCAGCACGGAGAACCCGCCCTCGTCGATGAGGAAGGGGTACTCGTTGGTGCCGTGGACCGAACCGCGGTACTTCACCACCCGCAGGCGGCGCGTGGAGATCTGGTCGTCCACCCGGTGGTCGAGGAGGATCACGCAGTCCGAGATGTACTCCTCGAGGCCGTGGCGAGTCATGGTCGCTTCCCCACTCTCCCCGGTGACGACTGCAGTAACGCCCCTGTCCTTCAGCCAGAAGAAGAGCCGCCGGAGTTCGGCGCGGAGGATGCCGGTGTTCGCGATGCCGGAGAAGAGCGACTCGATGGTGTCGAGAACGATCCTTTTCGCGCCGATGGAGTCGATGGCATAACCGAGCCGGATGAAGAGCCCTTCGAGATCGAACTCCCCGGTCTCGATGATGTCGCTTCGGGATACCTCTACGTGGTCGATCGCGAGCAGGTTTCTCTCCTGGAGGTCGTTTAGGTCGTAGCCGAGCGATGCGACGTTCGAAACGAGATCCCCGGGCGTCTCCTCAAAAGAGATGAAGACGCCGGGCTCCCCGAAATCCAGTGCGCCGTGTACCAGGAACTCTATGCCGAGCAGGGTTTTCCCGGACCCCGCCCTCCCGACGACAAGGGTCGTACGCCCTTCCGGCAGGCCGCCCAGGGTGATCTCATCGAGGCCCTGGATACCCGTCGGGCTTTTCGGCAACTCGATGCGCGCCGATCTCCGGGGTTGTTCTGTGTTATGCATATAAATCAGCGGTAAGAAGTCTGTTGCATTTCAGGGATGTTAAATATGTGTGTAGAAGTGGGGAGGGCGGGACGGGGTTCTATCGTCTTTACATCTCTCCCGGGGACGGCGGGGCACCCCGATCCGATTGTGAGCGATCTTCCTCCCCGGTATGCCGGGGCGTGGCCGTTGCATGCATTTTACGCCGGGTCGGATTCCCCGTGCCGTTCGCCTTCCGAAGGGTGAACCGGAACGCCGCTCCTTCCCGACCGCATTCGTCGTGTAAAAACGGAATTGCCCTCCGTTTCCTACAAAAAATTACTACCGTAAACAATTCCTTCCGGGGGAGGGTTATTGTTATTAACCAATATGGGAAACTTAGAGTTACTCCCATCGAAAGGAGCCCCCGATTCTGATGCAGGCGCCACCAGGAACCACGCGGGAGAACCCCGATCCCACCGGACAGGACGAAGCGGCACAGGACATCTCCGCCGAAGTTGATCGGCTCGTGAACGAGCGGACGCAGGAACTCCAGGCAGAAGTCGATGCACTTCGACGGGAGAATGCACGGCTTCAACACGATGAAAGGGCCCTGCTGGAGAACGAGACGAAGTACCGGCAGATCTTCGAGCCGATGAGAGAAGGATTCGCGATCGCCGAGATGGTCTTCGATGAGGAGGGTAGGCCCGTCGATTACGTCATCCAGGAGGTCAATCGCGTTTGCGAACGACAGTCGGGACTGAGCCCGGAGCAGGTCGTCGGCAGGCGGGTCACGGAGCTCCTCCCGACAGTCGAACGGGGATGGTTCGACCGGTTCGGCGGGGTTGTGAGCACCGGCGAGCCCGCGAGATTTGCGTGTTACAACGTCTCGGTCGACCACTGGTTTGAGGTTTATGCCTTCCCACTGCATGAAAAAAACCGTTTTGCGATCATTTTCCGCGGCATCACCGAAGGCAAGCGTGTCCAGGAGATGCTGCTCGAACCCGAAGAACGGTTACGGCTTGCCATGGAAGCTGCCGACATGTTTGGGTGGGAGATCGATGTAACCCGCCAGACGTTCACGTGGTCGGAGAACGCCGGGCATGTGTTCGACTTCCCCCTGCCGGGAACGCTCGATGAAGCCTTTGCGATGGTTCACCCGGAAGATCTCGGGAACGTGAATGAAGTGTTCGAGCGGGTAATCCGGAACCCTGGAGAGTTCGAGATTGAATATCGTTTTGTCAACCGCCCTTCGACCGATGAATACTGGATCCATTCAGCGGGCGTCGTGATTGCCGATGCGGACGGGAACGCCGCCCGCATCGTCGGCGTGACACAGAACATTACCGAGCGGAAGCGGGCGGAGAAGGCGCTGCGGGAGAGCGAGGCGCGGTTCAAGACGGTCGTTGAGACAGTCCCAGGCCTCCTTATTATCACCGATAAAGAGGGGAATCACATCTACGTCGGTCCGAGCTGCGAGGAGATAACAGGATATACCAGGGAGGATCTCCTCGAAGGCCGGGCAAAATGGCAGGTGCATCCGGATGATCTGAAACTGGTTCGAGAGGTTTATACTCAGGCATTCACGAACGGCGAAAGCGGCAAAAATTTCGAGTATCGCGCCGTGAAGAAGAACGGGGAGATCTGGTGGGCATCACAGTCCTGGGAACCCCTGCGGGATGAAAGAGGGGAGTTCCAGGGATTTGTTACCCAGATGATGGATATCACCGATCGCAAACAAGCCGAGGAGGCGCTCCGAGAAGCTGAAAAGAACTACAGGGAACTCGTCCGATATGCGCCGGCGGCCATCTATGAGATGGATTTCAGGAAAAGAAGATTTACCTCCGTCAACGATGCCATGTGCCAGCTGCTTGGGTACAGCCGGGAAGAGCTGCTTGCGATGGATCCGTTCGATATTACGGATGAGGAGGGCAAGGCTCGTTTCCGGACCAGAATTTCCAGATGGTTCAAAGGGGAAGAGCCGGGTAGGGATGTCGAATATAAAATACGAACGAAAAACGGCCGTATAATAGATGTGGCTTTAGACGTAACATTCACCACTGATGCGAGTGGTGAGCCACTCGGCGCGACGGTCGTCGGCCATGACATCACCGAGCTGAAGCGGGCGGAAGAGGCCGCATTAGAGCGTGAGGAGCAGTTGCAGAACCTGATTGAGAGTTCCGCAGACGGTATCGTCATCACCGACGAAGCGGGACGAATCATTACCTGGAACAAGGGCATGGAGACGATAACCGGCCTTGACGCCAGGGACGTACTGGGGGTGCCTGCATGGGAGATCCAGTCATGGATTGTGGATACGGAGTGGGCGGGTCCGGACCATCGCACACGGTACCGTGCATTATGGGACAGGATACTGCAGAAAGGCACCTACCCGCACCACGGCCGCCTTCTGGATGTGCAGACTCGCACCCCGCAGGGAGACGTTCGGTATCTCCAGCAGAACGTATTCACGACTCCCACCCGGCTGGGATTTCGTGTCGGGTGCATCATGAGGGATATCACCGACCGCAAGCGAACCGAGGAGGCGCTTGTGAGACGCACCGGAGATCTCACCCGGCTCCAGAGTGAACTGGAGGTCGCAAACAGGGAGGCGAACCTCTACCTGGATGTCCTGACCCACGATATCGGGAACACCGAGAACGTCGCGAACCTCTACGCCGACCTGCTCATCGACAGTCTGCCGGGGAAGGGGGATGCGGTCGGCTATGCGGAGAGACTCCAGCGGAGCGTCAGGAAGAGTATCGAGATCCTCGGGACCGTCTCGAAGATCCGCCGGATTCACTCCGGAACACCGGAATTGAGGGAGGTGGATCTCGATGCGATCATCCGGGAAGAGATCGGCCACTACCCCGAGGGGCTCATACGGTACGTGGGCGCTCCCGGGCCGGTTCTTGCAGACGACCTCCTCCCGGAAGTATTCGGGAACCTCATCGGCAACGCCGTGAAGCACGGTGGTCCCGCAGTCGAGGTCACCATCCGGACGGAAAAGGCGGACGGGTTCGTACGGGTAACGGTCGAGGATACAGGTCCCGGCGTCCCGGATGACCAGAAAGAGGCCATTTTCCACCGCTACGAACAAAAGAAACGCGGCGTCGGCGAAGGACTCGGGCTGTACCTCGTGCGGATCCTCGTCGAGCGGTACGGCGGGAAGGTCCGGGTCGAGGACCGCGTGCCCGGCCGGCCGGGGGAGGGGGCGGCATTCCGGTTCACGCTGAAGCCGGTCGCGCAGGACTCCTCGGCACCGCCTACCGCTGCCGGTAAAAGGAGGCAGCATTCCGGCGCACGGATGAACCGCTGCGGATCGACGGACGGCGCTCTTCCGGAACCTGAGGAAAGGTTTATCCTCTGATATGCTTCCTCTTTCTTTTGGTGAGTTGGGATGTCCAGATCAGCTTATTGTGGATACTGCGGAAGAGAATTCCCGCTAGAAGAGCAAGCCGCGGGCGGAAGCGTGCCATTCTGCAGCGCGGAGTGCCTGGAAGCGGCGGCGAAGCAGGACGCCGGCCAGGGAAGGGACCGGCCGGAGAGACTCATGGTCTCGGGTCGAGCGCCCTGGAGCAGGTGACCCTGCCGAACGGACCCTGCCGAACGGACGAGACCTCTCCGTGAGGTTCTGTGCGAGCGGTGCAAAGAGCCGTTCACCATCGGAGAGCGGAGGCTTTGCTGCGCCTGCCGGAAATATCCGGGAAGGCCACCCTCCAGGATCGGCATTCACATCAACATCGTCTCCGGCGAGATGAGCCGGTCAATGCAGGTACCGCCGTCCTCTCGGCCCGGGTGCTGACCCAGACGCCGGTCGGGCTGATGCCTGAACACTCCCGGAGCAGCGTTACCGGTCAACTGTCTTCTCGATCCGGACGCACCGCCCGGGCACCGCCGTATGCTCCCCCGATGGTGCCGGACCCGTGTCCCGGCCTCTACATCGGTGCCGGCCTCGGCCTCCCCGATCATCGCCGACAGATGGGGTTGGACCTCCGGGACCGGGAAGGTCTCTATTCCCGCCGGCGCCGGGGGCCACCGGTCTCCGCCGAAGAGGGCGGTCGTCATTGCACCCTGATCCTTCCGAAGTACTTCCCTCCAAGAAGGAGCATGCAGAAGGCAAAGAGGGTTATGACCGCACTGCTCATCGTGATGGGGATCACGGAACTCCCCAGCAGGCACCAGCGAAGCGCTTCGACAGAGTAGGTGAGGGGGTTCATGGAGACAAGAACCCCAAGCCAGGGGGGGAGGCCCGATATCGGGAAGAACGCCCCGCTCAGGAGAACGAGGGGCATCGCCACGAAACTCATGATCATCTGGAACCCCTCCGGACTCTCGATCCAGGAAGCAAGCGCGACGGCCAGTCCGATGAATCCAATACCCGATACAGCCATGACAAGCAGACCGGCCAGCACGCCGGGACCCGACACGTACCGCACGCCGACCAGCCCGGCAAAGACCAGCAGAGAAGTGCCCTGGATCAGAGCGATGGTGACCCCGCCTGCAGCCTTTCCAAGCGCTACAAAGAACCGGTTGATAGGCGCGATCAGGATCTCTTTGAGAAGACCGGACTCTTTTTCCCATACGACGGTCCCGCCCGCGAACAGGGACGCAAAGAGGACGGACATCGCTATGAAGCCCGGCGCGAAGAAACTGAGATCCAGAGCGCCCCCGCCCTGAAACTGAAAGCCGGAACTGAGACCGGGGCCGAGGAAGATCAGGAACGTGAGAGGTGTCGAAAGGGCGCCGATGATGCGCGATTTCGAGCGCCAGAACCGGAGCATCTCGCTGAGCCACATGGCGTAGACAGCATTCATCGACCGCATTGCCATCATCACCGTCTCCTCGTTGGACGGGTCCCGGACCTTCCGTGATTCCCTGTATCTCCGGTCTCTTTATCCCTCAGCGTTCGACCGGTGTGATGGAGGAAGACGTCGTCGAGAGCAGGTTTATGCAGGCTGACGGAGAGGATCGGGATGCCCGCACCCGAGGCAAGGTTCAGGGCGTGCGGGATCTTGCGCTCGCCGTCCCTGACGGCCATCGAGACGGCGCTGCTCCCCCGGGAGACCACCCGCTCAAATCCGTTGCCCTCACAGAGGGCACGCAGCCGGGTGATGTCGGCGGGGTCCTCAACCTCGAGCGTTATCACGTCCCCCCCGAGCTGGCTCTTCAGAGCCTCGGGGGTATCGATGGCGACGATCTCACCATGATCGATGATGGCAACCCTGTCGCAGAGGTGGTCCGCCTCCTCCAGGTAGTGCGTGGTGAGCACGATCGTCACGCCCTCCTCCTCCGTCAGGACCTTAATGTACTCCCAGATATGCATCCGTGTCTGCGGATCGAGACCGAGCGTGGGCTCATCCAGGAAGAGGATATGGGGGTTGTGCACAAACCCGCGTGCAATCTGAAGGCGCCTCAACATCCCGCCGGAGTACGTCTTCACCAGAGAATCCGCCCGGTCGGTGAGATCGACGAGAGCCAGGAGGTCCTCGATCCTCCGCCTCCGCACCCGGCCCTCAAGACCGTACAGCCTGCCGTGAATCTCCAGGTTCTCCCGGCCGGTGAGACGCTCATCCAGGGTGATATCCTGAAAGACCACCCCGATGCTCTGCCGTACGAGGTGAGCGTCCGCCACCACGTCGAACCCCCACACCCTGGCACCTCCATCCGAGGGGTCGGTCATGGTCGACAGCATGTTGATCAGCGTGGTCTTCCCGGCTCCGTTCGGGCCGAGAAGCCCGAACAGCTCCCCTTGCGGGATTGAGAGGCTGACGTTGCTCACAGCGGCAACCCCCCCGAACCGCTTGGTGATCCTGTTTGTCTCTATGGCGTAGAGCATGCGAACCCGCCCCGTCAGTCCTGCCGGAAGACCAGCACATACCGCTGGGGGATGAACTGCCGGGAGTCCTCCAGGTGGAACCCATAGTGCTTCAACTGCGAGATGACGAGTTCTCTGGCGATGGCGGAGCCGTGGTACGCCACGACGGAAGGAGGCGTTATCGCGTTGTCCACGACCACAAGTCTTCCTCCCGGCTTCAGGGCCCTCTTGAGGCTGGCGATGAACTCGTCCTTCACAAACTCAAGCGATGCGATGTAGACGGCATGGTACATCGAGCACATGAAGATGGTATCGACGCTGTCGGGCGGCAGGCAGGCATCGTTCAAGCGCGCCTGAATGGTCCGGATCTTCAGCCCGAGCCTGTCGCGCACGGTCTCCACGTAGGCAAGCGCGCTCCTGTTGATCTCGGTGGAGTAAACCCTCCCGGTTTCGCCCACCATCCGGGCGAACTTGAAGGAAAAGAACCCAAATCCACAGCCGATATCGGCAACCGCTTCACCTTCATGGATGTTGAGGTAGTCGAGCATCTCGCGGGTCTTCTCCCACGAGTCCCGGTTGGGATTGTTGAACGAGATGAACTCGTTCCACTCGTTGAGCTGATCGAAACTCACCTCGTTCCCCGAGTACTCGTAGATGATGTCGTGGATCTGCCCACTTGCAAATGCATCGTCGGTTCCCGGCATCTTCGGGTCCGGTTGCGCCAGGTCGTATTTTATCCGGACGTACTTCTTCAACAGCGCAAAGTCGTCGTCCGCCAGGTAGTGAAAGTATTCGGCGTCAAACGGATCCGCAAGCATCTTCGCCTGCTCATCTTCCGGGGCCAGAAGATACCTGCAAAACCACTCAAAGACCGTATATTCATCGCCGATCCTCTCCTGCGGGATCAACTCGTTATACGCATTAAGAGCCGCTGTGAGACCGGCTTCGTCTTTTCCCTCAAGTGCCGAATAAAACAGCCGGGCGGCTCTCTTGCCGAGGATGGTGTACCCCTGCGACGCGGCGCCGATCATGCGGTAGCGGATCAGCGACAGCGGCGAGGTGACTTTGATGGCATGCGTGGCTCCTTTATCGGCAAACACTGCGGGGATTGCGAGCGACGGATCAGCCGGCATCCGGGGTTCGCCGGCCACTTTAAACTCAAGGATGTAGCGCTGAGCGGTGAACTGGTAATCCAGGAGGAGATCAAAGCCGTAATGCCACAACTGGCTGATGATCATCTCGCGGGAGATGTACGGCCCATGATACGGCAGGTCGCTCCCCTCCACAAGGTCGTTGTCCACGATGATGAGACGCCCGTCTTCTTTCAGATACCTCTTGATATGCTCGATGAAGAGATCCCTCTCCCTGTCCGTGAAGGCCACGTAGAGAATGTGGTACAGCGAGCAGAGAAAGATCACGTCGGCTTCGACGGGCTGATCCAGACCCCACCCGTCTGCCTGGTACTGATACACCCCGACATTGCCGATCCGGTACCGCTGTATGTAGTCGTTGACGAAGTCGATGTGCTGCTCGTTCGTCTCGATGCCGTATACACGGCCCGTCTCCCCGATGATATCGGCGAACTTGAACGTGAAGTACCCCGGACCGCACCCAAAATCGATAACGTTGTCGCCTTCCTTTATGCCGAGCTGGTAGATGTTCTCACCGATCTTATCCCAGCGCTCACGGTCGGGGTTGTTGAAGAGAATGAAGTCCTCAAGGAAACGAAGTTTCTCTTTGCTCGCGTCATCCACATCCCCCTCGCCTGCGAAATGGTACTTCAGGTTAAGGTAATCCTTTAAGTTTGCATAATCGTCGCGCGCCAGCAGATCGAACCAGCTGGCAACGAGTGGATAGGAGAGAAAATCCGCTCTCCTGTCCTCTGGAGCAAGAAGCAGCCTGCAGATCCACTGCAGTGCCGTATACTCGCCCCCGAAATTTTCGTTAGGGATAATCTCATCGTAGATATCGACGGCACGTCTCAGCGGCTCCTCGCGACCCGTGTCCAGGTAGTCGAGGAACTCCCGTGCTGCAGCCTTCCCCCCCTCGGTGATATCGAAGGAGTCGAGGCTCCCGATGTGGATGACCGAGGCTTTCGACCGGACATTCAGCGTAACGGCGGAGTCCGGATGTGTGCCCTCCAGTACCGGGAGGGCGTCCGAATCATGTCCCCTGACCATATTGCTCCTCTTCCTGCACCATGGAGTTGTCCTCCAGCGATGCGGTATTCGATGTAGCGATCCTGAGCTGAACCTCATAATCCACGGCTAAGCCGGCTGATTTAGCCGTCTCGACGGCATGGTTGAGCGTCACGATGAAGCGGTCCTGTGCGTAAATCCTGTAGCGCTCTCGATAGGACCGCGGAGTGAAGTTGATGGTCATGACGTTAGCTCCTGCACTCAACCCCATGAGTTGACCCCCGGGCCTGACGTACTCAAGAGCGCTGACCGACGGGATCAACGCATCTTTCAGCCCGATGCGCAGGATCGCCATGGTGTTCAGCGTAAGATCGAGATCGCCGAGCGGCTGGTCTTGAAACGGCGTTCCCGGGTTGGGTATGAAAGGTGCCGCGCTGACAAAGTCCGGCTTGAATGCAAGGGCCAGCCGGATATCCGAGAGCAAACTTTCGATCGATTGATGCGGCAGCCCGATGATGTTTCCTGTCCCGATCTTCATGCCCGCGTCCCGTATCCACTTCATGCACTGGATCCTCTTATCCAGCGGCCCATGAGTGATCCGATTATGCAGGGCGGCATCGGAGGTCTCGTACTTCATGATGAACGATCCGGCTCCGAGGTGCGCGAACCGCTCGTAGATCTCGCTGCTGCGCTCACCGACGTTCAGAAGGACTTCCGCCCCTAGATCGTGAGCGATTGCAGGGATGACCTCATCCAGAACAGGATCGCAGTGGGGATCCTGTCCCGCCTGGAGAAAGATTGTGGTGATGCCGGCCTCAAGGATGCTCCCGGCAACTGCCAGAATCGTCTCCGCATCGAGCCTGAACCGGTCCAGACCTCTGTTGCTGCGGCGCATTGCGCAGTAATCGCAGTTCTTCTGGCAGATGTTGGAGATCTCGATAACGCCGCGGAGCTTCACCTCATCGCCGGAATACCGGTGCCTTATTGCTCTTGCCCGCTCGAACAACTCCTGCTGTACGTCACCCGTGGATGTTAATAAGCGTAAGAGTTGCGGATCGCTCATTGCAGGAATCAATGAGCCTGAAGACTGCCGGCCGCTCATGGTCGACCCCCGGCGGTGCAGCCGCCCGGCAGGTCGTCCGCCGTTGTATCGCCGGGCGAAACAGGAGGGCCGGTGCTCCCCAGAGCATCCCCGGCGGCGTTGTCGGCGTAAGGATGCAGCGGTCCGGGGGCATACGCATCGCTTGAGAACGGCATGAACTCATTCGCGTTGAACTGCTCGACCACCTCGTCGGCAACAAATGCGCCCAGCTCCGTGAGGCGGACGGCATCTTCGTCCTCTTCGATCAACCCGAACGCTTTCAGTCTGGCAACCTTCGCTCTGAAGATGGTATCGAAGGCGATCCCCGTCGCGTCTTCAAAGCGGGCTTTTCTAATCTCGCTGTTTTTAAGCGGCAGAACGGTTGCCCACCGCACCTGCATCTCCCTGTTGCGGACAATGCCGCGATTCAGAGGGAGGTGCCCCTTCTCAATCCTGGCGTAATACTCATCAAAGTGTTGCGTATTCAGCCCGAACCTATCCCGGAGGCTGCTGAATGCCGTAATCCCAAACCCGATCTGGTCGTAGAGCATGCAGCACTGGTTGTATGCATAGTGAGAGTAGTGCTTCTTCGCTTTAGCGTAAACGCGGCGGAGGTTCTCATGAAAGCCGTGCTTTCCGAGAATATCGATAGCAGCCTGCTTCATCATCATGGTCTCCTCAAACGACGGGATGCTGAGCGGATCCTTTCTTCGGAGTCGGGTGACGTTGCCCTGGCGGTCCCCGTACGGCAGAACCTTCAGGCGATACAGCTGGATCTCGTCCACCGGCAGCGTGGCGGCTTTCTCCATGACGGCGATCCAGTTCTGCAGGGTCTCGCCGGGATGGCCGAAGATGAACTCTATGTTGAGCTGGTAGCCGAACTGGCGGCTGTTCTCGATCGCCTCGATTGCTGTCCGGGCATCGTGGGGCCGGTTCATGATCTTCAGCACGCCGTCGTCGAGCGACTGCACACCGATGGTCAGGCGATCCACACCGTAGTCCCTCATGATACGCAGGCGCTCAAGCCCGGTGCGTCCGACAAGCGTGCCGGGGTCGACGTCGTAATTGAACTGACCGCAGTGCGTCAGATCGACCCGTTCGGAGAAGAACCGGAGAAACCGGTCCAGCTGTTCCGGGGTGAGGAAGGTAGGGGTACCACCGCCGATGAGGATCGATCTGGCCTTGATGCTGTCGATGCCCAACCGGTCCATGTAGATAGCCATCTCGCGTTCCAGGGCAGTCAGGTAACGGTTCTTCTCTTCTGTCTGCCGTCCCAGTTTTGCTGGATAATGGCAGAAGGTGCAGTGCTGCTTGCAGAACGGAAAATGCACGTATATGTCGAGCAATCCATCTTCGGGTAGTGTATAGCCGGCGAAGAGTTCTTCTTCGGTGATGGGGGCATACCGTGTGATAGGCGGGTAGTGGACCGATGGGACGAAGTCACCATCATGGCAAATAAGGCCTGCAGCCTGCAGCCTCTTGATCTCCTGCAGTCGTTGCGTGGCTCCGGCAAGGATATCTCCGTGATCTCCTGATTCGAGCTTCTTCACATGCGTCACCTTCATCTCATGGCATGATCTCAATGAATCCTGCTGCCGCGAGGAGATTGCCTGTGCGGCAGGTGATATCATTCGGGTTCATTAGATAGACGGCCCGAAGGGCTGCGATGGTGACCGGGGCTGTTGCGGGGCGATGCCCCCGGACTGCGGCTGCGGCGGAGTGGTGTTTCCGGACGGCGGCTGCGGCGGAGTGGTGTTTCCGGACGGCGGCTGCGGCGGAGTGGCGTTTCCGGACAGCGGCTGCGGCGGGGATTGGGGTTGCACCGGGGTGGCGCCTCCAGGCGGGGTCATGTTCCCTATCGGACCTGCGGACAACTCCAGTTTATAGATGTTCCACCCCGTTTCGTTTTCAGCGCTCCAGACAACGGTATTTCCGAAGATCGACGGGTACCTCTCAACGGCCTCATCGTTGGTCAGCAACACCTGCGCACCGGTGGTGAAGTCGTAGAGATTGAGATCCCACTGCCCGTTGTAGTTCTGGCTCCAGATCAGCCGTTTGCCGTCGGTGAACGGGTCCATCTTCTCTAGCGGATCGTCCGAGATCTGCTGGACCTGGCCGGTGGTGAGGTCATACAGGAAGATATCGGTTTGCCCGGTGACGTTGTCCACCCAGACTATGACATCGCCGCCGATGGTTGCCTGTGTCGGACCCGTGGTCGACGCTATAACCTGGACACTGAGGTTCTCGAACCCCGGAGGCGTCATGTTATCGGTCACATTCATCCCGCCTGGAGGAGTCACGTTCGTTCCACCGGGGGGAGTCACATTCATCCCGCCGGGAGGGGTTACGTTCGTTCCACCGGGGGGAGTTACGTTCATCCCGCCGGGGGGAGTCACGTTACCGCCAGCCCCGCCGATGTCGGCGGCGGATGCGATTGCAAGAAGAGTAATAACAAGGAGACCTGCGAGGATTGCAGGCCCTGCTTTTATCATTTTCATCTCGGTTCACCTCTGAAAATATCCTCCTGAACCAGAGGATACATCTGTATGAGGGAATGCAAGAAGGGTCTGCACATCCATGGGGATGCTTGTCAGGAAAGGGACGATAATGCTCGTTCGTGATGCAGTATGATGTTTTATCGCTGGTTGTACGGTAACCACAGGTGGGGGAATACCTCCGGGGGAGGTGTAGATCACCCTCATACAGCCGGAGGATATCTATGATCGTATATATATATTGCCAATAGAATAATACATCGTATAAATTTGCCAGAGACCGGGAAGAGAGCAGGAACGTCAGAATCGCCCTAATTCACTCTTGATCACGACGCCGCACACCGGACAAACCGGCCATGATAACGGCTGTCCGTGCTATCAGCGCGATCCCCTTCCGGTCCCCCATCCCCCGACAGTCGGTGTAACAAGTTTTATCTTGCGGGGTGAACTACTCCGCCCTGAGCGCCTCGATAGGGTCGAGGTTCGACGCCCTCCATGCCGGGTAGACCCCGGATATAATGCAAACCGCGATGCCGATGAGCATGGCCTCCGGGACATAGATCAGGCTATTGTAGGTGAAGAAATACTCCGAAGTGCCGACCATCCCCACGACGACGGCATAGCCGACGATCAGACTCAGCACCGCG
>DAOSER010000010.1:0-26069 GCA_035363235.1 Methanoculleus sp.
CGGGGAACTTGATCGCGTCCACGATGAAGAAGACCGGCATGTTGTTGCCGACGAGGTCGTAGTTCCCCTCCTCCGTGTAGAACTTCGTCGCGAACCCCCGGACGTCCCTGACCGTATCGGCAGAGCCCCGAAAGCCGACGACAGTCGAGAACCGGACGAAGACCGGCGTCTTCTTCCCGGGATCCTGGAGGAACGCCGCTCGCGTAAACTCGGTCATCGGTTCGTAGACCTGGAAGTAGCCGTGGGCGCCCGATCCCCGGGCGTGGACGACCCGCTCGGGGATCCGTTCGTGGTCGAAATGCGTCAGTTTCTCGCGGAAGTGAAAGTCCTCAAGAAGCGTCGGCCCCCGCTCCCCTGTTTTTAATGAGTCGTCGGTGTGGCTTACCCGGACCCCCTGATTCGTCGTCAGGTACTCCTGCTCCGGGTCCTGGTGGAACTCGTCAAGCTGCTCCTGCTTGCTCTTCTCATCTATCTTTCTCTTCTGATCCATACTCTCTCACCTGCAACCTTCTTGCCCCGGCCGGTCAAACACCGCTGCCCCCCGGCGGGCGTGCCCCCACATCCCGGTCGGGTATCATAAAAGTAACTGCGTGCCGCGGGTGGACGCGGAGGATGGTCATCTCCGCCAAATACACCTTGAAAACTGGCTCCCGGGGGATCGGTTCTCCCCGGTCACGACCCGCCCTCGCGGCGGACGGGGCAGAGCGGGTCTTCAGCCCAGAGTTCACCGCTTTCGGCAAACGCACGGATCCTGCACCCCCCGCCGCAGCGGTCGCGGTAGGAGCATCTCCCGCAGGAGCCCCCGACCAGGTCCTTCTTCCTCCGGAAGTCGGCGAGGATCCGGTTCTCCGGATCGTTCCAGATGGCGCTGAATGACTTTTTCCTGATGTTTCCCACCCTGAGTTCATCCATCTGGGCGAACTGGCAGGGGTAAACGGCGCCGGACGGATCGATGTTTGCGATGCGGTCTCCCGCACTGCACCCTACGCCGGAGCATGCGAGGAGCGTGCACATACTCTCGTATGCCGGCCGATCCTCCTTCTCCAGCCTCTCAAGAAGATATACGGCGTCCTGGGGCGCGTCGACCGTGAGGAACTCCATGGCTGCCGGGTCCACATCGCGTGCCTTCTCGATGAGCAGGTCAAGGAGATCGGCAATCCCGGAGGGTCGAAGTTGCAGGGCGCCGTAGCCATCGCCTCCCCGGCCGCTCGGGACCAGCCAGTAGACGCAGAACCGTTCCGCCCCGGAGTGCAGGGCGAGGTCGATGAGGGCGGGGATCTCGGTGTAGTTCTCCTGCGTTGCGGTCACCCGGACGCCGCACTTCAGTCCGGCGGACCTGCAGTTTTCGAGCGCCGAGACGGCCAGGTCGAAACTCCCCGGGACGTTTCGCATACCGTCATGCGTCTCTGCGGTCGCCCCGTCGAGCGAGACCCCTGCGTACTCCACCCCGACATCGCGGAGCCGCCGTGCAACGGCGGGCATGATCAGCGTGCCGTTGGTGCTCAGGGCGGTGACGAGACCGCGCTCCTTCGCGTGTTCGGCGAGATCCCAGAAATCCTCCCGGATCAGCGGCTCGCCCCCGGAGAAGAGCAGGAGGGGGACCCGCATCGCTGCAAGGTCGTCGATCAGGCCGAGCGCCTCCTCCGTCGTCAGTTCGTCCTCGCGCTCTCGCCCCGGCCCTGCCCGGATGTAGCAGTGGGAGCAGAGCAGGTTGCACCGGTTCGTGATGTTCCAGAAGACGACCGGCCGGCGGATGTCGGAGAATGCAAGCACCCCGCTCGGCGTTCTCTCGCCGGCACGGTGCCGGAGCACCTCGCTGACCGTGCCGGTTGCGTGCAGGTATCTTGTGATCCGGTTCACTGCCTGCACCCCGGCTCTTTTGCAGGCTCGATCCGGCCGCTCGGCCGCCGCTTGAACTCCTCGGTGCTGAAGAGGACCCGGTAATCGGCAACACCGGCCGCCCGGGAGAGGGCCGCGACCCTGCGGAGCGCGTCCTCCTTATCGCCGCAGTGGAGCACGGTGTAGAGGTTGTACTCCCAGCGGCCGGGGATGGTGCGGCGCTCGTAGCAGTGGGTCACGTCGGGGCTCTCTGCCATCGCGGCTCCGATCCCGGCGATACGGTCAGGAGGAACGCTCCAGACCACCATGGCGTTCGCCATGAGATCGGCCTTCCGGGGGTTGATTCTCGTCCCGAACCGACGGACGATGCCGGCTTCAACCAGCCTTCCCAGCCGTGCGACGACCTCCTCCTCGCTGATCCGGAGCCTCTTTGCCGCATGGAGAAACGGCCTCTCCTCAAACCCGATGCCGTCCTGTGTCAATCTGAGTAGTTCTCTATCGATCTCGTCCATCATCATCCTCCGCTAAGAACCGGAACCGGACGTCGAGTTTGAACCTCCGCACCATCGGGAGGTTCAGGACGTCTCCGGGAGGGATCGTCGACCGGCGCACGATCTCCTCGAGTATCCCGAGAAGTTCCTCTTCGCCCGCAGCGGCGATGGTGAACCAGAGGTTGTAGTCGTCGTCGCGGCGGTAGTTGTGGGACACGCCGTCGTATTCGTTCACGATCCCCGCGACCTCATGCATCCGCTCTTCCGGTACCCGCATGGCAACGAGCGTGGAAGAGCGGATACCGAGGCTCCCGGGTTCGAGGATCGGCGCGATATGCCTGATCACCCCCCGGCGGGAGAGATCGGCCAGCCGCTCCATCACCTCCTGCTCCGGTATCCCGAGCGCGTCGCCGACTACCCGGTACGGCCGGGGATTGAGGGGGAAGTCGTCCTGCACCCGCTGGAGGAGAACCCGGTCGAGCGGATCGAGGTGCATTCACCACACCCCCGGCTCGTAGAGGCACCAGGGGTCTTCTGCCAGGTAACCGCCGGCCTGCGAACCCTCTTCCGTGAGTCCGTATGCCCGGGCACGGCACCCCCCGCAGGCAGAACGGTACTCGCACGCGCCGCATTTGCCCGTCAGGGCCTCGCCGGAGCGCAGGGCTGCAAAGACCTCCGACCCGTGCCAGATCTCCGCAAACGGGGTTTTTCGGATGTTCCCGAGACCCAGCGGGAGGTAGGGGCAGGGAGTGACCTCGCCTGTCGGGTCTACCCTGCAGTAGCGGATGCCCGCGATGCACCCCCGCTCCCCCTCTGTCACAGGTAGTCCCATCTCGGACGCAATCCGCACGTACTGTGGGGCGCACGTCGGGCGGATGGAGAGATCTCTCTCCGCCCCCAGCCGGAGAATCTCCCGAATCAGGGCTTCGTACATCTCCGGGGAGATGTCGATGACCTCCTTTCCCCTCCCCGTGGGGACGAGGAAGAAGAACTGGAAGTCGTGCACCCCGAGGCTCTCCCCGAGATCCGCGATAGCCTCCAGCTCACGGTGGTTCTGCAGGGTTACCGTCGTGTGCACCTGGACGGGAATACCGGCATCCCTGCAGGCCTCGATCCCCGCGACGGCACGCTTCCAGGCCCCTCGAACGCCCCTGAACCGGTCGTGAACTCCCGGGTCGGCAGAGTCCAGGCTTATCGCTGCTTTCCGGATCCCCGCCCCGGCAAGCCGCGCCGCGGTGCGGCCGTCGATCAGGGTTCCGTTCGTGCCGATGACCATCCGGAGGCCCTGGCGTGTCCCGTATCCGGCGATCTCAAAGATATCGTCCCGTAGCAGGGGCTCTCCGCCGCTGAGGATCAGTACCGGGGAGCCTACCTGTGCAACTTGGTCGATGAGCATCTTTGCTTCACTGGTGGAGAGTTCCGGAGCCCCTCCCCCGTCCCCGGCATCCATGTAGCAGTGAGCGCACCGCAGATTGCACCGGTACGTGACGTTCCATGAGATAAGGGCAGGTTTATATCCGCTCTTCCCGCCGTCTCTGACGCTACGTGGCATCAAACGATCACCAGAATCCCGATATGCACTCCCCCGGGTAGAGAGAAGAGGGCTATACCCGGATAATTCTATATCAATGTGTCGGGAATCCGGCAGAATTGCAGGTTTTCAGGTTATCTCACCTGCAGGGGTTCTTTTGTATGGTCAGGGAACGTTCGCTCATGCTTCGCATCGACAGAACGGTTAACTATCGCCTCGATCGTATGGTTGCACCCGGGCGGTCGCGAGCAGGACGTATGGCAAAGAAACTTCGCGGCGGAATTCAGGCAAGCAGGCTCTCGCGAAGACTGAATACGGCGGATGCCGTCTTTATCGGCCTCGGCTCCATGATCGGGGCCGGGATCTTCACGGCTCTTGCACCGGCGGCAGCCGCGGCCGGGGCCGGGCTGCTCTTCGGCCTCGCGCTTGCGGCCTCTGTGGCATACTGCAACGCCTCCTCGTCCGCACAGCTTGCCCGCCTCTACCCTGCGTCGGGGGGCACCTACGTATATGCACGAGAACGGTTGGGCGAGTTCTGGGCCTGGGTTGCGGGCTGGGGTTTCGTGGTCGGCAAACTCGCCAGCTGCTCTGCGGTCGCACTCACCTTCGGCTACTACCTGGCTCCGGAGTATGCACGGTTCCTTGCCGCGGGGGCGGTGATTGCATTCACGGTGTTGAACTTCTTCGGGATAGAAAAGACCGCCAACGCCACGAAGATCATCGTCGTGGTGGTCCTGCTTTCTCTTTCCGCGATTGTTGCCCTGATCTTCGTCGGCGAGCCGGATATCGGCAACTTAAGCCCGATCCTCGGACCGAACGGCCTGTACGGGATTCTGCAGTCGGCGGGGATCTGGTTCTTCGCGTTTGCGGGGTATTCGAGGATCGCCACCCTGGGCGAAGAGGTCGAAGACCCGGAGACGTCCATCCCACGGGCAATCGTGCTCGGTCTTGGCATCACGCTCTTCGTCTACGCCGTCGTCGTCGTCTCGGCGCTGCTCCTCGTCGGGCCCGCTGCTCTCGCCCGGTCCGACGCGCCTCTGGTGACGGCGCTCGCCGGGGCGGGTTTTCAATCGTGGCAGTGGATCATAAGGGTCGGTTCGACCTTCGCGACCCTCGGGGTGCTGCTCTCCCTGATGACGGGTATCAGCCGGATGCTCTTTGCCATGGCGGCGGATCGTAAAATGCCTTCATACCTGGCCCGGGTTGACCCGGTGCACAGGGTTCCGCACCTTGCCGAACTGACGGTCGGCATAATCCTGGTCGCGGTGGTGCTGCTCGCGGACCTTCGTGCGGCGATAGGGTTCAGTTCTTTTACCGTGCTGCTGTACTACGCGGTCACGAACCTCTCTGCATACACCTTAACGGAGCAGGAGAGGCTGTACGGGAGATACCTCGCGGTACTGGGTCTTTCAGGGTGCCTGCTGCTCGCTTTCATGTTGCCGGCCATGGCCGTCGGTATCGGGAGTGCGATCATGCTGGCGGGCATACTGGTATACTTCGTACAGAGGCGGCGCAGTTCGTGACAGGACCGTCAACCCCAGATCGGGTCGCCGCCGAACCGGTCCATCCAGTAGTCGGCGGAGCTCTGTGCCAGATCCTTTTCGAGATCCTCGAGCCTGAACGAGACGGGACGGTTCATGCAGTAGTCGACCAGGAGGTCGTAGGCCTCTTTCAGGCGTATCGTCATCTCGTGGGATTCCGCCGGGTCTTTTCGCGACACGTCGGGATGCCACTCCTTTATCTTCTCGGAGTAGCGCACGCGAATCTCATTGAGGCTGGCCCGGTCCCGGATGCCGAGCAGTTCTGCCGCCTCCCTCACGCGTCCGGCGGTTATTGTGCCCATCAAAGATGCGTGTACGGTGCCTGCAGGATAAGCGTTGTGAAATGCCCAAAGCGATCTATTTTTGGGCGCAGACGATAGATTCACTGAAAACGAGTCTTATGGCAGATAACCCGCCGATCATCTACTTAAACAACGCCGCCACGACCTGGCCGAAACCCCCGGAGGTGCTGGAGGCCGCGAGACTATCCCTTGCCCTCCCCGTTTTCGGGTCGGGGAGGACCACCGGGAGCCAGGGCGAGGACTACATCACGCTCGCCCGGGAGGCGCTCTCGGACCTCCTCGCCGCGGACCCGCCGGAGCACGTGGTCTTCACCCAGAACGCGACTGATTCCTTAAATATCCTCATCCAGGGATTTCTTGCCGCCAACGGGGATGGCTGCCACGTCATCACGACCGAGCTCGACCACAACTCGGTTCTGCGGCCGCTTCACGAACTCGAGCGGCAGGGCCGTATCCGGCTGACGGTCCTCCCCTTTGAGAACGGTGCTGTTCGCCCCGACGCCGTCGAAGCGGCCGTCACGCCCGATACCCGGCTCATGGTCACGGCCCACGGGAGCAACGTGCTCGGCTCCGTACAGGACGTCGCCCGGATCGGGGAACTCCTGCACGATCACGGCGTCTATTTCATCGTCGACGGAGCGCAGACTGCCGGCCATATACCCGTCGACCTCCGGAAACTCCCGGTCGACGCCTACGTCTTCACCGGCCACAAAGGCCTCCTCGGCATTCCGGGCACCGGCGGATTCTACCTGCGGGACCCGGAGTCGATCGCCCCCCTCCGTTACGGGGGGACCGGGACGGACTCCTTCTCGCTCTTCCAGCCCCGGGAGATGCCGGAGCGGTTCGAGTCCGGAACGCACAATTATCCCGGCCTTGCGGCTCTCGCGGCCGGGGTGAACTACATCGCATCCATCGGAGTGAAGGTCGTCGCAGAGAAAGCGGAGCGCCAGACGGCGTTTCTCATCGGGGAGTTGAAGGAGGAACCCAACATCACGATCCACAACGAGTCGCCCGCCCTTCCGATCGTCTCCTTCAACATCCATGAGATGGAGAATGACGACGTGGGATTCATCCTCGCCCGTGCCTACGGGATCGTCGCCCGCACGGGGCTCCACTGTGCACCCCTCGTGCACAGGGTGATCGACGAGGGGAAAGGCTCCGTGCGGCTCAGCCTCTCCTGGTTCACCACGGATGACGAGTGCCGGACCGCCGCGAAAGCAGTAAAGGAGATTGCACAAAATGCGAATTCTTCGTTCGGTTCGTCATAAATCCTGCGCCGACGGCTCGTTCATGAAGGAGTTCCTCCTCAGTGACCCGGTACCGGCGGGGTTCTTTGCCTACCTGGAGAACTTCGGGGAGGTTGAGGCGCTCCCCAACCTCGGCGAGGGGTTCTATAAGTTCGAGAAGCCCGACTGGTTCTCCATCAAAGGCCTTGCCGGGGACACCACCGTTGAGGTCAGGTTCAAAAAAGAGGTCATGCACCTGACGGTGGATCTCCTCTATCTCCTCTTCACCTCCTACCGGGAGGGCCCGGTAGATCTCCCGGTGCTGAAGCAAAGAGAGCAGGCGGTCGGGAAACGGGTGAGAGAACACCTGTATGGGCGTGACTGATGGGGGCAGAATGCCCTGGAACGTATTCGAGCGGTTTGCAGAGGATTACGATAGCTGGTTCGAGGAGCACCGCGCCGAGTACCATGCAGAACTCGCCCGGATCCGGCGTCTCCTCCCGTGCCCGGACTCCCGCGCCGTCGAGGTGGGGGTCGGGTCCGGGAGGTTTGCCGGCCCCCTCGGGGTCCCGCTCGGGATAGAGCCCTCGCGAGCCCTCGGCCGGATGGCGCGGCGCCGCGGGATCGAGGTGATCCGCGGGCGAGCGGAATCGCTCCCGCTCAGGGATGGGTCATTCTCGTCCGTCCTGATGGTGACGGTCATCTGTTTCCTGGACAACCCGGTTTCGGCGTTTCGCGAAATCCACAGGACCCTCGCCCCGGGGGGAACGTTCGTCCTCGGGTTCATCGAACGCGAAGGAGAGGTTGCCCGGAGATACCTGCATGAGAAGGGAAAACACAGGTTCCTCTCCCGCGCCCGGTTTTATGCATCGGGCGAAGTCCGCCAACTCCTCCGGCACACCGGGTTTCGCGTGACGGAGATCGACTCGAGGGCCGGGTTCTCGGTTATCGCTGCGCGGAAGGACTGATAGACGCCTGCCGGGCTCCGCCTATAACACTACATGTTAACGAACTCCGCGAGCGCCACCACCGGCACCCCCTCCAGGTCATCGAAGACCATCGGGTAGACTCGCAGGGTCCAGGGCTCTTCAAGCAGCCTGCCGTACGAGAGGTCCACGTCTTCGAGCAGGAAGATGTGGGGGGAACCGCAGAGGAACGCGCGGTGGGCCTCTGGACCCTCCTCCGGTTCTGCCGGGACGGCGATGGATATGGTGTCGATCCCGAACAGTCTGAGGGCCGGGTTCTCCATGCGGAGGAATCCCGGAACCTCGGGGTGCACCCAGGGGTGCCTCTCCGCATAGGCGGCCGGGTCGCTCCCCCGGGCTCGCCCGCTGCCGGTCCGGATGAAGAGCGCGCGCGACGTCCGGATTGCGTCGATATGTTCGAGGAGGTCGTAGATCCTGATCGGTTCCGTCCCGGTCTTCGGGATCGCGATGCACCGCGCGGGCTCAAAGACCGCCTCCGGGGCAAGGAGGCCCTGGACCGAACCGCCGTCCGGACAGAAGTGTCGGGGGAGGTCGATGTGCGTCCCAGCGTGGCTGGAAAACGCTATCAGGCTCTTCTCCTCCGAATCGCCCTCGCCAAATGATTTCGTGCGGGAGATCGTGAGCGGTTCCGTTCCGGGGTAGAGCGGCGCTGCCCGGTTCAGGGGGTACGAGATCGGGATGAGCATATACTCCCCCGTAGGTACTCCCGGAGTTCATGAAGGTTCTCCACGATCCCCTCCACCCCCGGCCGGCCGATAAAGCGGTTCGGATCGCCGGGCGGGATCCGTGCGACGAACCGAACGCCGGTCGCGCGGGCTGCCTCCCAATCGTTCGGGGCGTCGCCGACGAAGAGGGCCTCTTCCGGCGACGCGCCGGTCTCGGCGAGGATATCTCTTATACATTCGGCCTTCGTCTTCGGCGAGCCGTAGATCCGGACGAAGTACTTTGTGAGATCCCGGCGGCGGGCGATCTCCTGCATCTCGCCCTCCGGGGTCGCGGAGACGATGTAGAGCGGGAGCGCACGCGAGCAGCTCTTGAGGAGTTCCTCTGCGCCCTCGACACAGGGGACGGTGAGCATGGCGTCAAAGATAAGGCTGACATACTTGCTTGCAAGGCGTTCTTCCTGCTCGGGGGTGAGGGGCTCGTGGAGGATGTGGGCGTAGATGTAGCGGAACTTGTCGTACCGGGACATCCCGCCGTTCTCGAGGTGGAAGGCGATGATCTCGTCGAGGTGTTTTTGGGGCGCGAAGGAGAAGATTTTGCGGAACGCGGCGGTCTTGAGGGGGAGGGATTCGACGATGACGCCGTCGAAGTCGAGGATGAGGGTGGTGAGCATGATAGTTATCTCATCGATTGCCAGCTACTAGTACCTTAGTACCTGACGGCGGCAAGACCACCCCGGTCACGCCGATGGGGAGGGGGCGCCACCCAGGTCCCGGTACGCCTGCAGAAGGTCTGCCTCCATCGCGGACCAGTTGTACCTCTCAAGAACCGCTCTCCTCCCATTCGCCCCCATCCTCCGCGCCTCGTCCGGGTGCTCGAAGAGGTAGGAGATCGCGTCGGCGATATCTTCCACGCTCTCGGGATCGACAAGAATGCCGCAGTCTGCATTGCTGACGACGTTGCGGATCTCCGGCAGGTCGCTTGCAATGACCGGGAGCCCGAGGAGCATGTAGTCGAAGAGTTTGTTCGGCAGGCCGATGGAGATGTTATAGTAGGTCGGCTGGAAGACCAGGAGGCCCGCGGTGCCTTCGCTCAGTCTCTCGTACATCGCCCTGTAGGGAAGGAAACCTGTAGATATGATGAACTCATCCTGGCCGGAGCCGCTGATACATTCGTTGAGATCCTCACGGACCTTCCCGACGAGCGTGAGGGTTGCATCAGGATAGCGCTCCCTGACCCGGGAAACAGCCTCGATGCATTCACCGATCCCGTGAAACGACTGCATGTTGCCTGCCATGAGCATGAGGTTTCGGCCGGTCCGGTCAGGGTCAGAGGGGATATCGAGATCGGCGATCGAGTAGTTCGAGATGATGGTCGGCTCAAGCCCCCCCTCCCTGAACCGGGCGGCAACGCTCTCGCTCACGGCAAAGGTGCTCTCCGCCCGGCGGGCCAGCGCCATTTCCACCCTTGAGACAAGTGCAGACAGTGTCTTCTGCACCAGCGTATCGTTCCGAACTCCAAGATCGAACGGGATCTCCGAGGGCCAGTGCTCATGAATATCGTAGACAACCCGCTTCCCCTTGAGGTACTTCGCAAGGACTCCGATGAGGAGGGCGTCAGGCTCATGGCAGTGGTAGACATCAGCATCCCCGGCGAGGCATGCCCGGAGGAGCCGGAGAAGCGTTATGGGGTGGAGGGCGATGGAGTCCGGCCGCTTTACGGTGACGATGCGGATGCCGTCGACGATGCTGCTGCCGTTTTCATCCGATGGAGCGATGATCGTGACTTCGTGCTCCTTTGCAAGGCTCTTTGCCTCTTTCTGGAATATCCTGCCGTCACCGGGTCCATGGGTGGATGTGAGCATGCAGATCTTCATAATCATACCGACCGGATTGGAGTTTTCTACCCATCTCGTGAGTGCAGGAGGTTCAGTTCGTCCTGCATAACGATCTGATTCCATAATATATCCGGCTTGCCCTCTCCGCCCAGGTATGGTCTTCACGTATGGAGTATAACATCCGGCCCATCTCCGTGCGCACTTCCGGGTGCACGATCAGGTGCTCGATGGCCTTTGCCATCTCCGGTGGAGAATACTCCACGTACATGAAACCACCCTTATCGTCGATACCCTTGAGAGACTCACACTTCGTGCAGAGGATAGGCTTCGCCGCCCCTATGTATTCAAAAATCTTCGTAGGGGACGTCAGGTTCAGGTACTGTTCCCCTGGATCATATGGCAGCACGAGAAGATCCATTACGGTGAGTGCCACAGGGATGGCGTCCCTCGATAGTTCTTTCCTCACGATAAAATCGCTGGTTTCAATTGTTTTCTCCAGGTCGTCCGGTATCCCGGGGCCGTACGGCCCGAAGAGGTATAAGCGAATCCACGGGTAACTCCCCCATAGAATACTGCATGAATCGACCAGAAGATCGATGCCCCTGTTCTTCGTCAGTGCTCCTATGTAGCAGATGTTGAACCTCCCTTCAGCCGGGGAATACGGTGCAGGATGGTGGGTGAAGAACTCCTCTTCAAAGCCGTGAGGAACAAATATTACAGGCTTTTCAGCGAGGTGATACATCTGTTGTATGTGCTCCCACATACTCGGGTTCACCGAGACGAGGAGTGTTGCCCTGGAAAAGCAGTACTTCTCCATCCCGGGAGGCACACTAAAATGCCCGTCGCCGACCGCTGCAGCCTGTTCCCGGGTATCGTGGATATCTACGAGGGTCGGGATGTTACAGATAGTGCAGAGCAAGAAGAGGAGCCTGTTCTGGAACGTCGTCAACGAGTGCGGGTAGGCAAAAAAGGCCAGAGGCCTGTCTCTTAAGAGGCGATAGGCGGAGCGAAGGGCGACGGCAGTCTTGGCGACGTTATTTGAGAGTTTATCCGCGACATTCGGGCAGGACCCCCGGCCCTGTCGGGTTGCAGGCTGCGCAGCGCCCTGCCGCCCCCGGTCCGGGAGGAGTTCGTATGAAATCGAGTCGATCGTGACATCTTCATACCCGGCAAGTTCCGAGAGCAGAAACCGGATCCTCGTGTAGGTGGGGGACCAGTTCTGATCGTCGTTGAGGATGGCCCCGTTGAGCACCGCAAAGATCCGGATCATACGGGTTTTTCCTCGATGATCTTCTGAATCTTCTTGTTCCTCTCCTCAAGAGAGAACTTCTCCTGGACCCGCACCCTCGCTGCCCTGCCCCTGTCTGATTGCAACGCCTGTACTATCGCCGCTGCCGTCGCTTCGGCATCGCCGTATGGCACCACGAACCCCACCTCGCCCACCACTTCAGGGAGCGCGCCCCTATCCGTCACCACGGGGACGCACTCGCAGGACATCGCCTCAGCAAGCGCGACCCCGAACGACTCCCGGTAGGAGAGCTGGCAGTAGACTCTTGCCCGGCGGTACCATCGCAGGAGTTCGTCCTGGGAAGGGGACGCGACAAATTCGACGTTTTTGGGGGCGTCTCGTTGCAGGTCCTCGATGCTTTCGTCAAGAACACGGCCGATGACGGCGAACCGGAGGTCCGGGAGGAGTCGTGCGCTCTCGAGGAACGTGTCAAGGCCTTTGAGCGCGATGTTGCCCTGGCTGATCTGGCACACTGTGATGACGAGATCCTCTTCTTCCTCGCCGGGGGTGAACTCCGCGCAGTCGATACCGTTGTAGACGACCGCGACGTGGCGGCGCTCGCTCATCTGGAGAATCTCCTGCCTGTTGAACTCCGATACCGCGAGGATGTGGTCGGCGTTCTGGACGATATAGTTCACTCTCTTTGCAAGTTCTGGATTGAGTAAGGCACCGTATCCGATCTCTGGCTCTCTCGCGACCTCGTAGCCGCCGATGACGACAAGGGTTCTCTTCCCAAGGAGGTTTGCCAGCCTTACGGCAAGGTAGGAGTGGTTATGGGCGAACCAGGAGTAGGTGAGATCGGCCCAGAGGACCCCCCGGAGGATCTCAAACGAGATCAGGAGAGAGCGCTTCAGGCCGTTCCTTCCCTGGTAGTTGCTGATGATGATTTCCCTGACTTGGTATCCCCGCCTGAGAGCCTCCCGATCGCGCTCCGTGAATGTGGAGGGTGAAGGGGATATCAGGAATATTTTCTTTTGCTCCCCGGCCTCTTGTTGTTCCACCTGAGTTCCCCCGGGCTCTGCTGGACAGACTTCAGAGCCGTGCGATGGGGACCATATACATTCATGTTGTTATATTATTATCATAGGATAAATCATTACGATATTAGGTAGAATAATCACGTAGCCCGCTATCAGGTAGCAACACGCGACCGAACAGGTTGTGAAGCGTCCGGGGAGGGGTCAGGACGCCATCCTCAATACCGCACGACATCGGGAGCGACCTTGATCGCAACATGCGGATGCCGCCATAATAAGCAAAAATGCCGGCGGGGCGGAGAACCTTTGACAAAAAACGCCAGGAATTCAGCCAATCAAATCCCAGTTCATCGGGGTCCCCTTCGCCACCTCTCGATTGACTCTCCTACCCAGTAGAATTTCATAGTATTTCGGTGCCAGGCCGAGGCCGGGGCGGACACAACGCAGGTTCTCGGGGGTGAGTACATCGCCGGCCTTAAGATCCTGAGCTATGTAGATGGAGCGGCGGAAGATCAGGGACTTCTTTTCTGCATCACTTGGCCCGTAGGTAACGTTGCCCAAAGACTGCCATGCCCGCTTGGTCTCCACCACCAGGGCATGCAACTCCTCCGGTTCCAGTGAGAACGCGCTGTCCACCCCGCCGTCGGCACGGCGGAGCGTGAAATGCTTCTCGATCACCGTTGCACCGTGCGCCACCGCCGCCACTGCTGCCCCCACACCCATGGTGTGATCGGAGAGGCCCACCTCACAGCCGAATAACTCTCGCATGTGGGGGATGGTGACCACGTTGCTGTTCTCCGGCGTGGCCGGGTAGGTGCTGGTGCACTTGAGCAGCACCAGATCGCGGCAACCGGCCTCCCGGGCGGTGCGCACCGCCTCATCTAGTTCGGCGAGCGTGGCCATCCCTGTGGAGATGATCATCGGCTTGCCGGTGGCCGCCACCTTCCGGATCAGCGGGAGGTGCACGTTCTCGAAGGAAGCGATCTTGTAGGCCGGTACATCCAGTTCTTCGAGAAAGTCAACCGCCGTCTCATCGAACGGCGTGGAGAAACAGATCATGCCGAGCTCCCGTGCCCGCTCCATGATTGGTGCGTGCCACTCCCACGGTGTGGAGGCACGTTCATAGAGATCGTGCAGGCTGCTCCCCTTCCAGAGACTCTGCTCGTCATTGATGAAGAACTCGCCCTCGCTGATGTCAAGCGTGATGGTGTCGGCGGTATACGTCTGGAGTTTGAGGGCATGGGCGCCCGCTCTCGCGGCCGCCTCAACGATCTCCAGGGCTCTATCCAGCGACTGATTGTGGTTCCCGGACATCTCCGCGATGATGAACGGAGGGACACCCGGGCCGATTATTCGGTGTGCGATCTTCATGTCCATTTTTCCGCCTTCTACGTCTTTATTCTGCAAGCCTCATCTACCCTCTCAACCCAAGGGGTGAAACGCCCCCTTTTGGATTCGAACAACGTCGGGTAGTGTACACTATCAACCGTGCTGAGAAGAAGGAGCTGCTCTTGGGCCAGCAAATCCGGAAACATTCCCAGGATGTACCCATTGTCCCGGCTGCCCGTATCAGAGTATACGTTGATACGCAATCCCCTCCCCATCAGATCGAGCCTCGAAATCAAGCGACTCGAAAATTTTGCGCGAAGGCAGATTGTCCGGTTTCACCCTGCCAAGAACAAGTGCACCCGGGTATTCGGAGCGCATCTTCGACAGAGCAGCCTTGAGCAGTGGTCGACCCAGGCCCCTTTTGCGGAACTGAGGGGCAAGCGAATAGCTGATCACCCATGCCGGCTCCTGCCTCTCAAACCGCACCTGTCCCATGGGAATACCCTCCTGGGTCTCCACAACATAGAGATGACAGCCATCCAGATCCCGGAGGCGGTTGCGGAACCACCGGTGATGGCTCTCCGCAGGAATAGGTTCCGGCGAAAAGGAGTTCTTTCGTGTTTGAAGGTCATTTGCCCAGGCGAGAAGCAGCGCTTCATCAGACAATCGGGTATGGCGCACCAGAAGTGGCGTCTCTGCGGTTATGGTCAAAACAACACCAACACGATCCACACCTCTACCGTCTACAGCGGATCTGCAGCGCAGGGACCATTCTTCGTTAATACCCTCTTCAATCAACTCAGCCAGCGCCTGTACGATGTTCCTTTCAAGCACTTCATCGTAATGCCCCAGCCAGTACACCAAACCCTGCCGGTGAAGTCCATCCGCAACCGGCTTCTGGTTCTCCGCCAGGGTCACGACAAGTGCAGGGAGACCGAGGCATAACCGCTCCCAGCTGGTCGTCCCGGCTGCACCGATGGCAAGATCCGCCCTCGCCATCAGGGGTGCCAAGGTCGGCAGATTGCTGTACAGGTGGATATTGGCATGTACCGCCGCTTGAGCCCGGATCTCAGACGCATAAGGGCTGCTGTCAGAGATCACGACATCAACATCGATATCAGGGCGATCTAATCTCAGAAATGCCACAAGAACTCGCCCGGTCAGGTTGTCGCGGTCCGCACCGCCGAAAGTGATGAGAATACGCCGGACCGGACCATCCCGCGGGGGGATGCGGTCGTGCAGTTCGGCATAGATCGGCTGCAGAAGGGCGTATTCCGGCCCCAGTAACAGGCCGCAGTCTGCCGGAACCCTGTTGGTATAACGGGTCTGCATATCCGAAACAAGGTTCTGGTCCAGTAACAGGTCGCATTCATGAGTCCGATCAGCAAGATCATCGATCACGAAGATGCGCCCTATGAACGGGCGGAGGGCACGTTCCCAGCGGGAATCAAGGGCGTAGTGGTCCACCACCAGCCAATCGGGTTTGACGCCCAAGGTCTCGATGACAGCACCGGTCTGGTCGGCGTCTTCCTGCCATGTCGCTCCGAGCCAGGCAGCATGGGGCGGGGTTGTGTCGGCTTCAAAACCACTGTCGGGCGCGGGGAGGCGATGGACCCGAAAGCCCCGCGCCTCGATCAGGTCACAGAGATGGCCATTGTGCTCGCGGCAGATGAATGAGACCTCGACGCCCTTTTGAGCCAGAGCCCCGGCCAGGGTGAGGCAGCGCATGACGTGACCGGTGCCGATGGTGGGCGAGGCATCAACACGGAAGACAATCTGCAGAATCATGATTACTCGCTTGCCTCAGTTCAACCGTTTGAACCCAGCGTGACAGACGGGGCCTTCCAGCAAATCGTCGACAGATCGCCCCAATTCGCATTCGCCGATCAATCCGAAGATAGGATCCAGCTCCTCAAAGTACGCATCGACCATTTCTAGGGTATGTTCAGTGCAGACGTAGACTGAGGTAGCAGCAAGATATCCCTTCTTGAGCATCTCCTGAGTGATCAGGGTTTTGTACTTTAGCATATCGGGTACCGGGAAACTGAATCCGGTCAGCGCCGGCAGACCGTTGATCTGGATCGGTAGATCATGCTTTTTGGCAAGCGCCTGCCAGCGCCTGCCGATATCGCGCCCGGTCTCTGTGATCCGCTCCCAGGATCTCTCCCGCTCCATCACCTCAAGGGTCTTCAGGGCGGCGGCCGGACCGATCCGCTCGGTCCAGAATGTGCTACTGATGAACGTGCTCTGGGCCGCTTCCATGATGTCCCGGCGACCGATGACAGCAGAGATAGCATAACCGTTACCGAGCGTCTTACCAAAGACAGCCATATCTGGCTCAACGCCGTAGCACTTGTGTAAGCCACCAAAAGCCTGACGAAACCCGGAGGTACACTCATCAAAGATGAGCACAATATCGCGATCGGTTGCCAGTTGGCGCACATCTTCGAGAAAACCTTCTTGTGGCCCCATGTTGCGCGAGACCTCCATCTTGATGACACCGATGTCGTGCTTCCGGACCAGCGCCTCCAGTTCTGAGAAGTTGTTGTAGTTGAACGGCAGCACGCTGCCTTTCAGGCCCCGTGGCACGCCCCTCGGCTCGAGACCGGGCAGAAGGTGCCCGTCCAGAGTCTGTTCATCGCCCAGATTGGCAGCCAGATACCAGTCGTGCCAGCCATGGTATCCACAGAATGCAACTTTATCCCGGCAGGAGGCAGCGCGGGCAATCCGGATGGCGATGGCATTCGCCTCACCGCCAGAGCGTGCCAACCGGACCATATCGGCCCAGGGGTGCAGTTCGACCAGCCGCTCGGCAAGATAGACCTCCTCTGGACAGTTGAAGGTGGACATGTTACCTGCAGCCACAGCGTTACGCACCGCCTCATCCACTTCCGGGTGCCCGTATCCAAGGGTGTTGGTACCGATGCCCATAAGGGACATATCGATGTATTCGTGCCCGTCGAGGTCCCAGACCTGGCAACCTTTCGCCCTGCTGAAGTAAGCCGGCCACCGATCGGGCAGGAACATCTCCGCCCGTTTGGAGAGGAGCATGTTGCCACCCGGGATAACCCGTTTTGCACGCTTCCAGAGTTTCTGGCCGGTGCCGAGATGCAGCCCTTCGTTCCGGATCAGGTGGCGGTTCGCGGCGAACACCTCAGGGTGCTCCTGCCGTAGAGCAAGAACGTCGAGCCAAGAAAAGTCCCGGCGCGGGTTAAAATGCTTAAACACCTTGCGGATAACTTCGAAGTCTTCCGGCTCATCGACGGTCCAGCGTTCTCTGGAATAGTCGGTCTCATGGGTAAGGTTGGTCCGCACGAATTGGTCCGCTTCACGAATATAGAGCGTGACGTGTTCGCGGAGATGCGGATCTCTCGCCCGGCTCCAGGTGGTCTCCAGTGCTTTAAACGAAAACACCTCGATGTCCAGCCCATCCGGGTAGGTTGGAGGCATCACATTTGAAGCGTAATCAACGTTTTCTTCCTGAAATCTGTCAACGACTGCATCCACAAGTTGAGGATCGATCAGGGGACAATCCCCGGTGATCCGCACCACAACGTCAGCTCCTGTCTTCTTCGCCGCCTGATAATAGCGGTCAAGCACGTCGTCTTCGCTGCCCCGATGTGCATCAACACCCAGTCTCTGCACGTACTGTACCAGGGGCTCATTGCGTGGATCGGATGATGTGGCGAGAACGATCTGGTCGATAGACTTGGCCTGCGATAGCCTCTCCAGGAGGAGCCCAATCATCGGCGTGCCGCAGATAGGTTGCATTACCTTGTCCGGAAAGCGGGTCGAACCCATGCGGGCCTGTACAATAGCAACTGTTTTCACGGTCATAGTGTATTCCACCGGGACGGATTGATGAGAACAGGATCTTCGATCATAAGCGTGGTAGGTGACATGGGAACATGCACTTCTGCGGCAGAGAGGATTTCCCACAACTGTCCCGGGTTGTCGACGCCAACGACGATACGGTCAATTTCCGGTCGCGACATCGCAAATCCAAGGCAGGCCTGGACTGGCGTCAACGCCTGTTCGGCCAGCCACCGATGCCACTGATCCCAGAGCGGCTGCCAGCGGGCGAACTTTTCTGGTCGGCGGTCTGCTTCCATCAGTAAAAGCCCCTGCAAGAACACTGACCGGACATGCACCTCGATTCCAGCCTGATGCATCCGGGTCAACCAGCCGGTAGTCTCTAAACGGCGATCTAGAATATTGAACGGCGCTTGCACCAGATCCAGTTGAAAACGGGGCCAGAGACGGTCGAATTCTCCCGGATCATATATAGAGATCCCAATTTTCTTGACCAGGCCCCGAGTTTTGAGTTCCACCAGCGCCGCATAAAGGTCTTCACCTCTCGACTCCAGAAGTTGTTGCGGGCGGTGAAGCAGCAGACCGTAGAGCTGGTCGATCTTAAGCCGTTGCAGGGAACACATTACAACCTCTTGCACCCACCTTCCAACATCTGTGTAATCATCAGGTATCGCCGGTAGTTTGGAGACCACCCGCCATCCATCAACACCAATCTCCCCCAACCGTTGTTCGCTCTCCCCATAGACGATGGCGGTATCCAGAGTATCGACGCCTGCCGTCCAGGCCTGCTGAAGGATGACTGCAGCTTCATCTAGGCTGACCTGTCCAGATGTATTGGCCACACCATATGGCAGGCCGAATTGCACCGTGCCGAGAGCAAGACGGTTAGTCATGGTGTTCCAGATTTTTATGGAGCACTGATGTAGCAGCACCCCACTCATTGGAGGCGTCCGTGTATTCATTAGGCCTTGAATGGTGCGTCACATCATGTGACAGATGTGTGGAGGATGGGTTCCAAGTCCAGAGCGTACAGTAATTCATCTTGTAGCACCCTCACACAGATATTTGCAGGTCAAACTCCGCTTCATGCAGCCGTTCAGAGACATACTTCACATCCTCATCCTTCATACCGGGATAGAGCGGCAGGGTCAGTATTCTGTTGAATACGTCCTCGGTGCTCGGGAAAGCGTTGGTATTCTGGGGGTAGTACCTCCGGTAATAACTGAATTTATAGGTGGGAATATAGTGAACGTTGGCCCCGATGCCCCGCTCTTTCAGGTAAGAGAATAGAGTGTTGCGCTCAATCCCTTTGAGCAGAACTGTGTAGAGGTGCCACCCGTGAGTCACGTGTTCCTGCGTCCTAGGCAGGTCAAGCCATGCAAGGTCGGATAGAGCCCTTGTGTATAATGCTGCAAGCTCATTTCTTCTCTTGATGAAAGAGTCGATCTTCCTCAACTGCGATACACCCAGCGCCGCCTGAATGTCGGTCATCCGGTAGTTACGACCGAGGAGTTGCATGTCATATCCCCATGATGCCCCTTCACCAAACATCCCTCCTACATCACGGGTGATACCATGGCTCCGGAGCAGCCTGAGTTGAGCATTGAGGGCTGGATCATCAGTTGCCACGGCTCCTCCTTCCCCGGTGGTTATTGGTTTGACGGGATGGAAACTGAAAACGGTCATATCAGCAAACGTGCCGATCTTACGGCCTTTGTACGAGGCCCCAAGTGCGTGGCACGCATCCTCGATAAGCCGGAGATCATGTTCCCGAGCAATCTCCCGGATCTCATCGATCGCGCACGGGTGCCCGGCATAGTCGACGTAGATTATCGCACGGGTTTTTGGAGTGATCCTCTTTTTGATCTCATCCGGGTGGATATTCCTCGTAGTGGGATCGATATCTGCAAAGACCGGGACATGGCCGTTATAAAGTATAGCGTTACTCGTGGCGGCGAACGTGAACGGGGTTGTGATTATCCCACTCCCTTCCGGGAGGGCGAGGGCCTGGACCGCGATGTCTAAAGCACTCGTGCCGCTGTTCACCGCGACAGCATGCCGGGCACCAGCGTAACTGGCAAGTTCCCGCTCAAACAGATCGACGGTTGGCCCCGTCGTGAGCCAGTCGCTCTTCAGCACCTCTACGACGGACTGAATGTCTTTATCATCGATGGATTGGTGCCCGTATGGGATGAACCGCATCGGTCTCGTCACCGCCGCGCTATCTACGAAATGTCCACCATTGACATCAGTTTGTCAGCATCAAGCCAGATCGTATTGCTCTCGCTCGAGTACCGGAATCCCTCGGGAAGTGGTTTCCCCTCATGACCGTTGTTCCGGTTCCAGAACTTCAACTCAGGCTCTATGACGAAGTAGTCCTTCATATCCTTCGAATGCCGGGCTTCATCCTCAGTGAGAAGAACCTCATGGAGTCTCTCACCTGGGCGGATACCGATGATCTCGACTTCACAGTCTGGTGCAACAATATTTGCCAGATCAGTTATTCTCATACTGGGGATTTTAGGGACGAAGATCTCTCCACCTTTCATCGTCTCAATGCACCGGGCAACAAATTGAGCACCCTGTTCAAGTGTCAGCCAGAACCGAGTCATGCGCTCGTCGGTTATTGTCACCCGCCCCTGTTTTCTCTGCTCCAGGAAGAGCGGGATGATGCTTCCTCTGCTTCCGACCACATTCCCGTAGCGGGTACAGGCGAACCGCGTATCCCTTCCGCCAGCATAGGCATTCCCCTGCACAAAGAGTTTCTCCGCAACCATTTTGGTTGCACCATAGAGGTTGACCGGATGCACCGCCTTATCGGTGCTCAACGCCATGACCCTTTCAACACCGTTGTCGATGGACGCGTTGATGATGTTGGATGCCCCGTCGATGTTCGTCTTTACGGCCTCCATAGGGTTGTATTCTGCCGCAGGCACCTGCTTCAGCGCGGCCGCGTGGACGACGATATCAACATCGTTCATCGCGCGATAAAGGCGGTCCTTATCCCTGACATCACCGATTAAAAAACGGAGGCGATCATCATGAATTTTCTGTTGCATCTCCCACTGGAGCAATTCTCCCCGTGAGTAGATGCGGACGCTATCCGGGTTCCACTCGTTGAGCAGGAGGGACGTAAACATCTTTCCGAACGAGCCTGTGCCACCCGTCACGAGGATGGTTTTACCATCGAAGCAGGACATTATCATTATAGTCCATGTTTCGGATGATTAGTTTAACGGAAATCACTCATTCAGAAGAGAACAGAACTAAGGAAAATACAGAAGTTCGAGACTCCAGCCTATCACGCACTCCACTAGTGGGTCGTCCTTGCACCTCTTGTTTCCACACACTCCTCAATAAGAGCAACAACGCGCTTTGCTGCCTTTCCATCAATCCTGTAGAGATACTTCCGGATAAACTCTTCTCTATTCCGTGCAAGACAGGAATCATCACGCAAGAGTTGCTCTATAGTCGGCTTAAGATCTTCAGGTTTGTAGACCCCGCATGCAACACCCTCCTGAACATAATTCACAATATCAGGCTGGTCACCCAGATTCACCACGATTAGCGGCTTTTGAAGTGCAACGGCCTCAAGCCCTGTTGTTGAGTTCAGTAGCAGGACAAGGTCGCATACGGTGAGCAACCCTAATGTATCTGCGTCTTTGGCAACGATATGAGCATCAATTGAATATCTCTTCAGATGCTCCCTGATCATCGTATCATACCGTTCCGGCTCTCCTGGATGTTGTTTAATGATAAGTTGTACGTTCCCAATCGATGATATACTCTCAAAGACAGCCTGAAAATTCATCTCATTCTCAGAATCGGAGATGCTGTGACACTGCGTTGTCCATAGCACGATCTTTTTCGACGGATCCAGATGCCATCGTTCGATCAACTCTGAACGAACCGACTGAGGAGCCAGAGCAATCATTCGATCATACCGTGGCTGACCGGTAACATCGACGGCATTCTCTGGGTAACCCCCAGCCTGAGTCAGCAAGTCCTTGTGGTATTGACCGTACACCGCAGTGACGTCGGCAGTCGGCACGAAAGGTGCTCTCACAGATAAATCAGGCGAGATCTCGCCAGCCTGATATATATACCCTTTATGCAACTCGTGGATAACACCGTGCTGGATCGCAACACAGGGTATATTTTTCTTCTTCGCTGCTACGATAAGAGCCCGCTCAAATACGCTGTATTCGTCCTCAATGACGATGACCGCAGGCCTGATGTTTTCGAGCATGACCTCGGCCATAGATATGAATTTGGCAAACTCGGCAAAGACGTATTCCGGCCTATCATAAGCAAAATAGTTCCGAATCTTGCTTTGGATTTCACCGTCCGGATCATCTGGCACTTTCAAGAGATCAGCAAGCGTTCGATCATCCTTCAGTAAATCCCATACCTTCCTGAAATGGTATTTCGCCTCGTTTCTCTCTCTCCCGATTCGATGCTGGAAGAAGAAGTTAAACGGAATATGAAGCACATCCCAGTGCTTACATTTGCTAATGACGACCTGTATTGATGAAAGGTAAGGACGTCTCAGGGGAAAGGTCGAGACGAGCCTGTACTTCCCTGTTTCATTGAGCTCCCGGATGATCGAATGGAAAAATTGATCAGATAAGATCGACTCAATCCGGTCTCCGGCATAAAATGTTCTCCATTCAATATTCTCTCCGGTGATAAGAATTACCTTATCCTCCGATCCCAGCGATCTGATCTGTTTTATCCTGTTGAACCGGAGGAGTATCAGGGATGCGACGAACGCAAGGAGGTAATCACTGGTATAGTATACCCGGCGGACGAGCGCCCGGAACAGTCTGCCCGTCTCGATCTTATGGCAAAGCTCCGTTCCTCTGATCGAACCCGTATACTCCCGATTGAACAGATAGAAATAGAACGCCACATCAGCAAACCACCAGAGCGCGATATCTTTATAGGTGGTTAACTCCAGCAGAGTCTTCCCGCAAGACAGTTTAGTATTTTTCAGCCGGTCAACATAGGCCCTAACGGATTCTGGTTGCATGTCACATCTTATTACAAAATTATATGCCTCTTTTTTCGAGTATACTCGTATGAAGAAGGTTCGTTGGTTCTAGTGCCTGTGATGCGCCCGCTCCATGCAAAAGCATGGGTCTCAGGTTAGTACCTCCATGGAGAGAGCAGGTACTGGAGCGTGCGGTGGAACCTTGAGTGGTGATCGTAGTCGAAGTTCCGCTTTGGGGCCGCACAGAGAATCGAATCCATCTCCCCTTCCGTCAATTCGAGCGTGTCAGCAATGAACTTGCGATCTTTCGCTTCCTGTTCATCGGAATATATACATTCCTCCATTTTACTGAACGCTTCGTCCCTGGTCATCTGATTCGATAGGACAAGTGTCGCGTAGTCGGTGATTCTCTTGTCGATCCCGAACTTTCGGGGTAACAGGAAGGCGAAGGCCCAGCGCGTGAAAACCGATTCGAAGTGGTGTCCGCCGTAGTACTTCCAGCCGAGCTCCCCCTCCAGAAGCGGATCAACATCGCTGTAGCGATAATCCATCCAGTACAACGGCCGGATCTCACGGATCCCTTTCCGGTACCACCTGAAAACGTCAGCGATTGTTCGCAAGGGATAGTTATTCAGGTTCATTGTGCCGTATCGGTTCTGGATGTCGAGAATGAAGCGCTCATCATCGTGAAGCGACCACTCTATCGATCCCTGACCTTCCGTTCGAAACGATGAACCACTGAAAACATAGCTGATGTTCTTCTCTTCCGCTATGTCATAGAGTACCGTGACAAACGCATGGTCGGATGGAATATCAACGGAAGGTACCGATGCACAAAGAAAGGCTCTCTGCAGATCCTTGAACTCCTCCCATGCGACAGTGTGGTTGTGCAGGTCAACATCGAGCTTCCCGCAGGCGTTTTTTATGTTATCCACAGCGATAGAAGAGTTCATTCTGTTGTCGACGTGAACCGCAAGCGGGTTAAGGCCCCACTGTTTGAGGAGGTATAAGGTGTATGTGCTGTCCCGGCCCCCGCTTACGCCCTGGATACAATCATACTCCTGGTTCCTCCCTCGTGACTTCACCTTTGCAACCAGGGATCGGAGTTTTTTCTGATTTTGTGCATTAACGGAATATTGACTGCACCGCTTATCGTATCTATGGCAGTGATTGCAAACGCCATCCATATCAAAATAAATATTTGGAAATGTATCGTCCAGAATACAGCGGGAGCAGGTCTTTTCCATACGATAAAATCTGTATTGCTACGATAAAATAACTTTGAAAGGTGTTGTTAGGCGCGAACAGTTTATGTGTTATATTATGAAATGAGGGCTCAGACGTCACATACCTGATAGATCCAGGGAAGATCGTCTATTTGCCCTCTGTTTCGATTCGAGATCAACGTCAGTAGAACACTGGGATGGAGCCCCTGATCTTACCGATATTCGGATAGAGTTCGTGCAACCTTAGAACTGGCATCTCCCTCTCCAAAGCAGCACTTCTGCTCTCCTTCAGGGTTGAAACTCCGGATCGCCCGGAGGATCTCCCCCTGCTCCGCCCCCACGAGCACGTTCCACCCGGCCTCGACCGTCTCGACCCACTCGGTGTTCTCCCGGAGGGTGATGCAGGGCACGCCGAGCACATACGCCTCTTTCTGGACCCCGCCGGAGTCAGTGAGGATCTTCTCCGCATGCGCCATCAGGCGGAGCATGTCGAGGTAGCCGAGCGGTTCGACGACCCGGACGTTCTCCGGCATCGCCGCAAGGAGGCCGTATTCACCGAGATACTTCCGCGTCCGGGGGTGAACCGGGAAGACGACCGGCATCCCGGCCTCCCCGAGGGCGCCGAGGATGGCGGCCATGTTCTCACGACTATCGGTGTTCGACGGCCGGTGGACGGTGACGACGAGGTACTCCCCCGGACTGACCCCGACCTCTTCGAGAACCCGAGAGCGCTCCTCCGCAACTGCGCGGTTGTGGTTCATCGCGTCGACCATCACGTCCCCGACGAGGTGAACGCCCCCCGTGACCCCCTCGGCCGCGAGGTTCGCGACCGCCGTCTCCGTCGGGCAGAAGAGGATAGCCGATGTATGGTCGGTGAGCACCCGGTTCACCTCCTCGGGCATACGACGGTCGAAGCTCCGGAGCCCCGCCTCGACGTGCGCGACAGGGATATGGAGTTTAGCCGCCGCAAGCGCCCCCGCAAGGGTCGAGTTCGTGTCGCCGTAGACGAGCACAACGTCCGGCTCCTCTCTCTCGAGGATATCCTCGATCGCCCCGAGCATCGCCCCGGTCTGGCGGCCGTGGGTCCCGGAGCCGATGCCGAGGTTGTAGTCAGGCTTCGGAATCGCGAGTTCCTCGAAGAAGATCTCCGACATCCCGTGGTCATAGTGCTGGCCGGTGTGGACGAGGATCTCCTCGTGCACCTTCCTGAGCTCCCGCGAGACGGGAGCACACTTGATGAACTGCGGCCGGGCGCCGACGATCGATACGATCTTCATGGTTGCTACCGGATCGGATGGTTGTTCCTGTCGCCCCGGCCGATCCCCTTGTAGACGAACCCCGCCCGGATGAACGCGTCCGGGTCGACGACGTTTCTACCGTCGACGATCACCGGGTGCTCTTTCCCCGACAACTCCTTCACCCGCGCCGGGTCTAGGGAGGCGTAGTGGTGGTGGCCGGTGAAGATGGTGACCACGTCCGCTCCTGCAAGGGTCGCGTCCAGGTCGTGCGAGACCTCCATACCCGGGTATTCGTCCACGAACGGGTCGTGAACCCTGACCTCGGCACCCGCCTCCTCCATCGCCACGAGGTAGGGCTCAGCCGGCGTGTTTCGGGTATCGTCGGAGTTCTGGATGAACGCCCACCCCAGAAGTGCGACCTTCGCGCCTTCGAGAGACTTCCCGGCCCGCTTGAGCCCCTCGAAGGTCAGATGGACCATGTGCCGGGGCATGAACTCGTTGATCTTCCGTGCGACGCCAAAGATCGACTCCGCCCCGTGCGGGTACCAGAGGTCGCCGCCGAGCACCCGTGCTCCCCGCTCGAGGTGCCAGGAGTCCTTCGTGAGGCAGTGGCCGCCGACACCGGCGCCCGGCCAGAGGATTGCCCGGGTGATCCCCTCGCCCTTAAGGGAGTCGATCCCGGCCCGGACATCGTAGACGTTGACGCCCATCGCCTCGCAGTGCAACCCGAGCTGGTTCGCGGCCGCGATCTGGAGGTCGCGGAAGGCGTTCTCGGCGGTCTTCGTCACC
>DAOSER010000011.1:0-25024 GCA_035363235.1 Methanoculleus sp.
CACTTACAGAACGTCCGATTAACCGCAAACTGCAACCTCTAGGGGATACTATAGCTGGATGTATTTAGTAACGTATATATATTGATCACGAGATTATAAAAATGTTTCGCTAAAATATAAATACTCCATCTTACTTCTGCAGGAGTCGTTTAATAGAGAGAGAGAGTACTTCCCGGGATTCCGCCTCCGTCAGCCCGGCACCGAGCGCAACCGTCTGCCGCGCCTCCTTTGACATCAGATCGGACGGCGCATGCGTGTCGGAATCGACCGTGAGAAGACAGCCGGTCGCCCTGGCCACCCCCACCACGTGGCCGTTCGTCCGGTTGTGCCCCGCCCGGGAGGTGATCTCGAGCGCGACCCCGTACTCTGCGGCCGCGCGGGCATCCTCGACCGTTATCAGCCCGGGGTGGCCGAGCACGTCGACGTACTCGCAGGTGCAGGCGGCGCGGTTGGTCCCCGGAGCGACCGGTTCCATCACCGTCTCCCCGTGGACCACGACGATATCGGCACCGCGCTGTTTCGCCTCGCGCGCGAGTGCCGGGATCAGGGACGGCGGGACATGGGTGAGTTCCACCCCGACGAGCAGGTCCACGCCGTACCGCCGCGCCGACTCCCGGACCATGCTCCCTGCCTCCACCAGGTGCGCGAGGTTCGAGGCATCCGCGTGGTCGGTGATGGCGAGGGTCTCGTAGCCGAGTACGGCGGCCCGCCGGACCAGCTCCGTCGGGAGGAGTTCGCCATCGGAGAGGAGGGTGTGGGTGTGCAGGTCGTACATCCCGGTCACTTCCGGCCGGCAAGATCGCGGGCGACCTTCCGGATCAGGTCTTCCTTGCTCCCTTCCCACTCCGCCACAACCCTGCCTTCACGCTCCGCCCACCGGGCGGGGTGGTGGTGTGCCTCCACCCGGTGCGGGACCTTCATCCTCCGCAGGGCGGCCTCGATAGCGGAGAGTTCCGGTGACTTCACGCCAAGGTTCTTCGGGACACGGCGCCCCTCCCGCCGCTGCAGCGTGACGTCGAAGTAACAGGGGTACAGGATGCGCTCAACGCTCATTGCCGTAGGGTATGGGTGTTAACCTATAAACAGATCATGATCACAGTACATACCATGCACCATATCGACGTCCATGTGGAGAAGGACATCTACGACGTCAACAACCGCATCGCAGACGCCAACGCCGAACACCTCAGGGATCACGGTATCCGGGCGTTCGACCTCCTCGGTGCGATCGGGTCGGGGAAGACCGCCACGATCGAGCGGCTCGTCCCGCTTCTTGAGGAGCGGGGGCTCCGCGCCGGCGCCATCGCGGGAGACGTCTACGGCGACGACGACTTCAAGCGGATCGTCGCCCTCGGGATCCCGGCCTACAACGCGAACACCGGGAAGGAATGCCACCTCGACGCCCACCTGGTGGAGCATGCCATCGAACACCTGCCGCTTGACGATATCGACGTCCTCTTCATCGAGAACGTCGGCAACATGATCTGCCCGACGGACTTCCGACTGGGTGCCGAAAAAAGGATCGTCATCGTCAGCTCCACAGAAGGGGACGATGTGGTGAACAAGCACCCGATGATGTTTCGCGGCAGTACCATCGGCGTCATCAACAAAGTCGACCTCGCCGGGTTCGTCGGCGCCAACCTCGACCGGATGGAGCAGGATATGCGCCGCTACAACCCGGAGATGCAGGTCTTCCGGACGAACATGAAGACCGGGGAAGGTATCCGGGAACTGCTGGACGCGATCCTCGCCTGATCAGCACAGTTAAATATCCCGGTCTCGAATAGTTATAGCACTTTAACGAGAGATTGCTACCCCTGAAGGGTACCGCGTCCTCAACAGAGTATTTCGGTGGTCACATGCAGTGGCAAGGAAGATCAGTACGGAAGCCGTCGGGTGGACGCTACCACGCCTCCCAGGGCAAGAAGAGGTCGGAGATCGGAAGAGCTCCGGCAGAGACGCACATCGGTGAAGAACGCAGGAGAATCGTCCGCACCTATGGGGGCAACCAGAAGGTCCGGGCGCTCCGGGTAGACTACGCGACGGTTGCAAACCCCGCAACCGGTGAGACCAAAAAGGCGAAGATCGAGACGGTCGAGGCGAACAGCGCCGACCCGAACTACGTCCGGCGGAAACTCCTGACCAAGGGCGCCATCATCAAGACCGATATGGGGCGCGCGCGGATCGTCAGCAGACCCAGCCAGGACGGCGTCGTCAACGCCGTCCTGCTTGCATAAGATATCTATCTCTTTTTAAGACCGGAGATGGCACCAGCCCTCCGCCTGACTGATCACCCGCTCCACAATTCCGGACAGGACAGTCCCCACGTAGCCGGGAAAGTCCTTCTCCGGCAGATCCAGGGAACGGAGAGCGTTTTCGCAGACGACAAACCTTACCCCATGACCTGCGAGCATACCCATGAGGTCGGCGTTCGGGCCGCCGGTGCGGAGATTCTCCACCCCACCGGCGTGGGCGACGAGGTTCTTTGTGCTCCGTAGCGCGAGAGCAGTCATTTCGTGCTCATCCAGGTGGACGACGATCTTCAGCGGCGTCATATCGCCGTCACGCTCCCGCGGAGTTCGGCGCTGACCGGGCCGCTCGAGAGGTAACGTTCGAGTGCCTCGATCGCACGGACATCCAGGTTCTGGCGGTTCTTCCCATACTTTGGCGGCACGCCCTGCCCGGTGACGAACGCCGCGCGGTAGACGGCGTCCGGGTCGAGCCTTTTACCGGCGGCAAAGAACTCCTGGATCCGGAGCCCGGCCGGATTCTCTATCCTGCAGTAGAGGTTGACCCCCATGCACCGCTTCACGTAGCCGCCCATCTGCTCATAGGGATCCCGCGCGAAGGTCCGCTCCAGGTTCTCCTCCATCATCGCCCGGAGCTCCCGGCCCGTGATCTCGACCGTCGAGACCGGGGGATTGACCGGGATGATGTCCCAGAGGTCGTTCACCGTGACCGGGCCGGGCGGCACCGGGGCGCCGTAGCGCCAGCCGTTCGAGAACGCCATCTCCGCGCCGGTGGCGTCGATGAGCGCCTGCAGGAGAAGGTTGTCCATCGTGGCCTCGAGGACCGTGGTCCGGGAAAGGCCCGTCCGGGTCTCCCCGACGATCCGGGAGAGGTACTCGCGGTGGGGTTCCATAACTCCCTCGACCATCTCCTCGACCTCGGGATCGGGTTGGATCTCCTCGCCGACGACAAGAAGCTCGTGATCGAAGTGTTTCACCCGCCGATCCTCGACTACAAGATCGAGCCGCCCGAGGAAGGAGCCGTGGCAGCCGGACTGGATGATGACGGTGTCGTTCACGACAGCCGGCTCAAAAAGCCGGTTGTGGGTGTGCCCCGAGAGGAGGACGTCGATCCCGTCCGTCTCGCGGGCGAGTTTCACCTCCTGCGGAAATCCCAGGTGCGATATCACCACGACGAGATCCACTCCCTCCTCTTCGCGGAGATGGGCGATATGACCGGGGAGTTCGACGTTGCCGAGAGAGAAATGGATCCCCTTCGAGAATGAGTCCGGCATCACCTTGTCGACGATGGTGGCGGCGATGCCGATGACGCCCACCTGCAGGTCGTCGGTCTCGCAGACCGTGTACGGGAGAAAGATCAGTTCATTGGTCGCATCATCGTAGCAGTTGTCGGCGAGGACCGGGTAGTCGAGGGCGCGGGCCACTTTCTTGAACTGCTTCGGACCGTAGGCGAACTCCCAGTGCGCGGTCATGGCGTCGAACCTGAGGGCGTTCAGGATCGGGACGAGTGCCTCGCCATCCGACTGGACGGCGGGGTAGGTCCCGTGGATGGTGTCGCCGCAGTCGAACGCGAGCACCTTGCCCGGCCGCTCATCGCGGGCTTCTTCAAGAAGCGTGGCTATCCGGGCATACCCTCCGGCCGTCCGGTACTCCGGCGGCCCGCCGGCATAGAAGAGTTCCTGGTGCGGCTCCAGATACCCGTGCGAATCATTCAGCTGCAGGAGTGTGAGATGGCCTGTCATGGGTGCAGGGAGGGAGAGATGTACAGAAAACGTTTGCGCCTCCGGCGGGATCACATCCTTTTTACGTTCTGCAGACCTCAATTCTAGTGATGCGCAGGATATACCATCGGTTTCCCCAAGCCATTGACCTCGATTTCGAACTCGTCCGGCCGTTCCGAGAGGTTCTTACCTGCATCGCACGGATGCACGACACCCATACCACCGTACGGGGTGCCGACGGCCTCGTAAAAGAGCGGATGCTCGTCCAGATCGCGGATGGACGGACGCAGTTCCAGGACCCCGACGCCCTGGTGCCGCTCGCCGAGAAGGTCACCGAGATGGCGGATTTCCGGATCGGCCTGCAGAGGACGCTGCTTACCCCTGAAAAAAGGCTGCCGGTCTCGGAGAACGTCTTCTTCCTCCGGATAGTCGACAAAGGCCCGGTAACGGAGTGCTACGTTGCGAAAGAGGGCCGTACCGGGGACCTGGACGCGATGGACCTGCGGAATATGCTTAAGGGTGCCTGCGAGTGAGTGTCAAGATTGCGGTTGCCGCACCGTTCAAACACATGCGTAAAGATCGGCTGCAGAGGAGCGAATTCGTCTTCTACATCGCCATCGACCGGAAGTGGATGAACAAGGAGCAGGCGAACCAGCTCCTGGACCGGGCGAAGTTGGAAGGACTCATCGAGGTGGACGGAGGATCCATCCGGCCGCTCTTCGATGTTGCCGAGGTCTCGATACCGCTCGGGTTCAAACCCACCTCCGATGTCCTCGCGGTGGCGGAGAGCCCCTACGAGGAGCTGATCGGACGGATCGCCGCCGCGACCAGTAAGCCGCCGCAGGAGGTCGTCGCCGAACTCCACCGGGTCATCACCGACCACTTCGACGGCAACCTCCGGGTGGAGGCGGCGGTGGTCATCCTCGCGAAAAAGTACGGGGTGGCGTTCGAGGACAAATTGCCCGCCCTGGAGAAGTCGGTCGCAAAAAAACGATAAAAAATCCTTTTCTCTCCTTCAGAAATTATTCACGCCTGCGGCTCCCCACTCCCATCGTGTCAGTGCCCCAAAGGCTATCGTGCATACATGCGCCAGAAACCTGTATGGACGATCTCGAATCCTGCCGGCTCTGCGAGTGGAGGTGCGGTGCCGACCGCCTGCGAGGAGAACGCGGGGTGTGCCGCGTCGGCCGGGCGGAGGTGGCGGCGACGATGTGTTCGGGATCCCTTGCGAGTTACATCGTCACCCTGCCCGGGTGCTGCTACCGCTGCCTCCACTGCAACGCCTACCGGATCTCGCAGTACCCCGACCCCGGCTGGCAGTACATCGGTCATGTGCCTGCGGCGGTGCTGGTGGCCGAAGCCAGGGAGCGGATTGCCGCCTACAGGGGTCCTCGTATCCGGACGATCGGGTTTACAGGCGGAGATCCAATCATCCACCTTCCCTACATCGAGGAGGTGGCGGGCGAGGTGAAACGGCAGGGCCTCGATCTCGGGATCGGGATCTCGACCGGAGGGTTTGCAACGGAGACCGCGATGGAGCGGATTGTCGACCTCTGCCGCGTAATCACCCTCGAAATCAAGGCGTGGTCGGACCCGGTTCACCGCGCCCTCACGGGAGCGCCGGTGGCCCCGGTGCTCAGGAACGCGGAGTACCTCGTGCGCGAGGGAAGGGACCGCATCAGGGTGTTCCGGACGGTGGTGATCCCCGGCATGACCGATAGGGAGGTGGGCAGGATTGCGGCGTTCATCGCCTCGCTCGACCCGGGCGTCCCCTACCGGCTCATCGGGTTTCGGCCGAACAACGTCCTCTACTACCATCCGGGACCGTCGCGGGAGCAGATGGAGCGCCTCTGCACGGTCTGCCGCGAAGCCGGGCTCGAGGACGTGGCCTGGAGCGGCTACTACCCCGAGGCAGTGCCGGACGAGGTTGCCGCCCGGGCGGCAGGGCTCACCGCTGCATACGGGGGAGAAGCCCCGGCGGCGCTCACCGCCGCGTATGCCGCGGCGCGCGGGTGCCCGACCCACCCCCGCGACTGCGGGGCATGCCCCCTCCGCGACCGCTGCCCCGCCACGCTCAGGGAACCCTGGCGCGGCCGGTAGAACTATTGCCCTTCACGGGGCGGATCGTCCCGGGCCTCTGTGGAAACAATGGAGTTCAAGAAAAGATTAGGTGCTGATTTATTCAGCAGCCGCCTCGGGCTGGCTAAAGTATTCTGCCAGGGGTTTTGCACCGCTCTCTTTCACGGCGGCGTTGATCTGGACGATATCGGCGCTGATCTCGCTTCCGCGCACCGACTTCCTGCGGCGCTCCCCATCCATGACCGGGTGGAACCCGACACCCCTGGAGAGAAGGAGCCTTCTCCTTGCCGGGCCGGGAAGGTCGCGGCGTGCGGGGATACCGGTCTTGTCCGTAGCACCGGTGATCTTGATCGTGTAGCCCGCAAAGCCGAGGATGCTCCCGTCGATCTCGTCTCCGATGCGCTTGCCGATGAGCGCTCCTGCGGCGGGACCGGTCGCATCGACCTTATATGAGCGCCCGGTCTCCGGTTCTGATAGGATGATTTTGAAATCTGCCATGTTGACGACTCCTTCGAAAGTACCTATACAATTTGAGAATATGGTATTAAAAGACTACCTTTGCGGGGTTGGAGGGGAATGTTATCGGGGAAACCCGCATTTTTTGGGAAACGCTCACTTCCCCCAGAAGGGGTCTTCCCGGCGCTTGAGGGTGGTGAATTCCTCGAGAACCTCCCGCAGGCTCGGGCTCAAGTGGTCGATCATCTCCCGCTCGATCACCTTCACGTGCCGCTCAGGAACATCCACGTAAAGGTCGTCGTCGACGTTGATCTGCCGACCGACCGTCGGCCCTTCGATGGAGATCGCCACTTCCTTGCCTGCTTCCGCTTCCTGGACCGTCTCGTTCTTTGCCTGGATCTGTTTGATGCGACCTATCTTCCTGCCGCTCGCAAGGGCGAGGTCGACACCGCTCTGGAGTTTTCCCCCGAGAACCCGGACGCCGACCACCGCAGGGTTGCTCTGCCGGAAGACGCAGTTCGGGAGGATCCGGATCTTCGCGGGCATGATCAGCTTCTCGAACTGCTGCCGCTCGAGTTCCTGCTTCTTCTCATCACGCCACTCAACGTAGTCGTCGATGAGCTGGTAAATGACCCCACCCTCGAATATGCTGACGTGGGACATCGACGTGTCCGCCAGCGTGTCGACTGCGTCCGGCAGGACCGGGGTGTTGAAGGCGATGATAGCGCTGTAGAGCGGGTCTTTGATTGTCCCCGCCTCGATGACGTCATGCCGGGTGACCGGCCCGACGGTGGCCCGCATCACCTGGATCTGGTGGCTTTCGAGTTCTTTCGAGAGCGCCTCGAGGGCGCCGATGGTGTCGGCCCGGATGATGACGCCGATATCGGAGAGGTTCACCTGGATGTCCTGGACCTCACGCCGGACCTGCTCGATCACCTCGTCCCTGTTGCCGCCCCGGATGACCCGGAGAGGGGAGCCCGCGATGACCCCGTCGAGTTTCGGCGCGGCGACCTTGATACCCGCAGCGGCGGTGACGGACTTGACCCGCTCGAATCGCTCCTCGATCAGGATCTCGCTCATCGGGCGGGGCTTTAAGAGGGAGCGCACTTTCGTCTCGATGATCTGGTCGTTCCCTGCGACCACGATCTCGTCCCCGACCTTGAGGGTGCCGTCGTAGAGTATCAGATCAAGCGTCATCCCGAGCCCCCGCTCCTCCTTCACCTCGAGCACAGTGCCGGCGCCGGGGCCGTCGGCGCTGACCTTGAGGCTCTCGGTCATGTAACGCTGGGCGAGCCCGATCAGCACCATCAGGATATCGGGGAGGCCTTCCCCGGTGATGGCGCTCGTCGGCACGATACAGATGTTCCGCGCGAAGTCCGAGACCCGGTCGAACCGCTCGGAGTTGAATCCCAGGTCGGAAAGTTTGCCGACGAGTTCGTAGACCTTCGTCTCGAGCGTTCCCTGGACACGCTCGTTCTGTTGCGCAAATGTCTTCAAGAACGGCTGGCCTTCCTGGACACGCCAGCCGGGGATGCGGTCGACCTTGTTTGCCGCGATGACGAACGGCGTCTTGTAGTTGCGCAGGATCTGGAGTGCCTCGATCGTCTGGGGACGGAAGCCTTCGTTGATGTCCACCACGACGATTGCCATATCGGCGAGCGCCCCGCCGCGCGCACGCAGCGTGGTGAAGGCGTGGTGTCCGGGGGTGTCGATGAAGAGGAGGCCCGGGACATTGACGCTGACCTTGCTCAAGGCGCCGCCCATGCGGGTGATCGCGTCGATGGGAACAAGCGTGGCGCCGATGTGCTGCGTGATCGCGCCCTCCTCGGTCGACACCACGGATGAACCCCGGATCCGGTCCAGGAGCGAGGTTTTGCCGTGGTCTACGTGGCCCATCACGCAGACGATGGGGGTCCTGATCGTTGATTGCTTTGCCATGATAATCACCTTCGGTATATAATGTATGGACGAATATACCTAAAAAATCTGGAATATTGGTCTCTTTTTCCGAATCACACCATAGTATGGGCGATTCCCCTACCCCCCGGGGCGTCGCTCGCCGCCCGGAATACTGGTACGTTATAGAACATGGAGTCTATTAATACTCACCCCGTCGCTTATCCCCGCGGCCGGAGGCTGCCGGACTGGGCGGCACGGCTGTCGGGTGTCAGGCAGATTGCGTGACCGCCGGCGAGCCCGGCCGGGTGTGCGTGGCTCCCGAGAGGTGTGTAACGCGGGCTCGATGAAGAGATACCTTAATCAAATCCGACGGACAACTATAATGAGTACCTTGCCAGGGTGGGGTAGTCGGTTATCCTAAGGGACTGTGGATCCCTCGACCCGGGTTCGAATCTCGGCCCTGGCCTTCTTATTCAAACTCCGATTCTGCCCCCAAATAGTTGGATGACCTCTCTCTGACCTCGCTTGCATGGGAGAAACGTTCACAGCGCCAACCCGGGGATCGCAGTCGATTTAACCTGTCAAACCCGAGTACGCCGGCGCATTGATCCGGCGTGTTACCACCGAGAAACGGCATACCGAAAACGATGCCGCACTCATCCGGGAGGACATCACCAGGGTGCAGGCGTCCAACGGGATCGGTCCCTACAGCAGGAATACCGTTGCGGACCTTTGCCAGGCGATCTACGCGATCTGCTTTCCTGCTGCCTCGAGCCGGGGAGTCTGATCGTAAATCTCTTCGACCGTGAGGACGACCGCTGCCATCCCTTCTATGCGAGCCCCAAATTCCTCAGTGTGTCCGGTCCAGACGCTCCTGTCAAGCGCCGCTGTTACTTCGTCATCCCTGTGGATCACCACCCGCCCCTTCACCTGGTACGCCGTAAACGGCGGGGTCCATTCCCAGGCGCAGAGCGACGCAACTGGATGCCGCATGAGGTTCTTGTAGGTCTGCATGAAGTAGAGCTCGCCCCAGATGATGGTCTCGGGGTCCCTGACTATGACCGACTTGGCTGCAACATTGGGCATCCCATCGGCTCCGGTGGTCGCAACGGGGACCGAATGCCAGTCTTTCAGGAGCGCAACGAGAGTATCGGGCATTGTCGCCATGGATCATCACACCGGAAAAGACTACGTCTTAACAGTGTTAGAACTACGAGCAATCCCGCGACTGTTCCCCGGGCATGCATATAGGTGTTCCGGTGCAGTACTTCGCTAACGTTCTGAGGATGCCGCCCTGGAGATCAAAGTGCTGCGGTGACAGACCATATTTACGAGTTTCACCATAACCACGCCTGCTTTACGATCTAATAGCAGAAAGCCCACGACGTTAGTCGTGGGATGCATGCGTCAACACAGACTCCCCCACCATATATATCCCCCACGCGTATAATTATATAGATGGCAAAAGAACGGTGGACGCACTCAACTACAACAGTATACAACATCGGGTACCACATCATATGGTGTCCGAAATATCGACGCAAAGTGCTCCAATCCCCGGTATCCGATAGGTTAGAAAGCCTTCTTCAAGAGAAGGCAGATGAGATCGGAGTTGTCATCGAAACAATGGAGATTATGCCTGACCACCTCCACCTGTTTGTCAAAGCAAAGCCGACCGCAAGTCCACACTGGATTGTACAACAGTTGAAAGGATACACATCAAGAATACTCCGACAGGAGTTCGAGCCATTGAGAACTCGGTTGCCGTCATTGTGGACTCGTAGTTACTATGTCGAATCGTGTGGACATCTATCTGAAGAAGTCGTGAAACAGTACATCGAAGAACAAAAACGGAATTGATATGATACTAACCTACAAACTCCGACACAACCGTGATTCCAGCGACGAATTAACGAAAGCGTTCGCGGTAGCGGAGTTTGCAGTCAGGAATCCAACGTGTCGTTCGTCCGCTGCGGTCAAAGAGATTGGATTAAAATCAGCCATCTCAAACCAGATACTCAAGAAGTATGGAAACCAGAAGACAATCAAGCAAGTACGGAACGTCAATCTGGTTGTACCGGGGCAGTCAATCAAAGTGGATACGGAGAGCAAAACAATTCGGGTCGTTCCGCTGAAATTGACGCTCCACTACCGGTTTCCAGAGTTCGTGAAGGTCAATCAGATCGAGATCGATGCCGACTACGCCTATGTGTCATGTACTGTCATAGAGGAACCGGAGATGATACCCCGGCGGTTCATTGGGGTTGATCGAAACACTACAGGCCATGTGGCGGTAGCGGCGAATCCTGATACCGGGAAGATCGAGAAACTCGGTAAGAAGGCAATCCACACGCACCGGAAATACTCCGCGATCCGAAAACGCCTTCAGAAACGAGGAAAGTTCCGAAAACTGAAAGCGATCAAAGATCGGGAGTCTCGTATCGTCAAGGATCTGAACCATAAGATTAGCCGCAAGGTTGTCGATATGGCAAAAGATCAAGACGCAGCACTCGTATTTGAGGATTTGAACGGTATTCGCAAGACAAGGAAACAACACCGTTCGTTCAACTACGCCCTGCACAGTTGGTCATTCTATCAACTCCAGCAGTTTGTAGAATACAAAGCCAAGCTGCTCGGCGTTCCTGTCCTCTATATTGACCCGGCATACACATCGCAAGAGTGTTCCCGGTGTGGTGTGAGAGGTCAACGGCGAGGAAAGGAGTTTAAGTGTCCGGTCTGCGGGCACGTTGATCATGCCGACGTGAATGCAGCATTCAACATCGCACTCCGTCAAAAAGGCATGGTTGATCGTGTACAGAAAGAGATGTACACGATGGGAGTACTGATACCCCACGACGCAATGCTTGAAGAATGCCAAGCAACGTCAGAACCCCACGCGCTTTAGCCGTGGGAGTATGTCAGGATATTTCTAAAGACGGTGCTCTCGATCGAGATCGGGCGCTACGCCGTCGTGACGGGTGGCTCGCTCCTCCAGGGGATCAAAAACCTCCCCGGGCCGGCGAACTGGGGCATCTGGGTGATCGTCCTCCCCCAGATCCTGGTTGCGGTCGCGACCATCACCGGGATGGCGGGGGCCGCGAGTTCCGCGATCATCCTCGCCCTTCCCGGAAGTTTCACGGTATGGGCGGTGGTCGTCCTCCTCATCTCGCTCGCCCTTGTTTTCTTCGGAAAGTACCAGGGCGTGGAACGGGTATCCATCGTGATGGCACTCGCGATCATCGTGGCCCTGGTGACCACCGCGGGTTTCATCTTCCCCGGCATCGTGCCGCTCGCCACGGGCCTCATGCCTACCCTCCCGCCCGACGTCGAGTTCGCCGAACTCCTGCCCTGGCTCGGGTTCGTGATGTCCGGGGCCGCAGGCCTCGTCTGGTACTCCTACTGGCTCACGGCCCGGGGCTACGGCGCCGCCTACTACACGGTGCACCTGCAGGGCGGGGAAGAGAGGGTCATCGAGGAGGAAGGCCTGCCGGAGATCGCGCACCCCTCCCGGGGCGAAAAGAACTACATGCGGGGCTGGCTCCGCCTTATGGCCATATCCACGACCATCGCAGCAGGCATCATCCTCATCCTGCTCGTCGCGCTCCTCATCCTGGGGACCGAACTCCTCCGACCGGAGGGACTCCTCCCCGAGGGGTCCGAGGTGACCGCAGTCCTCTCGGTGCTCCTCGGAGAGGTCTGGGGGCCGCCGGGAGCCTGGCTGATGATCCTCGCCGCGTTCTTCGCCTTCTGGAGCACCCTCGTCGCCAACCTCGACGGCTGGACCAGGATGCTCGGCCAGGGGTCGATCTTCATCGCCCGCCAGATGAAGGCCACCGGGCGGTGGGTCTCAATGCGGTTCTACCGCTACGTCTACCTGCTCGGGCTGATGGGCATCCTGCCGCTCGTCTTCGTCCTCGTGCGGCTCGAACCGGTGACTGCCCTCGCCATAGCCGGGATCATCGAGGCGATCCAGATCCCGGTGGTCGCCTTCATGACGATTTACCTGAACCGGCGGGCGCTCCCGACCGAGTTCCGGCCGTCCCTGGGTGTTGCCATCCTGACGTTTGCCGTGGGCGTATTCTTTGCAGCCTTCTCGGCCTACTACATCTACATCGAGTTCCTGGGACAGGCCTGAACCGCCCCACGCCCCACCGGTGCGGGGGTTCCCGGCGGCACATTCTTTATGCCCGACGGGAGACGGGATGCGCCCCGGAGTGGGGGAGATGGCGGCTGCTCCTGATGCGAAAGGCGGACGGGTATATCCTGGCTACCGCGTCGGCCCGAACGGAAGGGCCATCGGTCTGACACGAGAATTTGTCGCCGGACTTGCAGCAGCAGGCATCTTCGGACTGCTCTACACCATGCTCGCAAACGAGGAGTGATGCCGGAGGTGCAGGCGGCAGGTACGTTTTAAGTATCCGCACCTCCAGTCAGCCCACCGGTTCGCGGGAAGACCCGGCACGGAGGCGGTATCAGTGGCAGAATCGACGGTGACGGTTGGGTATCATGCATCGCACGAGCAGTTTCCTCCCGGGTTGCTCCTGAACCTGGCAAAACGTGCTGAGACGGCCGGGTTTCGGGGCATCCTCTCCTCCGAGCACTTCAACCCCTGGACTCCCGCCCAGGGGGAGAGCGGGTTTGCCTGGTCATGGCTCGGCGCGGCGCTTCAGGCGACCGCCCTTCCGGCAGGGGTGGTCTGTGCCCCGGGCTACCGCTATCACCCGGCAATCATCGCCCAGGCGGCGGCGACGCTCGCGGAGATGTTTCCCGGCCGGTTCTGGATAGCCGTCGGGAGCGGCCAGGCCCTCAACGAGAGCATCGCGGGTGAGGTCTGGCCGGAGAAGCAGGAGCGAAACGACCGGCTCCTCGCGTCCGCCACCATCATCAGAAGGCTCTGGGCGGGGGAGACGGTCACGGCTGACTTCCCGATCCGCACCGTCGGCGCACGCCTCTACACCCGGCCGCCCGAGCCGCCGCTCCTTATCGGCGCGGCCCTGACACCTGCGACCGCAGAATGGGTCGGCAGATGGGCTGACGGCCTCATCACCATCGCGATGCCGAAGAGCGAACTCGCAGAGATCGTCGGGGCGTTCCGGCGCGGGGGAGGGGAGGAAAAGCCGATGTACCTCAAGGTGGACCTCTCCTACGCCCGGGACGACGATGAGGCTCGAGCCGGCGCATGGGAACAGTGGCGGGCGAATATCTTCCCGCCCGCGGTGCTCGAGACCCTCCGGGCGCCGGGAGAGTTCGAGGCGATGGCCGAGTTCGCCGAACCCGCGAAGGTCTCTGCAAAGATCCGCGCCTCGGCGAACCCACAGAAGCACGTCCGGTGGCTTCAGGCCGACATCGATCTCGGCTTTTCACATCTCTACCTGCACAACGTGAACCGGGGTCAGGCTGAGTTCATCGAGGACTTCGGGCGGGAGGTCCTCCCGGAGGTAGCGGGATGACCGCTTACGAAAGGACGGCTCCAGACCCCGAACGATAGCGCTACGCATAACAACCCCGGGCGCCATACCGCACATCATGGACAGAAGAGTCAGCGGCCTGCTACTTCTCGCAGGCCTCGTCGTGATCGGCTGCATCGCTGCCGGGTGCATCGATACGCCGCAAACCACAACTACTGAGCCCACTCCACCTGCCGGGGAGAAAGAGCCAATGGATAGCCAGACTGCAGCAGAAGGCGTCGGCAGCGTCTCGACGGGGAACAACCGGTTCGCAGCCGACCTCTACCGGCACCTCGCGAGCGACCCGGAGAATGCGGGCAAAAACATCTTCTTCTCGCCCTACAGCATCTCCTCGGCCCTCGCGATCACCTACGAGGGCGCCCGGGGAACAACCGCCGACGAGATCGGATCAGTCCTCCACCTCCCACAGAACGGAACCCTCCGGAGAACCGGGTTCGCGGGGCTCGATGCCGTCCTGAACAGTGGGGACGAGAACTACACTCTCCGCACCGCAAACGCTCTCTGGGCTGAGGAGACCTACCCGTTCCTTCCGGAGTACGTCGATACGGCCGCCAGGTGGTATGGAGCGAATGTCACGAACCTCGACTTCATCGGCGACTCCGAAGCGTCGCGGCAGACGATCAACCGCTGGGTGGAGGAGAAGACCGAGGATAAGATCCGCGACCTCCTCCCGGCGGGTTCGATCGACCCGATGACCCGGCTCGTGATCACGAACGCGATCTACTTCAAGGGCACCTGGGTCAAGCAGTTCGACCCGGACGAGACGACCGAGGAGGAGTTCCGGATCTCTTCGGGCGAAGCGGTGCAGGTTCCGATGATGCACCGGACGGATGAAGACGCAATCTACGGGTACGCGGAGACCGAGACCCTCCAGATGCTCAGGATGCCGTATGCACACGCCGACGGAACGGAACTCTCGATGCTCGTCCTCCTCCCGAAGGAAGATAATCTGATGGCGGCGGAGGAGGCTATCGGCGCCGGGACGCTCACGGATATCCGGGATGCACTGACCGACCGGCGCGTCAGGGTCGTCTTCCCGAAGTTCACGCTTGAGACGACGTACAGCCTCCCGCAGGCTCTCACCGCAATGGGGATGCCGACGGGGTTCACCGACGCGGCCAACTTCTCGGGGATGGACGGGACAGAGGATCTCTTCATCAGCGATGTCGTCCACAAGGCCTTCGTCGACGTGAACGAGGAGGGGACCGAGGCCGCGGCGGCGACCGGGGTCGTTATGAACGTGGCGAGCGCGCCCGGCGGGGACCCCACGCCCGTCTTCCGGGCGGACCACCCGTTCGTCTTCCTCATCGTAGAGGAGGATTCCGGCACGATCCTCTTTGCAGGACGGGTCGTCAACCCGGAGGGTTAACCCCGGGGTTAGTAAGAAACAGGAGTCCGATGAGGTGGGTACCCACCTCATGCCTCATTAAGCCGCTCGGCGATCGTCTTCTGCAGGTAACCGATGATCGGCATATCCGAACCGATCACTGCGTGCCGCTCGGAACCCGCGGTGGCAATGGCGAGGAAATCCTGCCCGTCGGCCAGGATTGCACACTCGTCCGTCCTCACGCCGTCTTTCGCGGATTCTTTCACCGGCCGGACGTCCAGGAGGTCGATGACGGTTCCTTCAGCCTCATAGATCGGGAGGTTGATGTCGGCATAGTCTTCCTTCTTCCTCACGACCACGTAGAGGTCGATCTTGCGCTCGAGCGGCTTGATGGCTGTGTAATATCGCCGGAGGAATCCGGGATCGTAGCAGAGGATCACCATGCTCTTCTTCACCCGGCGGAAGAGCGAGGAGATATGGTTCTCGATCGCCCAGCCGCTCCGGAGGATGAAGAACGAGACCGGGTGCAGGCGCGGTTTTACCGAGAGGCTCTTTAACGCCTCACGGGTCTTGTCGAGGGAGCGGACGTAATCGTCTTTGAGCCGGTCGAAGACCACGTCGATGTCGAGCACGTAGTAGGAGGAGGGGGATCCCTCCTCCACCCCGATGAACCCCCGCCGGGCCAGATCGTTTAAGATCTCGTAGATGCGTCCCCTGGGAACTCCGCTCACCTCGTGGATGTCCCGTGCGGTCGCTTTCTGCAGCCCGACGAGCGTGGAGTAGACGCTTGCCTCGTACTCGTTCATCCCGAGAGCCCGGAGCCCGGGGAGTATTTCAGCAATCATTGCACCTCTATTGAGTTGCAACACTCTTATGGTTTCCGGAGAGAGACGAATGTATCGGCGAGAGAGAACCCATCTCTCGCAAGACCGTCCTCCTCCGGAGCAGCCGCCCGCCAGAGGCCAGGCGTACACCACAAGCCGGAACGCCGGGCCGGAACATACCCACCTTTCGAGAAAGGCTGCTCCGGCAAGGACTGATGAGAGCAGAACGGAGGAGCGATACCACCCGAACCGGATAGGAATACCTTCCAGGGACCAAAAGATCCATCATCAACACGCTCTGGATCGTAACGGGCGGCAACGGCGGCAGGCCCGGATATGGCCGGGCAGCCGCTCGCATCACCATCTGCCGACAACAATCCGTCAGTAGCCGGTAAGAAGTGTGGAGATGAGCCGCGCCTCTGCCTTTCGCAGGTGCTCGATCGCGGTGGTTTTGCTGATGCCCACCTTCTCCGCGAGCTGCTCGCTGTTGATCCTGCGGGGGTACTCGTAGTAGCCGTAGCGTTTCGCCGCGAGCAAGAGATCTCTCTGCCTCCGGGTGAGGCATGAGAGGGGGTCGTGCTCGGAAAAGGTTGCTTCCTCAAGGATCACGTTCCGGACCTCCCCATAGGTGGACATGAGACGGAGAATCCCGTTCAGGTTCTCGGCGTCGCCGATGCAGGTGTAGACGAGCAGATCGCGGGACTTATACATGGGCAGCGTCCAGACGATGTCCAGGTCGAACTCGCGCATCTTCTCCAGTAGGAACGCGTCCCGGACGACGTACCGCACAAAGCAGGTACAGGTCCGGTCTTTGCCCCTGAGCACCTCAAACGATCCCAGATTCTCCGGCCATTCGAGATCGCTCACGGCGTGTCCCTTTTTCATCGTGATCTCGGCAACCAGCATCTCCTCCCCCCGCTCAAGGTCCATCTTGAGGCATTCGAGGATCTTCACGGACTCGACTCTGTCCAGGAAGTCTCTCATGACCTGATTGAGGTCGGCAGCGTCGACGGGTATGCCCATCAGCGGATCCTTTGGAAGGACCTCGAGGGTCATCTTCCGTATCATACTCCGCGTGGGACACCGGATCCTATAAAACCCGTACATGTGCGGTAAAATCTTGAATCTTCCAACTTTCCAATACAGATCGATATGCGAAGCACGAGAGAACCTGCTACGGAGAACTCCATCCGGGAACCGGGCTCCGATACCAGTCCGCGCCCGGGTTGCAGCAAGTTCATATCCTGTCCCTTGAAAACACTACCCTCAACAGATGAGTCACTTATAACGAGGAAAAACGTGAATTGCGCAACCCCGTGTAACATCGGATCCCGTCGGGATTCCGAAGAACTCCCGTGCCGGAGACCGGCCCACCACAAAGCACCATATAAAGAACTCTTCTTTGAGGAGACCGGCCAGATCTGGATCGAAGCGGGATTCCTCCCCCCGGCGGACTACCGGCAAGCCGTGGCCCTGCTCCACCGTCTCGCCATGGACGAGGAGGTTACGGCATCCCTGCTCTCGTCCGTTCTCACCGTAACAGCGAGATCCGGCGAGACAGAGCACGGCTATCGGATCCTCGATCCCGAAAAACTCCGGCGCACCGCCGAGGAGTATGGGATTGAGGCCGCCGGAAGGAGTGACAGTGAGATTGCCCACGCCGTGACACTCACAATCATCAGCGAGTACGGCGGGGGTATAGAGGAGGAGCACGCATGAAGAACCCCTACGAGTGGCTCGCCGCCGCCATCAACAACCACACCTGGACCGTCGCCGGGATTGCCGCGGCCGTCTTTATCATAGCGCTCTTCGGGCTCTCGATGGTGACGATGCAGACCGGCGACGACACCTACATCGATAAGAACACCCCCCGCGGCGCGCTCCTCGATCATTACGCCGAAACCTACGGCTCCGACGCGATCATGCTCATCTATGAGGCGGACAGCGTCCGAAGCCCCGATGCCCTCAGGTACATCGACCATCTCCAGGAAGATCTCCGGAACGAGCGCTACGTCGATAGCGTCTCCGGTGTCGTCGATCTCTTGAAGCAGGCGAACGGCGGCACCCTGCCGTCTTCCAAAGCAGAGATTGACGCGATCATCGCGCAGGCGCCACCGGAGATGGTCGAACGGATGCTGCCCTCGGATCTGATGACGATCAGCGTCATCGCCCTTGAGCCCGGCGTTACCATGGAGGCCCAGATGCGGGTCGTCGAGAACATCCAGTCCGCCGTGGGCATATCGGAGCCCCCGCCGGGCCTCGCGGTCACAGTCTCCGGAAACCCAGCATTCTCGAAGGAGATGGAAGAGGAGATGGGGGGACAGATGGGCATGTTGATCCTTGCGGCCATGCTTCTCATGGTCCTCGCGGTGATGCTCCTCTTCTCCCACGTCCGCTACAGCCTCCTCCCCGTCGGGATCGTGGCCGTCGGGGTGATCATGACCTTCGGGTTCATGGGCCTCTTCGGTATTCCCGTCAGCATGGTGGTGATAGGGGCGTTCCCGGTCCTGATCGGGATCGGGATTGACTACGCGATCCAGTTCCATGCCCGGTTCGACGAGGAGATCCGGCGCGGCACCATCCCGGAGGCCGTACGGGCCACCGTCACCCAGATGGGGCCCTCGGTCCTGATCGCGATGTCGGCGACGGCGCTCGGGTTCATCGCGATGTTCTTTGCCCCGGTGCCGATGGTCGCCGACTTCGGGATTGTCTGCACCATCGGGGTCGTCTCCTGCTACATGGCGGCGCTCATCATCGTCCCGATCTTTGCGATCGTCACCCGCTACCGTCCAAAGAGGGAGATTGCCGCGTCCGGCACCGCTCCGGAGTCCGGAGGCTCTGTAATGGAGCGGTATGACCGACTCCTCGGCCGGCTGGCCTATACGGTCGCAAAACATCCGCTCCCGGTTATCCTGCTCTTTGCGGTGGTCGCGGCAGGGGGCTTCTACCTTGACGAGAAGGTTCCTATCAGTTCGGACGAGAAGACCTTCGTTCCCGGAGATATGCCTGCCCTCCTGGACCTCGAGAAGATCACCCGGACGATGGGGTCAACGAGCACCATCCCGGTCGTCGTACTCGCGGACGATGTCCTCTCTCCGGAGACGCTCACCTGGATCGATCAATTCGGGGTCTACGAGCAGGAGCACAACGATAAGATCACCGGTGTTACGAGCATCGCGACCCTGATCCGGGAGTACAACGGCGGAGTGCTCCCCTCGACCGCACGAGAGATCGATGAGGTCACCGCCCGGGTCCCGGAGGCGACCCTCTCCCGTTACCTCAACGGAAACATGGAAGCGGTACTCCAGTTCTCAACGGTCGATATGGAGATGAGCATCGCCCGCGACCTCGTCGGGAGGATGCAGGGCGACGTTGCGTGGAGCAACCCGCCGGCGGGCGTGACGGTCAAGATCACCGGCCAGCTGGAGATGTTCGCCGCCCTCATGGACGATATCAGCGAGTCGAAGACGTTCATGACCGTGCTCGGGTTCGCCTTCATCCTCGGGTTCCTGCTCCTCGTCTACCGGAAGTTCTCGGCCATCTCGCCGGTCATCCCGATCGTCTTCATCGTGGGCTGGAACGGGGCGATCATGTACCTCCTCGGCCTTGACTACACCCCGTTGACCGCCGTCCTCGGGTCGATGACGATCGGGGTCGCATCCGAGTACACCATCCTGATCATGGAGCGGTGCGAGGAGGAACTCGCACGAGGCATGGAGTTCCTCGACGCTATCCAGATCGCCGTTCAGAAGATCGGGACGGCCATCACGGCATCGGGGATGACGACGGTCTTCGGGTTCGCGGCGCTCACCATCTCATCGTTCAATATCATCTCTAACTTCGGGATCGTGACGGTCATCACCGTCGGGTTCTCGCTCGTGGGCGCAATCGTCGTCATGCCGGCGGTCCTTGCGCTGATGTACCGCCTCAGCGGCCGCCCGCGGGCCCTTATGGGAGCCGGGATCCCGGAGTGAAACCCCTTTATCCCACCCTCCTGCGATGGAATCCCCGTGACCCGGAGGGGGGCAGGGGCATCTGGATTTATATAGTACTTGCCTGATCCTACCCACGGTGGTATACCGTGACAAATGGAGACCTCACGGCGCAAGTTTTGGCGCCATTTGAGCCGGTTGAAGAACTGGCCCGTAACGTCATTCTGTTTCTACCAAACCTTATTGCAGCGATCATCATCCTCATCATCGGCTGGATCATCGGACGCATCCTCGGCAGGGTCGTTGCCGAACTCCTCGACCGGCTCGGTGTCGACGACGCACTCCGGAAGACATCGGCCGGCAAGCAGATCGAACGATCCACAATGAACATAAGCCGCCTCTTCGACCTCATCGTCCGCTGGTTCATCTACCTGATCGCGATCCTCGCAGCGGTCAGTGTCCTGCAGATCCCGACCCTGACGGCGGCGGTTGCGGCCATCGTGGCCTACATCCCGAACATCGTCGCGTTCATCCTGATCCTCGTCATCGGGATCATCCTGATCGACTGGCTGATGGACATCCTTCAGAACATGGGGGAGGTGCAACAGATCCAGGGCTTCGGACTGATCGCAATGCTGCTGCGGGCGTTTCTCTACTTCGTCGTCGCCATCCTCGCGCTCCAGCAACTCTTGATCGACCTCTCAATCATCTACGTCTTTGTCGTCCCGATCGCCTGGGGAGTCGGGCTCGGCCTCGGCGCGGCGATCGCCATCATCGTCGGGCTCGGCCTGCGCGATCGGGCGCCGGAGATGATGGACCAGTTGATGGGCAAGGTGAAACGAGAATAACCTTTTTTGGCGGGCTTACAGCCCGCCGTATTTCTGCACGTGCGCCCGGGCCCGGCGGCGACGCGGGTCTTCGTCGCCGGTTGAGGTCTTCCGCCCGTAGTGCCGCCGGTCCTCTCCCACCGGGCAGACCCGGATGCAGATCCCGCAGGGTGAGATGTGGCGCCGGGCGAGTTCGGCGCTGTTTGCCGCGCAGGCCGCCTTATCGGTGAGGCCTTCGGGGTAGTCCCGCTCATCGAGCGCACCCGCCGGGCAGGCGCGGACACAGAGCATGCACCGGGTGCAGAGGTCCTCCGCGAGCATCGGATCGGGAGGGATGTCCGCGGCGGTGAGGACCGATCCGAACCGAACACGAGGTCCGTACTTCGGTGTTATGAGAGTGTTGTTCACGCCGAACGTCCCGAGCCCCGCAAGGAGTGCAGCGTGGCGGTGGGAGAAGAAGGCGACAGGGTTCTTCTGGAGCACCTCAACGCTTCCGTAGCCGTCCCGGGGGACGAATACCGAGGGGTAGCCGCAGTCATTGAGGAACGAGGCGAGCCGGTAGGTGTACTGGTCGAGGAGGGTGTTGACGGTCTTATACAACTCATGGTAGTAGATCGAGGGGGAGGTCTCGAGCACCGGGAGGTGGACGGGAAGACCGATGACGATCACCGACCGGGCCTCGGGAAAGATCGACTGCGGGTAGAACTCCTCCGGCATCCAGGGCTGAAACGGCGGGTTCTTCCACCGGTTCGTGGTCGCGAACCCGACGAGCGGGATCTCCATCCTCCGGCACCGCTCGCGGACGGCTGCCTTCAGGTCATCGTTCATGGGTATCGATCTCTTGGGGGCTGCGGGAGAAAAAGATTCACCCGGACCTGGAGGACATCCTGTCCATGGACTCTCCGGGCACCCACCGTTCGTCGTCCCGGCAAAACTCCTTCTTCCAGATCGGCACGGTCTGCTTGAGCCGGTCGATGATATACTCGCAGGCAGCAAACGCCTCCTTTCGGTGCCCGGCTCCGACAATGATGAGGAGAATGGTGTCGCCGACGCACAGGGACCCTATACGGTGGACGATATCCACCGACTCGATCGGGTATTCCCGCATCGTCTCGTCGCGGATCGCCTCCAGTTCACGGACCGCAACCTCCTCGTAGACCTCCAGTTCCATCCGCTCGATCCCGCCGTCGTCCCTGACGACGCCGCAGAAGGTGACCAGGGCTCCCATGCCCGGCCTCTTCGCCGCCTCGATCATCGCGCCTGCGTCTATAACATTCCCGGTAATTCCAATCATATGCCCGTGTCCTCCTTCATCCGCCTGCAACCGGCGGGAAGATGGCAACCTCATCCCCATCCGCAAGGACAAGCGTATAGAGGTCGTCTCTCTTCACCCGCTTCCCGTTTCGCATCAGGATGACGTGAGACCGGAACGCCCCGGTCTCATCGAAGATCGCGTCGCTCTCGCCTCCGGCACGGTCCCGGAGCACGGCAAGAACCGCGGCCATCACCGCCCCATCGGGGAGTTCGAGCGCCAGATCGCCCCCGAGGATCTCCCTGAACCGGGCGAACGCCCTCACCCGGACTATCATGATCCTCGCCTCCCGCCGCAGGCAGGGCATTCCAGCCGCCGTTCTACGGCAAACGTCTCAAGCTTCGCCGAGAGTCCGTCCCAGAGGAGGAGCCGGCCCGATAAAAGGTCGCCGGCGCCGGTGACGTACTTGATCGCTTCGTTCGCCTGAATGAGACCTATAATCCCCGGAGTCGTTCCGACGACCGGGAAGACCTCGCCGGGCGGGGCCTCCGGGAAGATGCACTCGAGGCAAGCCGTCCGGCCGGGGATGATGGTCGTCGCCTGGCCGTCGAACCCCCGGACTGCGCCGTGCAGCAGGGGAATACCGGACCTGAGCGCCTCCCGGTTCAGGAGGTAACGGGTCGGGAAGTTGTCCATCGCATCCACGATCAGATCGGCACCGGCGATCAGGTCCCGGACATTCGCTTCATCGATGGTCGCTGCAAGCGCCTCGACCCGGATATCCGGGTTTGCCTCCCGGAGTTTCGCTTCTGCGGACCTGGCCTTCAACTCGCCGATGTCGCTTTCCCAGTGAAGGACCTGCCGGTTCAGGTTGGTCCGGTCCACGGTATCCCTGTCCACAAGAAGGATCTCCCCGACACCGGCGACGGCAAGGTAGAGAGCGATCGGGCAGCCGAGACCCCCTGCCCCGGCGATGAAGACCTTCGCCTTCTTCAGCCGCTCCTGCCCCTCCTCGCCGAAGAGGAGGATCTGCCGGGCGTAACGTTCCCGTTCCCGTAGAAGGAGCATACCGTTATCCTCCATCCACCTTCGGGGTCCCGTGCCGCGCCCGGAAGTCGTCGATCGCCTGGTGGATCCCCTCTTCGGCGAGGACCGAACAGTGAAGTTTCTGGGGAGGCAGCCCCTCCAGCGCCTCGGCAACCGCCCGGTTGGTGACCGCCCACGCCTCTTCGAGGGTCTTTCCCCTGACGAGCTCGGTGGCCATCGAGCTCGACGCGATGGCGGCGGCGCACCCGAAGGTCTTGAACTTTGCATCCACGATCCTGTTCTCTTCGATCCGGAGGGTTATCCGCATGATGTCGCCGCAGGCCGGGTTTCCGACTTCGCCGACACCGTCCGCATCCTGGATCTCCCCCATGTTCCGGGGGTTCATGAAATGGTCCATAACTCGTTCGCTGTACATAGGAATCACGCGTTATCGTTCCGGGTTGAGCGGTGACATCTTCCGAAGGCGCTCGACCACCCGGGGGAGGACGCTGAGGACGTAGTCGACGTCGTCATCGGTGTTCCGGGAACCAAGGGTGAGGCGGAGCGAGCCGTGGGCGTGCTCGGGCGGGAGGCCGCAGGCGGTGAGGACGTGCGAGGGCTCAAGCGACGCCGAGGTACAGGCGCTCCCCGTGGAGGCGGCGATCCCGAGGGCGTCGAGCATGAGCAGGATCGACTCCCCCTCGACGTAGCGGAACGCGACGTTGACGTTGTTTGCGAGCCGCTCGGTCGGGTGGCCGTTCAACCGGGTATCCGGGATCGATTCCAGGATCCCCCGGATCAGCTTATCGCGCATCGCGGCGAGCCGGGCGGCATGCCCGGGGATATCGGCGGTCGCAAGTTCGATCGCCCGTCCCAGCCCGACGATGCCGGGGACGTTCTCGGTCCCGGCCCGGCGGCCCCGCTCCTGCGCGCCGCCGTCCATAAACGTCCCGATCCGGGTCTTCTTCCGGATGTAGAGCGCTCCCGTCCCCTTCGGGCCGCCGAACTTGTGGGCCGAGAGCGAGAGGAGATCGACCCCGAGCGCATCCACGTCGATCGGTATCGCCCCGATCGCCTGGACGGAGTCGGTGTGGAACGGGATGCCGTGGTCGTGTGCGATCTCCGCGATGGCACGGATCGGCTGGATCGTCCCGATCTCGTTGTTCGCGGTCATCACCGAGACGAGGACGGTCTTATCGGTGATCGCCTCCTCGACCGCCGCCGGATCGACCCGGCCGAACTCGTTGACCGGGAGGTAGGTGACCCGGTAGCCCTGCTTCTCCAGGCTCTCGCAGGGATGGAGGACGGCGTGGTGCTCGATCGCTGAGGTGACGATGTGATCGCCCTTCCTCCGGTTCGCCGTCGCCACCCCTTTGATCGCCCAGTTATCGGCCTCGGTCCCCCCGGAGGTGAAGAAGATTTCCTCCGGCAGCGCCCCGATCGCCGCTGCCACCCGTCCCCGCGCCCTCTCCATCGTCACCTGCGCCTCACGGGCGAGGGCGTAGATCGAAGAAGGGTTCCCGAACCGTTCCGAGAAGCAGGGGAGCATCTCTTCGACGACCTCCGGCCGCACCGGCGTCGTCGCCGCGTGGTCCATGTAGACCGACCGTGATCTCCCGTTAACCATGGTGTTCACGCCGCATCCCGATTCTGCACAAAGGTATTTGTTCTCCGAAGTCAAAGTTAACAATTGTTAACATCACCGTTAGATTTGTTCAGGAACCATTAAAAGTTGTGGTATAATGAAACTCCCCTGCCAGTTGATTGTATGGAATGTGCTGCCCGCAATCCGTGCTGCGATCGCGGAAGAACTGAACGCTATGGGCGTCTCCCAGCTGGAGGCCGCCCGCCTCCTCGATATGACGCCGTCGGCGATCTCGCAGTACCGCACCGGGAAACGGGGGTACCGGATCGTCTTTGAGGGCGAGGTGAAAGAGTCGCTCAACCGGCTTGCACAGGACCTC
>DAOSER010000012.1:0-11670 GCA_035363235.1 Methanoculleus sp.
GATAGTACCTGGGCGGCGTACCATAACAAGACAGATGATACCGCTCTACGCCTACCGGGACGACACCTGCGACCCCCGGAAGTGCACGATGAAGAAACTCGCCCGGCGCGGGCTTGTCCGGATCGTCACGAGCATCGCCAAGATCCCCCGCTCGACCCTCCTCCTCGACCCGACCGCGAAGCAAGCGGTCTCCCCCGCCGACCGGAATCTCCCCTCGATAACCGCGCTCGACTGCTCCTGGGAGGTTCTCGATACCGGGGCGGTCGCCTCCTGGCGCAACCGCCGGGCGCTCCCCTTCCTCGTGGCCGCAAACCCGGTGAACTTCGGCCGGCCATTTCGGCTCACCTCGGTGGAGGCAATGGCCGCAACGCTCTACATCCTCGGCGAGAAGGAGCAGGCACATGACGTTCTCACCCCATTCGGGTGGGGACTGCGTTTTTTTGAGGTGAATGCCGAGCCTCTCGAGGACTACTCGCGGGCAAAGGACAGCGCCGAGGTTGTCGCCATCCAGGCGCTGTACATGTAACCGGAACCCCGGCACCCCCGGGGTCGGCACGTATTTATGCCGGGAACCTCCATTCCGCGTCCGAGGAACGGAGGTTACCGGATCATGGATACCGAACGAGAGAGGGTGCTCCTCGCCGCGGCCCACGCCGTGACGTTCAAACCCGATTACATGACCGTCGACAAACTGGAGGCGGCGACCCGCGGGCACGGGGCGCTCGTCATCCCCGCGTTTGCCGCAGCAAACTCGCTCGCGGAGGACATCTTCTGTAACATCGGTGCCCCGGAGATGCACCTGATGAATATGACGGTCGTCGACGCCTCGGCCCCGCACCTGCCGCTTGACTCGGTTATCGGGAAGGCGGTGGGTGAAGCGAAGCGGGCCGGGGCGGAGGCGGCGAACGCGGCCCTGATCGTCGCGACGCTCGCCTACTTCTCAGGAAGCTGCGCCCGTGCCGGCGTACCGCTCGGGAACCGGAAACTCGGCGCCATCGCCCGGATGCACGCCGGCGGCGACCGGACGAGCGCCATCGCCCTGACGACGAACAAGTTCACCCACCGTGTCCCGGCGTTCCCCGCCTACCTCGCGGTCTACGGGGCGTTGATGGAGAAGAAGTTGACCCGTCTCGACGGTGCGATCCTGCCGCCGTTCGTCGCCGGTGGGGGCATGATGGGCCACGCCGCACTCGGCGAGGACTACAACATCCCCGAACTCGCGAGAAACGCCGCGAAGGTCGGGACCGAGGCGATGATGCGGAGCATGGAGGGGGCCGGGACGACCCCATACCCGCTCTGGCCAGCCCTGATCGCGGCAGCGGTGACGATGGAACTCGTCCACCCGGACGCCATGCTCGGGGAGGAGTTCGGGAAGTTCGGGCAGGTCGACTCCGCCTACCTCGCCGGGAAGGGGGCCGTCGAGGCGGCGAAACTCCCCGAGAGGCTCCACATGCGGGGAACCGGGGAGGAGTACGACACCGCCCGGCTTGTCGGCGACTTCGGGCTGATCCTGAAGGATGTGGGCGGACCGTCGGTGATCGGGTCGATGGTCACAAACGAGCTCTTCGCCGGGTTCCAGGAGTCCGCCGTCATCGGGGCCGGGTTCTCTGGCGGGCCGGTGAACGTCCCGCTCGGCCACCTCGCCGGCGACATCCTGCCGGCGCTGCGGCTGCTGCTTGCAAACGGCGGTGACGTCGAGGCGACCGCCGGAGCGATCCGGGACTACAAGATGCAGTCGTTCATCGACCCCGAGCTCGCCCTCTGCGGCTTAAACACCATCGTCCGGAAGGCGGAGGTCGTGAACCGGGGTTCGGTGACGGAGGCATGCATCCGGGCAAGCGAAACGGTGCGGGACCGGGCGATCTACCGGCGGGCGGCAAAGGTCTACGAGATGCTCAAGGCAGGAAGATCCCTTGAGGAGGCGGCCGGAGCGCTCGACGACGAACGCAGGGCTCTTGTCGAGAAGCGGGGCTCTGCGGCTCTCTCCGGATTCACAGGGAAAGAGATCGCGTTCCGCTTCACGGAGATCGCGCCCCATGCGCGGAGGACGGATGGGTTCACCGCGAAGTTCTGGGGGTTCGATCCGAAGGTCTCCTACGACATTGCCATCGACGGGAAGGACTACCACATCGAGAACCTCACCGCCCGGGTGATCCCCGAGTACGCGCTCGAGGGAAAGGGGCGGGACGACCCCGATATGGGCACCGCCATCTTCGTCGGCGCCGTCCTCACCCAGGAGTTGCAGTACAGCGGGCACACCATCCTCAACATCACTGTTCCCGCCGCGGTCGCGGCCGCCCTCGGGACCGACCCGAAAGAAGCCGCAAAACAGGCCGCGAAGGGCGCACGCCTGACGAACGCCATTGCCGGCGGGCGGGAGGCGGCGGGGAAGGTCGCTATACTCGCGCAGATGGTGTATGCAGGTCTCAGCAGGCCGCTTGGGGGAGTGGAGTGAGGAAGCGGCGGAGAGCATGAAGGTCCTCGTCATCGACCCGGCATGTGCAGGGATAGCGGGGGATATGCTCCTTGCGTCCCTCATTGATCTCTTCGATGAGCCCCGGGCACTCGATCCGCTGGCGGATGCAATCCAGACCCTCGATCTCTGTCGGGAGTTCAGTTACGAAGCAAAAGTCGTGGATGCCGGCGGAATCACGGCAACCCGCCTCGCGATCGAGATAGAAGAGGTGGGCGCGGCGGACGCAGGAGACCTTCTGGAGGCGGCTGCCGCGGCAGGTGTTGCGGCAGGCCTCTCGGCGGATGCACGCTCCCGGGCGCTTGCGGTCCTTGGCGACCTCGCCGCTGCAGAAGCATATCTCCACCGGGCCGGGTTTTCGCGACACGCGATCGCCTCGGTTGACACGATCTTCGACGTCGTCGGGACGATGCTGCTCCTCGACCGTGCCGGGTTCCTCGAAGGGGCGATCGTTGCAACGCCGCCGGCGCTCGGCGGCGGGACCATCCAGACGGAGCACGGTGCGATCCCGGGGCCTGCGCCGGCGACGCTCGATATCCTCGCCCGACACAGGTTCCCGTATGCCTCCGTGCCCGTCGACGTCGAGCTGACCACGCCGACAGGAGCAGCTCTGCTCGCCGGCCTCGCGGAGCGTGCTGTAAACCCATACCCGACCATGGTCCCCATCCGGGTCGGCTACGGTACCGGCACCCGGGAGGTTCCGGGACGGCCCGACCTGCTCCGGGTGGTGGAGGGGGAGAGCCTTCCCCCGGGCGAGGACCGGTTCGTTATCCTCGAGACGAATCTCGATGATACCTCCGGTGAGGTGATCGGCTACGCGGTCGAGCGCCTCTTAGCAGAGGGCGCAGTGGACGTCTTCGTCACTCCGGCACTCGGGAAGAAGAACCGGCCGGTCAACGTCGTATCGGTGATGGCGGCAGCCGGAGATGAAGACCGCCTCGTCCGGGTTCTCATGGAGGAGACCGGGACCCTCGGTGTGCGCGTGCACGAGTTCCGGAAGGTGGTGGCCGACCGGGAGAAGGAGACGGTGCCGGTCAACCTCGGCGGCAGGGTGTATCCCGTCCGGGTAAAGACCTCGACCGCGAGCGGCCGCCTGATCGCAGAAAAGCCTGAGTACGATGACCTCTCGGCAATCGCACGGGAACAGGGCGTACCCCTCCGGTTCGTGGACGAGGAGGTCAGGTTGCGCATAGCAGAACGGAAAAGAGAGCACGCCAGCGCGAGAGGGGGTGCAGGGGGTGGATACCCACCCGACCGCCCGGATGCGGTAAACACCGCACGCGACGAGTGAGTGCGGAGATTTCCCCATGGGGAAATCTCCCACTCGCGTCTAAGTTCTCTCATGTCACCGGGGTAATAGTTCCCCAAGATATTAGATGATGCATGCGATATTTATACGATTCTATTTCGTATTGCCGAACGACTCCCATTTTTGCCTCAATTTGCCGAAAGCCTTTTGAACCGCCCGGCGTTCCAGGAAAAGTTCCTGCGAAGCGGTTCCTGATAGTAAAAAAAAGAATTGTTTGACGATATTCGAAGGAAACGATCGTTCCCCACCTTCATCCGGGAAACCCCCACCCGAAGAGGCGCGCCATCGCTCTCGCGTTCTCTAGCATGGCATGATCGTTGTTAAAAAAGATGTATGCCCGAGCCGGGCCGACGCCGGCGACTTGGTTCCGGACACCGGCGAGTTCACTCCGGGTATAGTCGTGCCGGTACCAGCCGTCCCGGCCGTGCATCCGGAGGTAGACGGTATCGCCGGAAAAGATCCGCTCCCGAAAATCGGGAGAGTCGACCGAGACCTGGACGGCTGCCTCCTGCAGCCTCCGGCATGCCTCGTCGTCACCGAGCACCGCAGGATTACGGATCTCCACGGCACACCGCCGCCCGAGATCGATCGCTTCTACAAACGCGATGGCGCGATCAATATCCGTAAACGCCGGCGGGGCCTGAAAGAGATAGAAATCAATGAGATCGTCGAGGGGTAGTAACCGCTCGTAAAACCGTTCCCAGACAGGAACCGCTTTCTCGTTGAGCCGGTGCCGGTGGGTGATCGACCGGTGCACCTTGACGCTCCACCGTAGCCCGGACCCTGCAACGGCCCATGAGCGAACGGATTTTTCTGATGGGAACCCATAGAAACTCGCGTTCAACTCGATGGCATCGAGACCCGAGTGCTCCACGAACCACGCGAGGCTCCTCCCCCGGTTCCACGCGTACGCCCACCCGCTCGTGCCGACATGAACCTCCATGCCGGAACCTCTCGGCGAGCAGACAATACAATCTTCCGGTCGCAGCCGAAGCCGCTCCGGAGAGAAATGGGGGCACCACTAAATCCTTTTTCACAAACAGTCCTGTTAAAATTCAGCATATTTAATAATACTCCATGGTAACTTGGATTATGCGAATAGCTGCATTTATCGCCGCCCTTCTCATCGCCGTCACGGTGCTCGGGGCGGGCTGCACGGAGGAGAGCCAGCCCCTTTCGGGGGAGACCGGGGAGGCGGTTCTTCAGGAGGCCGTCGCCGGGATAAACGGGGAACTCGCGTCGATAAGAGTCTCGGCGGGCGGGAGTGCCCGGGTGCTCGGCGAGGCCGGGCTCACGAGCGCCGCAGGGAAGGAGGCGGTGCGGCAGGCGATGCTGAACCACCCCTACATGGAGTCGACCCTGGTGGTGACGAAAGACGGCATCGTGGCAATGGCCGTGCCTGATGGCTACGCCGGCATGGTAAACAGTGATATTTCGTCCAACCCGGAGTCCGGGCAGGCGATCCGGGAGCAGGTGCCGCTCGTAAGCGGGGTCTTCCCTCTTAAAGAGGGATACACCGGGGTTGCCCAGAGTTATCCGGTCTTCGGGGAGGGAGGGGAATACCTCGGGTTCGTGAGTTTCGCGTACCGCCCCGACGCCCTCATCGACCGGGTGGTCGCGCCCCTGACGAACGGCACCCCGTACGACGTCTGGGTTACGCAGACCGACGGTCGCGTGATCTACGACACGACGCCTGAAGAGATCGGGAAGAACCTCTTCTCGGATCCCGCATACCGGTCCCCGGCCCTCCAGGAGGTGTTCTCCCGTATCGCCGCCGAACCCTCCGGATCGCTTGAATACTCGTTCTGGAACCGGAACTGGGTGCGAAACGTGACGAAGGAGGCAGTATGGGACACCGCCGGCATCGACGGAGCGGAGTGGCGCGTCGTCGTCACGCGGAGCCTGGATGCGGAAGAGGTGCCGGGCGCAGCCGGTGAGCGGCCGCCTGTGGCGGATGCCGACGAGATGAAGGCCTTTGTCGCCGAGGCGGCCCTCTATGCACGTGAGCACGGACGCACCGAAGCAGTTGCCGCGTTCAACGACCCTGACGGCGAGTTCGTCAGGGGCGAACTCTACATCTTCGCCTACGACATGAACGGCACCATCCTCGCCCTTCCCTTCCAGCAGCAGTTCATCGGCACGAACCGCAGCGAGGTGCACGACTCGATCGGCGTTGCCTACATCGCCGGCATGAGCAGCCTTGCGGCGGAAGGTGGCGGCAGCATCTGCTACGTCTATCCGAACCCTGCGCGGGAGTATGCCGAAGAACTCAAACTCGGTTACGTCCTCCCCGTGGATGAGACCTGGTTCGTCGGCTCGGGTATCTACATCCCCGGGGTCGGGACCGGGTTCAACACAAGCGTCAGGGAGACGCTCGTGCAGCGGGTGAAGGCTGCACGGGACTACGCGCAGGAGCATGGAAAAGAAGCGGCGTGCGCCGCGTTCAACGATCTCGCTGGTGACTTTGCCGATGGCGGTGCGTATATCTTTGCCTATACCATGGACGGAACGACACTCGCCCTCCCTTACCAGCCGGAGTACATTGGTGAAAACCGCTTCGGCCTCGAAGACCGCTACGGTGTTCGGGTGATCCTGCTCGAGAGCGCCGCCGCAGAGAGCGGGGGCGGGTTCGTCTACATCACCTACTACAACCCCGACACCGGGCTTGACGAGCTGAAACTCTGTTACGTGGCCCCGGTGGACGACGAGTGGTTCGTCGGCTCGGGGGTATACGCCGGGGCGTAACCGGAACCTTCTTTTTTATCGCTCAGTAAAACCCGGGCACCAGGACATACATCGCCCAGCCCATATATTCCCGGCCGTAACCGCAGTACTCGTCCTGGATGCGGTGAAGATAGTCAATCACGAAGTCGCGTTCGGGGTGATCGGGATGCCCGCCGAGCCAGGAGAGGACCGATTGCCAGATCCCCGACTCGTAGCGGTCCCAGTCGTCCGCGCCCGACCGGACAACGGCGGCGACGTCGAGCCCGGCCTCCCGCACGGTGCCGAGGATCTCGTACTCGGTCGGGACGTCGGGCCACTCTCGGGTGAACTCAGGTGGGGTGCGGTCGGATCGCCAGTAGCGGTCGCCGATGACAATTGTCCCCGCGTCGTGGACGAGACCGAGAAGCGCGTCGACGGTCGGCGCAAACCCGCCCCGAATATGTGATGCACCGATCGATGCGGCGCAGTCGAACGGCTCGTCGGGGACGTATTCCCGGGCGTCCATGCACCGGACGGAAAGCCGGCCACCGAGCCCCGCCTTCCGAAACGTCTCTTCGGACCGCCGGCAGGCATCCTCGCGGGCCTCGATGCCGAGGCCGGATATCCCGTATTCGCGCCCCCAGAGGGCGAGGATCGTTCCGTTTCCGCACCCAATCTCCACGACACGGGAACCTTCCCGGAGCCCCGCCGCCCGTCCGGCGGCGAGCACCTTCTCAGGTGTCGTGGGGTTCATGATCGCGAGCGCTCCCTGCGATATGCTGACGAGTTCGTTCGTCTCCATGATCGGTGGTCCTCCGGACCTCTCGTACAGGATACGCCCTCCCTCCATAAATCCGTACACCCCGATCGGGCCTGCCGGCGCGCGAGCGGCCGCCCCCACCCTGGAAGCACCACCGTTCATCGCCGGAGGGGCACCCGGTCCACCGGGGTGCAACCCCGACACGGCAGGAAAGGTATATATACTACATAGGGTGTTAGCTGCCAGTGATTGTATGCAATCGGAGCAGGATATCCCGGGAAGGATCCTGCGGACCCTCAAGTTCCGGCCCAAGGGCATGACGATCACCGAGCTCGCAAAAGCCCTTGGTGCAAACCGGAACTCAATCTCAAAAAACCTCGAGGTGATGCAGGTGGCGGGCCAGGTCGAGGCACGGCTCGTCGGCAACGCCAAGGTCTATTCTGTCGCACAACGGGTGCCCCTCTCGGCGTTCCTCTGTTTTACGAAGAATCTGATTCTGGTTCTCGACGCCGACCTCACGATCGTCCAGGCGAACGACCAGTGCCTCAGACGGTTTGGGCGTGCAAAAGAGGAACTCATGGGCCAGAACCTCCAGGAAGCGGCCCTCCCCATTGTTTCCTCCCCCGAAGCCCTCGCCGTCGTCGAGGGGCTCGAACGGGAGCAGGTGATCACCGATATCTGCTACCGGCATGATAACGGCCGGGAGTCCTTCTACCAGATGCAGGCGATCCCGACGACGTTTGAAGGCGGAGAGAAAGGCTGCACGATCGTGCTCGAGGATATCACCGAACGGAAACGGTATGTCCGGAACACGATGCTCCTCGCCGAAACGGCAATGGATCTCGTCGACCTGCAACCGGTGGAGGACATCTACGATTACACTGTCAACCGCCTGCTGGAACTCGTGCCGGGAGCATACGCCTGCATCCTCTCCTACGGCGAGGCCGAGCACCGGTTCGCCGTCCGGGCGGTCGCCGGCGAGGGGTTCCGGGAGGGGCTCACGGAACTCCTTGGACGGGACCCCGTCGACCTGGTCCTCCCGGTCGTCCAGGCCTTCGGCGCCCCTTATCACCAGACCCCCCTCTCGATGCGCGGCCTCCAGGAGTTCATCCTCCGCCCCGAACCATCCTCGTGGTCGTTATATGAACTCTGCTTTGAGGCGGTTCCGGAAGAGGTCTGCGAGGCGGTCCTCGAACGGTTCGATATCGAGAGGTTCTACTGCATGGGGCTGGTCTGGCGGGACCGTCTCTACGGCATTGCAGGCATCTTCCTTCCCTACGGAAGAGAGATCGAGAACCAGGAGACGATCGAGTCGTTCCTCCGGCAGGTCTCCATCGCCCTCGCCCGGCGCGAGACCGAAGAGCGGCTCCGGCTGAGCGAGGCGCGGTTCCGGGGCATGCTCGATGCGTCCCCTTCCGGGGTCGGGCTCATCGACGACGACAGGCGGTTCGTCTACGTCAACCGGCGGTTCATCGAGATCTTCGGCTACGAGCCGGACAGTGCGACCACATCTGCCGAATGGATCCGGCAGGTCTTTCCCGACGACGGCTACCGGCAAGAGGCCATCGATGCCTGGGATTCGGATCTTGCGCGGTCAATACCGGGGCAGGTAAGGCCCCGGACGTTCACGATCCGGTCCCGGGACGGAGCGAAGAAGACGATCCTTTCCCGCGCCGTAACGCTCTGCGACGGGACACAGTATGTCATCTGCGAGGATATCACCGAAGAGGCGCGGGCCTACCGCCTCCTCGTCACGGATATCGCCGACCTGCGGCGGCGGGAGCAAGAACTCCTCATCAAAGACCGGGCGATATCTTCCACCCGGCGAGCGGTCGCGCTCCTTGGTCCGGACGGTATGGTGACCTACGCAAACGCCGCATTCCTGGCTCTCTGGGGCTACCCGACCGCAGAAGAGGCGCGAGAGTCGCATTTTTCCCGGTTCTGGGAGTGCCCGGGTGAGATCCGGGAGATCGTCCGGATGGTCCTTGGCGGCGAGCACTGGCACGGCGAGCAGACCGGTATCCGGAACGGCGGTGCAACGTTCCGGGCGGACCTTCTCGGGACGCCGATTGTGACTAAAGACGGCAGGGTTATCGGGATGATGGCGGCGGTGACTGCTGGAGAAAGATCCGGGGGTCGGACCCGGGAAGAGGCGCCGGGTCAACAATCCCGGTGAAAATCCCCGGGTTATGAGCCCGGACCTTGCCATGGAAGCCATCGAGGGGACGCGAAGTACGCCGTGTCCCTCTATAGATCCCCGCATACCGGGCGACCCTTCACGCCGCTCGGTTCCGGAAGCACCGGCACCTCGCAGGAGAGAAGCGCCTGGTTTGCCGGGGAGGCCTGGCGCGAGGGGGGAATAGTTTATATACTATATCGAAGAATCAGGCACTGACGCTGTGTGCAGCCCGAACAGAACATCCCGGGAAGAGCCCTACGGACCCTCAAGTTCCGGCCGAAGGGCATGACGATCACCGAGCTCGCAAAAGCCCTCGATGCAAACCGGAACTCGGTCTCGAAGCACCTTGAGGTGATGCAGGCTACAGGCCAGGTCGAGGCCCGGCTCGTCGGCAACGCCAAGGTCTATTCTCTTGTGCAACGCGTGCCGCTCTCCGCGTTCCTCTGTTTCACGAAGAATCTGATCCTGGTGCTCGATGCCGACCTCACCATCGTCCAGGCCAACGACCGGTGTCTTGCGTGGTTTGGGCGAACCAAAGAAGAGGTTGTGGGCCGAAATCTGCGTGAGGCCGGCCTCCCCATTGTTTCCTCCCCCGAAGCCCTCGCCGTCGTCGAGGGGCTCGAACGGGAGCAGGTGATCACCGATATCTGCTACCGGCATGATAACGGCCGGGAGTCCTTCTACCAGATGCAGGCGATCCCGACGACGTTTGAAGGCGGAGAGAAAGGCTGCACGATCGTGCTCGAGGATATCACCGAACGGAAACGGTATGTCCGGAACACGATGCTCCTCGCCGAAACGGCAATGGATCTCGTCGACCTGCAACCGGTGGAGGACATCTACGATTACACTGTCAACCGCCTGCTGGAACTCGTGCCGGGAGCATACGCCTGCATCCTCTCCTACGGCGAGGCCGAGCACCGGTTCGCCGTCCGGGCGGTCGCCGGCGAGGGGTTCCGGGAGGGGCTCACGGAACTCCTTGGACGGGACCCCGTCGACCCGGTCCTCCCGGTCGTCCGGGCCTTCGACACCCCCTATCACGAGACCCCCCTCTCGATGCGTGGCCTCCAGGAGTATATCCTCCGCCCCGAACCACCCTCGTGGTCGTTCTACGATCTCTGCTTTGAGGCGGTTCCGGAAGAGGCCTGCGAGGCGATCCTCGAACGGTTCGAGATCGCAAAGATAGGTGTCATGGGCCTGGTCTGGCGCAACCGCCTCTTCGGTATCGCAGGCATCTTCCTTCCCTACGGGGGAGAGATCGAGAACCAGGAGACGATCGAGTCGTTCCTCCGGCAGGTCTCCATCGCCCTCGCCCGGCGCGAGACCGAAGAGCGGCTCCGGCTGAGCGAGGCGCGGTTCCGGGGCATGCTCGATGCGTCCCCCTTCGGGGTCGGGCTCATCGACGACGACAGGCGGTTCATCTGCGCCAACCGGAAGTTCGTAGAAATATTCGGTTACGGGCCGGACGATGCGCTCGCGGTCACGGAATGGGCCCGGCTGATCATCCCGGACAGCGACGAACGGCAGAAAGCCATCGATGCCTGGCACTCGGATCTCGAGCGATCGGTCCCGGGCCGGATCCGGCCCCGGACATTTACCATCCGATCCCGCGGCGGGGCGAAGAAGACGATCTTCTCCCGCGCCGTCACCCTCCCCGACGGAACCGAGTACATCACCTGCGAGGATATCACCGAAGAGGCCCGGGTTTACCGTCTCCTCGTTGCAGACATCGCCGACCTGCGGCGGCGGGAGCAGGAGCTCCTCATCAAGGACCGGGCGTTAGCATCCACCCAGCGGGCGATCGCGCTCCTCGACCCGGACGGAGTGGTGACCTACGCGAACGCCGCATTCCTGGCCCTCTGGGATCACCCGACCACAGAAGAGGCACGAGAGTCGCATTTTTCCCGGTTCTGGGAGTGCCCGGGTGAAATCCGGGAGATCGTCCGGATGGTCCTTGGCGGCGAGCACTGGCACGGCGAGCAGACCGGTATCCGGAACGGCGGTGCAACGTTCCGGGCGGACCTTCTCGGGACGCCGATTGTGACTAAAGACGGCAGGGTGCTCGGCATAATGGCGGCAGTTACTGCCCGGTAGGGTAGTAACTCGAGAAAACGCGAAGCGCTTTCGATGGCGACGGTTCGCAGAACCGGAGCTCGAGCACCGAAGGTGTGAGTTGCGACGGACCATGGGGCCGGAGCTCGAGCACCGAAGGTGTGAGTTGCGACGGACCATGGGGCCGGAGCTCG
>DAOSER010000012.1:11770-24580 GCA_035363235.1 Methanoculleus sp.
TCGAGCACCGAAGGTGTGAGTTGCGACGGACCATGGGGCCGGAGCTCGAGCACCGCCAGGTGAGTAACGACGCGTATCCCGAAGGGATAGGCGGAGCATGAGACGCCGTCAGGTTTCTGAGACAGACGGAGCAGGAGCACCGCAGGCGATCCCGCCCTCGAAAAGGTATAAAAAACTATGCCCGGCAATGCCGTTTCGCAGTACTGTACGGCGATCTCGATTCGCAAAGGCTTATTTAAATTCCAGGGTATCCCGCGTTCGCACCAGGAGGTGCGAAGATGCAGAAGACCATCGAAAGGAGAGAAGTGAAAGAGAGAGACACTGCACAGGTCCAGGAGCTGATGCACGCCATGCTCAACGCCGATACCTACACCAGCCTGCAGGCCATCAGTGCCCTCGGGGCCATGGGAGCTCCGGCAATCGGGCCGCTGGTCGAGACCCTGCTCGCCGTCGACAGCGACGCACGCTGGACCGTGGCGATGGCGCTCGCCCGGGCCGGAACTGAAGCGGTGGAGCCGCTCGTCGGGGTCGTGCTCGTCGCGGACGACGAGATCAAGAACCCGGCAATATGGGCGCTTGCCGAGATCGGCGACCCCCGTGCGGTCGACCCGCTGGTCGGCATCCTCCGGACCAGCCAGTCCGAGTGCTGTCGCGCCCTGACCGCTGCGGCCCTGCTGAAACTGGGCGATCCGGCCGGCATAGCCGAGGTAGAGAAAGCATTCGCGCAGTCGGGCGAGAGGTTCGCGGGCCTTGCCATGGAAGCCCTCGAGGGGACGTGAGAATCCACGTCCCCCGGAACATACACGATTTATCTACTCCCCGGGGCGTTGCAGATGCGTAATTACTAATACGGTCTCTTAAAAAGAGAAGACTATGCAAGGGCGCCATATCCTGCTCCTGATCCTTCTGACAGCAACCGCCGTCGCCGGAGGCTGCACAGCGCCGGAAGATACTACAGATGCGCAACCGGTCACGCTCAACCCGACACCGGCCTCGATAGAGGCACAGGCAATAGAAGCAGGCCAGCCGGCCCCCACGCCGCCCGTGCCTGCCCGTGGGATGGAGCAGCCGCAGAGCGTGGGGTTCGTCGACCCCGCGACCTACCATATCCCGACCCCAGCGCCCACGACGACGATGACGAAACTGCCACAGGATATTCGGATCTCTGAGAAACTGGTGGACTACGCAGAGGTGACCTGCGAGCACCCCCCCCGCGTTCTCGCCACTGAGGTTTATCACATCCCCTTTCCCTACTGGGCCGTCAACGTGAGCGCAACACCGATGAACGACTATCCATGGCTCGTGGTGGAGATCCGCGACCCCGATGACCCGAACCGGCTCGTCGAGGAGATCCGGTACTTCCGGGGCGATATACTCCAGGTCAAGAGCAACGCTACAAGAAGCAACGCTACAAAAAAGGAAGAGACGTTCATCATCCGGGAAGGGTATGACGACTACTACTTCACCATCCGTTCGGAATCGCTGAAGTCGCTTACCATCACCATCAGGGTGCCGGAGAAATACCTCGTCTAGGCGGGAAGGGTTTCCGTTCCCTCTTCTGCGGTGCGGAGTTCGTGGTCGTAATCGTTGATTGCGGTGTTGTACTCCCGCCAGGCCCCATCCGCTTCTACGATGTTCCGGTTTGCTGCGGGGTAATCCCGCATCTCGTAGGCGGCCGCGGCCGACGACCAGAACGTGAACGCGCGGTTCAGGTTGTCGAGCGCCCGGACGTAGGCCGACTGCGCTCCGGCGTAGGCTTCCGGGACGGCATCGACCGCGACAATCTGACGGTGGTAGGCTGTAACGGCCCTGCCATAGTTTGCGATTGCCCCAAACTCCCGCACATGGGCGTCGCATTCGGCAATCGAGAGGCCGTATGTGGGGGTGCGCATATGCGAGGCGACCTTTCCGGAGACCAGAAAAAGGTCAGCCTCCGATGCCGATACGTGGCTACGGAACGCAGCAATCTGCTGGCCTTCATGGTAACTCGCAAAGAGCATCCCTCCGACCAAAAGAATCGCCATCGCGGCAACCACCACCCCGGCGACGGTAAGGGCCTTCCTCCGGTCGACGGCCAACTTCGGCAGTCTCGGCATCTTCAGGTCCGGGATCCCGGGGATCTTCAGGCCGCCGGACGGCTCGGGGTTATCGGGACTCATGCCTTTCACGCTCCCCCCGCCGGCAGGCGGACGGGACGGATCCGGTACTCTCCCGGCTCGGGGACGTAGCGGAGCGGGATGATCTGCGGGGTCTCGGACTGCACGCTCGGGATACCCGTGCTGGAAGTGTCCCCGATGGGGTGCGGTCTTCCCCAGACCGCCGTTGAGCCGACCGAGACATTCCACCAGTCAAAATCCGTCCCTTCGACATAGTAGTAATGCTGCCCCCCGTACGTGAAGTATCGCGGCGTATACCTGGCGTAGTAGGGGTTGAACTCGTTCATCCTGATGCCGAGGGCCATGTGATCCGAGTATCGGAGCAGCACCGTATCGTAGCCGAGGGCGTCGAGGAGCCCCGCCATCAGAATGGCCGCATCCTCGCAGTCCCCCCTCCCGTCAACGAGCATCTCGATGGGGTATTTCGGATACTCGACGCCGCCCTTTACGTGCATGACGTGCCGGGGAAGAGCGCCCTCGGCGTAAGAGGTCGCGTTATCGTCCATATCATAGGGGATCTGCTGGACAAAGAAGACAAGGTTCATCAGCCGGAAGTAGCTCTCGTCCGGGTTGGCGGTCGGGGGCGCGATCCGGCGGGCGAGGTCCTCGAGAATCGGCCGATCGGTGTCAGCGAGTGCATACCTTCCCCAGGAATTATGGTCGCTAAACCGCGGTGTCTCCCGGTGCTCATGGAAGAGCGCCTCCGGGATACGGACCTGTATCGTCTGGACACCGCCGTCGATTGCCGTCCAGCGGAAATTCCGGGAATAGGCCTCGTCGTCGTCGGAAAACGGCGTCGGCGTCGGTACCGGCGCGGGCGGGAGGTATGCGGGCGGGCCGCCGACCGGCACCGGGCCGGAAGGGACGAGGCCAATCGGCTCCCCGAGAAGAGCGGGTTTCACCACGAAGGCGACGGCCAGGATCACGACCGCGCCCGCGAGAACCGGGAGAATGTCCTTCCAATCCATAACAGAATCCCGAACAACGGCCTCCGGTAGAGATGTTTGGTATCTACCGCTAAAAGACGTTACCTGTTTCGCTCAGGGGCCAGTTTATCCGGAAACAGGTTAATACCGGATGCGTTTGCATGGGGCGGCGCCGGAGCGTAAACGCTGCCCGTCATACCTCCGGGTCCTCGTCGCAGAGCACGAACGCCGGCGAGTAGACAATAGTCCCCCCGGCACCTTCAAGGGCCCCCGGCCGGATCTCGAGCGCCATGAACGCCTCGTCCGGAACCGGGAAGAGCACCTCGAAACCCTTCTCCCGCGCCGGGGAGAACCCGAACCGGGGATAGTAGTCGGGATGCCCGATAACGATGACGACACCGTAGCCGAGCCGCCGGCATTCGGCAAGCCCCCGGAGGACGAGCGCGGACCCCACCCCCTGCCGCTGGAAGGGCGGGTCGACCGCTACCGGGGCGAGCGCGAGGACCGTGCCGCCGCCGGTCGTTCTCGTAGGGGTGAAGAGGATATGGCCGACGATACAGCTGTCCATCTCCGCGACCAGGGAGAGAGCGGGAACGAACTCCGGCAACTCCCGGAGCAGATCGACCAGTCGAGCCTCGTTTTCACGCCCGAACGCATGCCGGACCAGATCGTGAACCTTCGGATAGTCCTCTCTTGTTTCAGGGCGGATTGAGATCGAACGGGGTCCCATACCGTACGTCAGATCCGCTACCCCATGAACCTGCCGAAACCGAACAGCGGAAGAGGCGTTTCTCCTCGATCCCCGCCGGTGGTGCCGGTTCCAGGATTACCGCATCCTGGGCGCGGGACCGGGGGGGCAGACCCCTTCGGCGCCGGCCAGCTGCTTCCCCGGCTCGGCCGCATACATACAGACCGAGGGATAATATCGGGTGACGTACTCCTTGAGCATCCGGAGAGAGCAGTACTGCGGGGCAATGCTCTTTATCGACTCCTTCATCATCCGGACCCACCTGTGCGGGACATCATCCATCGTCCGCGAGTAGTAGAGTGGTGCGATCTCGTTCTCGATGAGGTCGTAGAGCGTCTCCGCATCCGGCTGGCTGCTCCCCGTGGAAGGGGCGCGGCCCTCGAAGCCCCAGCCGTTTCTCCCGTTGTAGCCCTCGACCCACCAGCCGTCGAGGACCGAGAGGTTCAGCACCCCGTTCATCCCCGCCTTCATACCGCTCGTGCCGCTCGCCTCCATGAGCGGAGTGGGGGTGTTCATCCAGACGTCGACCCCGTGGACCATATAACGCGCAAGCTGCTCGCTGTAGTCCTCGATAAACGCGATCCGGCCGCCGAACCGTGGGTCCCTGGCATACTGGTAGATCTTTTGCAGGATCCGCTTGCCCCGCTCGTCGGCCGGGTGAGCCTTCCCGGCGAAGATGAACTGCACCGGTCTCCAGCGGTTGTTCACAATTCGATCAAGCCGGTCCAGGTCCTGAAAGATCAGGTCAGCCCGCTTGTATTCGGCGAATCGGCGGGCAAACCCGATCGTCAGCGCCGAGGTATCGAGCATGAGTCCTTCGGCCGCGAGATTTGCGGGCTCATCCCGGTGCCTTGCCCACTTACGGCGTTTTCGGTCCCGGATTCGGGCAAAGAGTTTCATCTTCAGCCACTGGTGCTCACGCCAGAGCTCGTCGTCCGGAATCTCCTCGACCACCTCCCAGATGGTCGGATTATCGTAGTCCTCGCGCCAGTTCGGGTAGACCGGGTCCATGTACCGGTCGATGAGCGCCTCAACCCGGTGGTTCAGCCATGTCGGCACATGAACACCGTTCGTGATGGCGTCGATCGGCACCTCCTCCACGGTGAGGTCGGGCCAGAGAGGCTGCCACATCGCCCTGGCAACCTCGCCGTGCCTCTGGGAGACACCATTGTGGAACCGGCTCATCCGGAGCGCAAAAGCGGTCATGTTGAATCCGGCGCCGGGGAAGTGGGGATCGTCCCCGAGCGCCATGAACTCGTCCCAGGTCAGATCGAGCGATGCGCAGTAACTCAGGAAGTACTTCGCCATCAGATCTTCGGGGAAGACGTCGTGAGCGGCCGGGATGGGTGTGTGGGTGGTGAAGACCGAGGTGCCCCGGACCTGCTCGCGCGCTTCATCGGGGGGCATCCCGGCCACGAGCCGCTCCCGGAGCCGTTCGAGGAGGGCGAACGCGGAATGGCCCTCGTTTAAGTGCATCGCCGAGTAGTCCACGCCGAGGGTATGGAGGACCTTCCTCCCGCCGATACCGAGGACAAGTTCCTGCCGGAGCCGGCACTCGAGTTCTTTTAAGTAAAGGCGGTGAGAGATGCTCCGGTTCTCAGGAAGGTTCGCATCGATATGGGTATCGAGGAGGTAGAGGGGGACCCTTCCTACCTGCACCTTCCAGACCGCGACGTAGATGGGGGGGTCGATCAGGGGGACCTGCACCACGAGCTGCTTCCCGTCGTCGCCCATCACCCGGAGAACCGGAGCGGCATCGCGATCCAGGATCTCCGCGACGTTCTTCTGCCACCCGTCCGCCTCGATGTGCTGGTGGAGATAGCCTTCAGCGTACATGAACCCGACGGCGACCGTCGGCACACCGAGATCGCTCGACGCCTTGACGTGGTCGCCCGCGAGGATGCCGAGCCCTCCCGCGTAGAACGGGAGCGAATGGTGCAGCCCGAACTCGCTTGAGAGGTAGGCGATCGTCAGCGGTGCCCGTCCGGGATAGTGCTGCGCAAACCAGCTCGTCCCCGGCACCATATACTCCCGGAACCGGTGCATGATGATGTCGTAGCGGCGGAGGTACTCCGGGTTCGCTGCCGCCCGCTCGAAGAACCGGGGCGGGGTATCGAGAAGCATCCTGACCGGGTTGTGGCGGCTCATCTTCCACTCCGCCCGGTTTAGCATCTTGAAGAGCACGCTCGCCGAGGAGTGCCAGCTCCACCAGAGGTTATACGCAAGGTCGACCAGCCCGAAGATCCGTTCCGGAACGTGGGCGAACCGGTCGTAGGGTATCTCCGTCTTCATCTAACCGGCATTACCTGTTGCACCTGATAAGTGCTTCTATCATGGGGAGAGTCGGGGAGGAACCGGCTCACCGCCGCCCTTCACGCTCCATAAACTCCCGGATCTTCCGCTCTTCCCACTCCCTGCCGAAGATCCGGCCTTCGACGTAGACACCGAACCCATGGAGCACCACGCCAATCCCCCAGAAGAATGTCACCCAGTAGAACCAGAGCGAGTCCGGGCTGAAGAGCATGTTGATCCCGAAGAGGATGAGGTTGACGGCGATATAGAGCACGAGATGCTCGTAGAACCCCCGGATTTCCTCGACTCGCCTCCTCGCACGCGCATACCGTTCCTGCTCGTCCATAGATTCCGGTTGCAAACCCGGATTCTTATACCTATCCATACCCGGTGCAGCAGGTGCCCGACAGCTGGTAGACCGCCTCTGACGGCATCCAGGAGGTGGTGTCAGAAGAATGGCGACACTGTAGTGGTTATTTTTGCGGATATAGCCTCAAGATAGCTAACGCAAATGGAAAGTTATTATATGCACCTGTTGCCGATGTTCCTTCAAGAAAACCCGAAGGAAGGTGACTCACATGTGGCAGATGATCGAGGCAACCGAACTCACGAAGAACTACGGCAACGTCACCGCCGTGAACAGGGTATCGTTCTCTGTCGCGGAGGGAGAACTCTTCGGCCTGCTCGGGCCGAACGGTTCGGGGAAGACGACGATGATCCGGATGCTGACCGGGCAGATCCCGCCGACGGCTGGAACGGCCCGGGTGATGGGGCTCGATCCGGCAAAGGACCCTATTGGTGTCCGGAGGCTCGTCGGGATCATCCCCGAGCAGGAGACGCCGCCGAGTTTCCTCACCGCGGAGGAGTACCTCCACTTCGTGGCCGGCATTCGAAACCTCGACTCCGTTGACAGGCGGTGCGACCGCTGGTTCGACCTCTTAGAGTTCCAGGACAAGCGGGATGTCCTCTGCAAGGATCTCTCGCGGGGCACCCGGCAGAAACTGATGTTTGCGCAGGCGTTCCTCCACGAGCCCCGTCTCGCCCTCATCGACGAGCCGCTCATAAACCTGGACCCCATCATGCAGCGGACGGTCAAAGATTTCCTCAAGAGTTACGTCCAGGGCGGCGGGACCGTCTTCATCTCCACCCACATTCTCGAGATCGCCGAAGAGATCTGCGACCGTATCGGGATCATCCACAATGGCAGGCTCCTTCACGCCGGCCCGGTCGAAGACCTCGTCGCGACCGGGAGGCACCTCGAGTCCTTCTTCCTCGACCTGGTGCGGGGCGATGCCGGTGCCTGACCTCTTTTACGCGATGATGAAGGAAGAGTGGCGGATGCACTCGACGATCTTCGGGAGCCTCGGGTTCGCGCTCTTCCCGGCGGTCATCGGGGTCTTCGCCTTCCTCGGGTCGCTCACCCTCCCGATCTTTGCAGACGTCTTTCCCTACGACGTTGTCGCGCTCCTCATCCACGCCCTCTTCCTCCTCATGGGCGTGATGGTGGGGTCGTTCGGCCTCATGGGCCGGGAGTTCATGAACCGGCGGTTCGGGCAGGCAAGCCTCATCGCCTACGCCTCCCGGAGCCTCCCGGTCTCGGAACGGCGGATCTTTGCCGCGTTTCTCGTAAAGGATACCGTCTACTACATCCTGCTCTACGTCCTTCCCTTTGCGGCCGGGTTTGCCGCGGCGACGCCGTTCACCGATCTTGACCCGGCTCTTGGGCTCCTCGCGTTCGTCTCCCTCGCGCTCGCCTTCCTCCTCGGGCTCTCCGCCGTCTGCTTCCTCTCGACCCTCTACGCACGCTCCGTCCCGGTCCTCGCCGGAACGGCGGCGGTGCTTGCGGTTGCGGCGCTTGCGGGATCCGGCCTCGGGACGATCACCATATCCACCGTCCTCCCCCCCTACGCCTTCTTCCTCGACCCCGCCCCTGAACCGCTCGCGATCTCGCTTTTCCTCATCCTGGTCCCGGCGGCCACATCCGTGCTCTTCGTCACCGTCGAATACCCGGACCGGACGAAGCGGTTTAAAAACCGTCTCGACCCCCTGGTCGGGAAACTCGGCGGTCTCGGGAGCGCGCACTTCATCGCGAAGGACGCTCTCGATCTCCTCCGGAGCGAAGGCGGTGCCGGGAAGGTGATCTTCTCGTTCCTCCTCCCTCTCGGGCTCGTCTGGGTCTGCCTCCAGGTCCTGATCCGGTTCATCCCCGGGATCGATCCGCTGGTGGTCTTTGCGGTTCTGCTCGGGGTGATATCGGCCACCATCTACAACTGGCTGACCGAGTTCGACTCCTTCACCTCCTATACCTTCCTGCCAGTGGAGGTCTCTGAGGTGATCGACGCGAAACTGAAGAGCTACGGTCTCGCAAACCTCCTCCCGCTCGGCGTGCTCGTGCTCGCGGCGGCGACCTCCGGCGGGGCGGGGACATTCCTCCCGGCACTTGCCGCGTTCCTCTCAGTCTCGGCCTACACCCTCGCGGTGACGGTCTACCTCACGGGGCTCCACCCGAACGTGATGCTCTACTCGGCCGGGGTCTTCCTCCGCTACCTCCTCGCGATAAGCCCGGCGCTCCTGCTCCTCATCTTCGTCTCGATCCTCGACCCGGGATACGCGGCCTTGAGCCTCCTCCTCGTCGCGCCGGCGGCGTTTCTCCTCGCCCGCACTCGGACGAGGTGGCAGGCGTGGGAGATGCCGGGGTACTAAAACCCCACCGCATTCCTCACTTTCACCCCGCGCACGGCGCGGCTTTTAATCCTCCGCGGGTGACCCCGGAAGTATGCTACAGAGAGCAGGCTACCTCCAGAACAGCAGGTGCGCCGCAGTCGACGAATGGGGGCGACCCTGCCGGATCGTCGAGATCACCCTCGACGGCCGGCGGTTCGGGGCCAGGGTCGGCGAACTCCAGCAGGCACTCACCGGTCGGCGCCCCGCCCGGGTCGTGCTGCTCGGGAACGACTGGGGCCCGATTCTCGGGGATACGGTCGGCCGCGCGGAGCGGTCGCGCTCGGGAAAGGCGGTCGTCTTCAAGCTCGTCACCGGGGAGCGCTACACAGTGCCGGCCGCGGCGCTCCGCACAGTCCTTGCCCGGACGGCCGCCTTTGCCCCCGTTTCGGCGATCCTCCCTGCAGGCATCCCGGCCGCCCGGCAGCAGGTTCCCGTCACCGGGTAATCCCTGCCTCGCGGATCGCCGCCTCCCCGGCGTCGCGGAACGCCCGCCCGACGTTCCCCGGGCCGAGGAGGACTCCGCCGAAGATCCTCGACACCACCAGCGCGTGGCTCTCGAGAGCGTGCCTGCGGAGCAGGTCGAGGAGGATCCTTCCCGGCCGGCCGACCTCGCCGTCGTTCTTGAACTCCTCCAGGGTTCCGCACCGGAAGGCGGCGCAGTGGTGGGCGGCCTTTCGGTAGGCCTCCCGGTGACCGGCGAGAACCCGCGCGATGTCCTGTGGCCCTTCGACCCGGTAGAGGTGAGCGTAGAACCGCGACCGCCGGACCTCGGTCACGGCGACGCCGAGGGGTTCTGCGGTCACGCCGCCACCCGTCTCCTCGCGTACTCATCCCAGTGCGCCTCGAGAAAACCCCGGATCCCCCGGCCGGGTCTGTAGGGCGGATATATCTTACGGAAGACCTCCTCGGCTTCGGCAAGGCTCCCCGTAGGCAGGGCATCGGTGTAGGCCGCGAGATAGAGGAGCCCGATCGCCGCTGACCGGGAGATCCCGAAGCCGCAATGGACCAGCACCTGCCGGCCCTCCGAAAGACACCGGTCGATGAAGGCGAGAGCGGCATCGACGGCCTCTTTCGGGACGTCTTCGGGATCCCTCGTATCGACCAGGTTGAGCATCAGCCGGTTCCCTCGCCGGGCGACCAGGTACTCGGGGTGGTCCGGCGGCACCATACCGAGCGGCGAGTAGGTGACCGCCAGGCAGTGGTAGGGGCTCCGGCAGGCGTGCACCACGCACCAGGTCTCGTGCGCCTCCACCGTGACCTCGTAGTCCTCCTGCGTCCCGATATACAGGTTCTGGTAGATCTCGATCATATCCGCCCTCACCGCGCCTCGATCGCGTATACCGCCGCTCCGAGAAGCGGCGCCCGCCCCTCAAGTGTGGAGACGACGATCCGGGGAAGGGCGAGGTAGCGGTCGATGAACGGTTCCATGTGCCGGATCACGATATCGGCGTAGTAGTGGGCGAGCGGGCCGTCGAAGACGATCACCTCCGGGTTGTAGGCGACGATCACCGCCGAGACCCCCCGGGCGTTCATCTCCCCGAGCGCCTCCATGAAGGCCAGGGCGACGGGATCCTCCGCCCGTGCCGCCTCGAAGATCTCCCGGGTGGAGGAGGGGTCGAAGGCTACATGCCGGACGTCGGCTGTCTCCCGCCACGCCGCGAAGAACCCGGGGATGTTCTTTGCAGAGGCGTAGGCCTCCCAGTGGCCGGCGAACCCGCACCCGCAGACGAGGTTGTAGCGGGTATCGACGGGGATATGCCCGATCTCCCCGGCGTTTCCGTTTACTCCGAGGAGCAGGTGGCCGTTCACCACCGCACCGCCGCCGATGCCGGTCGAGAGGGTGATGTAGACGACGTTATCGGAGCCGCGGGCGGCGCCCACCCACCGTTCGCCGAGGACGCCGGCCCGGGCATCGTTGATCAGGGCGACCGGAAGCCCGAACCGCTCCCGGAGCGGCTCGACGATCTCCACGACCGGGAACGCGATGTTCGGGGAGTCGACGACCCATCCGCGGCCGAGGTCCAGGGGACCGGCCGATGCAACCCCGATGGCCGCAGCTTCCCTCCCCTCCGGCGACGCGAGGAGGGCTTCCACCCGGGCCATGATCGCGGTGGTGATCACCTTCCCGCTGGATCCCGCAGTCGGCGTCGGGACGGCGTCGTGGGCCAGTACGGTCGCATTGGAATCTACAAGGGCAGCGCGGAGGTTGGTCCCGCCGAGGTCAACGGCTATCACGGTCGTCATATGGGTCACTTCTTTTGTCAGCAGGTGCTTCTCTTCTCGGATTACGTGAACCACCGGGATAAACCTTGCTTCCGACCGGCTCGCAGAGGCAAGCATCCGGCCGGGCACCGGCTTCTTCATAGCCCTCGCAGTCATCGCCACCGCGTTCCCGGCGGTCAGGTGGATCGGCGAAGGGCTCATCGCCTACGAGTCCTACGCGGGCGCGACACTGACCCCTGCAGGGGAGGAGATGGCCCGGGACCTGCGCAGACGGCACCGGACGTTCGCGGAACTGCTGGAGCTCCTGGGGGTCGAGGGAGAGACCGCGGAGACGGACGCCTGCCAGTTCGAGCACCACGTGAGCCCGGAGACGCTGGAGCGCCTCCGGCTCTTCCTGGAGTTCCTGAGCAAGAGCCCGGACGGCCGGCGGTGCCTTGAAGCGTTCGGGGAGTTCCAAAGGCAGCAGCGGTGAGGGCGGATCGGATCAGACGTCCTCGCCCACCGCCATGCAGGGATACTTCTCCCGGGGATACCTGCCCTCTATCGACTCGCGGACGAATCGCTCCCGTGATGCGGCCGCGAGGAGGTTACTGTAGACATCTTTCGGAACGCCGGCATAGCGGTAGGCATTGGCGTTCTCGCAGATGATGAGGAGCGTCTTCGTTACAGGGTCATAGCCGACTGACTGTACGCCGCCGGCACGTCCAGGTGGCTGTTGAGACATACGGGTGGGTTGTGGTCGGCGGTGGTGATAGCGGTTGCGGCGGGTCTCACCGGACCTTCTCGTAAGGGTAGCGCAGCCGGATAAAATCCCCGAAATAGCGGCCTTTTGACCGGGCCGTGAGCATTCCTTCGTAGACCGCGGGCGGCACCCCGACGTAGTGGTAGATCCCGCCGCTGTGGAACTCGACCTCCAGGACCTCGTCTTCCGGGTCGTAGCCGACTGATTTTATGCTGGTAGACTCGACGAGCTGGCGCTGCATGGGCGGAAGTAGAGGGGTCGTGGGGGATAAGAGTTGTGGGGGACAGGACCCGGCGAGCGACGGCGATCAGTATGAGATCTATATCGCCACGGTGAAGGCTGCAAAAGCTGCGAGCGCCGCGAACGTGAGAAGCGCAAGCACCCCGACCGTCCAGAGCACCATAAAGAGGGCGATCGTCAACAGGCGCACCTCACGGAACGGGATGGTACCCTCATTCATCCGCCGGGCTGTTGCCCAGGCATCATACATCCCGAAGATCCAGACGGCTACACCGGGGATGAGCATCACGAGAATCCCTGCGAGCACCCCAACAAGCACCAGGATACCCTTGCCCGTCTCTCCGTTATAGATCTGACCGAGCCCCGGGAAGAGGAGGGAAAGCCCCGCCGCAAACACCGGGTTCTTCTTCTCTCCCACCGAGGCGTCCCCTCCCGCACCGGGGATGCCCGTTTTATAGAGGTCGACCGGTTCCGTCATGGTCATCCGTACGTATACTGCTCTCCAGGGAAGGAAAGAGGTTCCGGCTTGTCTTCGCACCAGAGCTCCGTCAGGCTCATAACCCCGGGTAGCTATCCCATTCGTTGAGGCCACCCACATGGCACGAAGAGACGTAACCACAGATGAAGCAAAGGCGATGGGCGATCAACTCGGCATCACCTGGGAGGAGTTCGACGTCGAGCAGTTCCGGCGCGGTATGGTCGTGGAACTCGAACACGGCCTCCACGACCCGGCGACGAACGTCACCGACGACGACCTCT
>DAOSER010000013.1:0-24035 GCA_035363235.1 Methanoculleus sp.
CCTTGAAGAAGATGGCCGAGGGTCAGGCGACGAAGATCATCTTCCCGTTCGAGCTATCGAGCGTCGTCAAGCAGGCCGCGGAATACCTCGGCGCCACCGCCGAGACCGCAGAGGTTCCCGAGGGCACGGAACTCCCGCCGGAGGATATCCTCGGGGAGATCCCGGGCCGGGACGTGGTCCGGACAGCAGAGGAGGCGGTCAAGAGCATCGAGACTGACATCGATGTGGAGGTACAGAAGAAGTCGCGGGACCTGATCCGGCAGGGGGAGGACGGGGAGCTGTAAGCCCGGTCCTCGCTTTTTTTCGGATGCGGGCCGCTCCCGGCTGCGGTCGACGGCGCACTACACCTTCTGGACAGTGGGTGCCGACGGTGAAGCCTGCCGGTGGGTGCCGACCATCCGGTATAGTTTCTGGTCAGCCGGCTCCCCTCCGGAACTTGAGTGGGTCGATGCCTGAACGCTGGATAATATTCCGACTCTTTTTTAAAGTGTATTGTGAGCGAACTGCAGGTACTTTCTTGCGTTCCTGTCGTAGGATAGGCTGTTCTCCAATAGGTTCTGCATCTGCGATAGGAGGTATATGCGAAGGTCCGAAGGGTTCACTTCCTTGAGCTTGAAGTGACCGTTATCTAACGAGAAATTGCTCTGTGATTCGCGTGAAATGGATTCCTTCTGTATAGTTCACTTTCACCCTCTGCACGGCGCAAATTAATGTAGGAGCATGATGATACGAAGATATAAACATGGGTACGCCGTCAAACCTGCGAACTTGCTTCCTATGGGAGAGACGATGGCCGGCAGCCCGCCGTCGGAGCGGTAAGTTAAACAGGATCTCCGCACCGGGATACCGTCCCACGCACTAAGTCCGGGATGAATCACCCATGAAAGAATATTCTCCGGTACAGTTATGTAAGAAGGGATATCAATCATAAAAACAGCAGCATGAGTTCCAGACCATTCCATCCGCAGGGAACGCATCCCGTAGTTGCCGAGAGGTTATTTTTCATCAATAAGACCGGACAGGATCAGCCGCTGGAGAACTACGTACCGGCCGATGTCCTTGAAGCGGCCAGGACCGGTGGGCAGCGGGCCATCCCGAGGATAGCAAAGAACCTCTCGCTGATGAAAGAGATTGAAGCCATATCCGGCAACCTGCCGACAAACCATCGTTTCATAAACGCAGACAGCCGCGAACTTGCATTTCTTCCCGACGAAAGCGTCCACCTGGTCGTGACATCGCCCCCCTACTGGACCCTCAAGAAATATCCCGAGAAGGATGAACAACTCGGGCAGATTGAGGATTATGAGGCTTTCTTAGAGGAACTTGACAGGGTCTGGGAACATGTCTACCGGGTTCTCGTCCCAGGCGGCCGCCTGGTCATCGTTGTCGGCGACGTCTGCCTCCCCCGGCGGGAGGCCGGGCGCCATGTCGTCATGCCCCTCCATGCGAGCATTCAGGAGCACTGCCGGAAGGTAGGGTTTGACAACCTGGCACCGATCATCTGGTATAAGATCGCCAATGCCTGCTTCGAGGCAAGCTCGCCGGGATCGTTCCTGGGCAAGCCCTATGAACCCAATGGGATCGTCAAGAACGATATCGAGTATATCCTCTTCCAGAGGAAACCCGGCGGTTACCGGAAGCCCACAATCGAGGCAAGGTTGCTCTCGGTCATATCGGAAGAGAATCAGAAGGCGTGGTTCCGCCAGATCTGGGACCTTAAGGGAGCATCGACAAAAGAGCACCCTGCACCCTACCCCCTGGAACTGGCAGAGAGGCTTGTGCGGATGTTCTCGTTTGTGGGCGATACCGTCCTCGACCCCTTCGGGGGTACAGGGACAACTGCCCTCGCTGCAGCACGGTGGGGCAGGAACAGTATCAGCGTCGAGATAGAAGAAAAATACTTCATCATGGAGGTTGAACGGTTTACTCATCAGGCAAAACAGTCCCGATTGTTCTGATTGAGGTAGATTCATGGTGAGTGAGAGGATTCTCCGGAAAATCTCCCGGGATGACTATTTTTCTTGTGCGGTGCGGTATTTCTGGGATAAGAGGGCGTCTCAGGCAAAAGATCAGAACGACCGCGGTGTAAAAGACCAGGGCTTTCGTTCGGAAGCGACGGGCGGAAAGCATATGAATGGATTCTTCTCGCTGATCCGAAACCTGCTGGTGGATATCGGGGTGCCTGAGGGGGGATATCTGCACACGGAAGAGATCGCTTGACCTTCCGGGATACTTCCGGGCGGAGAAGCAATGGGACCTTATCGTTATCAAACACCATCCTGATGAAAAGAAGGAACTGGTTGCTGTCCTTGAACTGAAATCGCAGAAGGGGCCGTCGTTTGGAAACAACATCAATAACCGGACCGAGGAGGTTTTAGGGAGCGCATACGATCTCTGGACGGCCTACCGGGAGGGAGCCTTCAAAACGTCCCCGTCGCCCTGGCTTGGGTATATGCTCCTGCTGGAAGACTGTGAGAGATCGCGAATGAGCGTAAGGAATAATGAGCCGCACTTTGAGGTATTCCCGGAGTTTAAGGGCGCTTCCTACATCGAACGCTATCACCAGACCTGTCTGAGGCTGGTCCGGGAGAGGGTCTACTCGGAGGTCTGTTACCTGCTTGCGAAGGAAGAGGATAAGGCGAAACCCCGGAACTACTCCGAGCCGGACGAGGTCTTATCGGGGTACCGGTTCCTGCGGTCGCTATGTTCGCATCTGAACAACTTCTATGAGATAACGTAACCCCGGCCCCGACCGCGCGCGGCTGGAACCCTGATAGTGGAGGGGTTGAGAATCCCCGACAGGAAGTAAGAAACGGATCTCACCCCATCGTCAGCACGAACCGCACCACCGCGACGATCATCGGCATCGTGATGAGAAGGATCAGCATTACCGTCACGAACCCGCTGATTGAAGCGACGACTCGCTGTGCATATTGGGACCAGCCACGACGCTCGAAGAACCGCTCCACCCCTTCCTTCATCATGTAGCCGCCGTCGAGCGGGACGATCGGGATGGCGTTGAACATCCCGACCAGCAGGTTGAACCACCCGGTCCAGAAGAAAAGGTGGACCGTGCCCCAGAAGAAGGGGAACGGCTCTTTCCAGGCGACCTGCTCGGGGGTGTCGGCGAGCAGGATCGCAAGCTGCTGGGTGTTGCCCTGAATGAAGGCGTCGATCGGGGCTATCGTCAGGTAGAGCGGCGCAAGCAGGCCGAGGTCCGCGACGTTCCCGATATGCTCCTTCACGGCCGGAGCGTTGTAGTAGTAGACCCCCATGAACCCGGCGTCCCGGTCGTCGCCGAGCGCCTCCGGCCATTCGGAGAGGGTGAGGGTGTAGGTCCTCTCGACCCCATCCTGTTCGGCCGTCAGGGTGACCGTCTCCCCCGGCCGTGTCTCATCCATGATTGCCGAGATCTCCTCCTGGCTCGTCACGGGGATGCCGTTCACGCTCGTGATGACCGAGTAGCCGGGAAGGCCCGCCTCGGCCGCCGGGTAGTCCTTGTAGACCCCCTGGACGAGCGGTGTGGCAAGGGGCGTCGCCATCCCGATGAGGAGGAACATCACCACAAAGCAGGCGAGGCCGATGACGATGTTGTTTGTGATCCCGGCACCGAACATCCGGATCTTCGGCATCCCTTTCGCCGCGTCGACATCCTCCTCTTCGGGTTCGACGAACGCCCCTATCGGGATGACGGCGATGAGAAGGCCCATGCTCCGCACCCGCATATCCTCGACCCGGGCGAGGATGGCGTGGCCGAACTCGTGGATGACGATCGTGAGCAAAAGACCGATGAAAACGGCCGTCGTAATCGGTATCGCCTGGTTGACCCCGGGTATCGCGAGGATGTTCCGGGGGTCATGGATCCCGGTCGGATCCGGGGTATGCACCAGATACTGGGGGACGGCGACGAGCAGGGCGATGGTCATGAAGACCGAGACCACGACGACCATGACGACCCCGAGCGTCGCGTAGGTCCGAAGCAGCGTCTTGAACTTCCGGAACCAGTCGAAGAAACCGACCCGCTCGGTCTTGATGGCGAGGATGGGGCCGAAGAACATGACGTGATCGCGAAACAGCCCCCGGTCGCGGATATAGTAGGCAATCAGAAGGTATGCCGCGACGAGAAGGAGGAGGATCTGGAGCCAGTTCATCACTCACGGTTAGCGCGCAGGAGGCTTAAAATCTTCCGGGCTATGAAAAGTCCCCCATCGTCTTCTGGTAGAGGTTCGCCACCGTCTTCCAGGTCCGGCGGGCACAGGGCGGCGGGTTCCCGTAGTCATGGATGTAATTTCGGAGGAACTCGATGGTCGTCGGGTCGGAGGGATAGCCGCTCCCGATCTTCCCGTACTGCTGCTCCAGTTCCCGGATCGCCCGGTCGCGGGTGACCTTCGCGACGACGCTCGCCGCGCCGACAATCTTGTGCCGGGCATCCGCCCGGTGCTCGGCGACGATCTCACAGGGGTAGTCGAGATGGGAGGCGACCGTCCGGCCGTAGCGTTCCGCATTCACGTCGCAGGCGTCCACGTAGGCACACTCCGGCCGAAGCCCCATGAGCGCCTCGGCGTGGAGCTCGGCCACGCACTCGTTCATGGTTATCCTGCTCCGGGCCTCGTCGATCCCGGTAGCATCGATAGTGACGATGGCGATCGAGAAATCGCGGAAGAGGAGCTCGTAGAGTATCTCGCGCTGTTTCGGCCGGAGGGCCTTCGAGTCACGAATGGGGAGGGCCGCAAGGTCCTCGGTCGCCCGGCATCCGACGGCGGCGACTACCATCGGACCGATTACCGAACCCTTCCCCGCTTCATCGACCCCGCAGATCACATCCTCTGGTTTATTCGCAAGGTATTTCAATGCAGACGATTGAATCCAGATGGATGTACACGATCATCGTCGGCCTGGGCGGAATCGGCCGGAACCTGACTGCGATCGCCGTGAACGCGGGCGATTCCGTGGTGGTAATCGACCAGGACGAAGAACGTGCGAGCGATATCCTGGAGCACTACGATGTTCTTGCCATCACCGGGAACGCGACCAACAAATCGGTGCTCGAGGACGCGGGGATTGACCGGGCCGATGCCCTGGTGGCTACCACGAGCGACGATGCCGTAAACCTGATGACCTGCTGGCTCGCGAAACGCTACAATGTGAGAAACGTCGTCTCGATTGTGAACCAGAAGGAGCACTCCGACCTCTTCAACGAGGTTGGGGTGAGGATCAGTGAGAATCCCGACGAGCTGGTGGCGACCCGGCTCTACTACTGGGCGAAGAGCCCGAACCTCCAGCAGGTTGCCTCGATTCCCGGCGGCACCATCTTCGAGGTCGTCGCCGAAGAAGGCGCGCCCATTGTCGACCACGAGATCCGCGACCTTGAAGTCCGAGATTTCGTCTTTATCGCCATCAGGCGTGCCGGGGGCGACCTCATCATACCGAGCGGCACCGTCCGTATCCGGCCCGGGGATGTCATTACGGTGTTCACGAAAAAAGAGGCGGAGGCGGAGACCTTAAAGACCCTCAACAAACAGTTGATACGCTCAGGATAGCGTATTTTTGAGCGCTTTCAATTCGAGGAGCATCTTTGGGTTCCGCTTGATCAGTTCCTTGATGAGGGCCAGGACCGAGAACTCTTTGAGGCTGATACTGGCGATCGATTCCGCGAGGGTGTTGAGTTTCGCATCGTCGAGGGTGACGAAGTACTCCTTGACCTTGTAGTTCCGCTCGATGCCCGCGCCCATCTTCGATGCGCGCCACCCCATGTCATAGGGCATTAGCGCTTCTTTTGAGCAGTTGCCCGTCTCGATGCACGTTGAGGCTACCTGAGCGGCGAGCCGCCCGGTGAACATGGCGTTGCCGATCCCGCCACCGGTGATGGGATCGACGACCCTTGCCGCGTCGCCTGCGACCATAAGCCCGTCGGCGACCGTGCAGGCGAGCGGCCGGCAGACCGGGACGCCGCCCGCGATCGCCTCGATCGTCTTGCCGTTCGGGAAGTTCTTCGCGACGAATCGGTCCAGGTAGTCCTTTGCCCGGGACCCGTCGCGGCTCTTCCTGCCCGTGATGCCGATCCCGACGTTTGCCGTCCGGTCGCCTTTCGGGAAGACCCAGAGGTACCCTTCGGGCGCGATCTCGTTGCCCAGGTAAAAGTCGGTGGAGCCTGCGTCGATATCTATGTCGGTCATCAGGTACTGGGCGCAGCTCATCATCTCCCGGAGGGGAACGACGGTATCGAGTCCGGCCCGGCGGGCGAACTGCGCCTCCGTGCCGTCGGCGGCGATGACCACCTCGGCCCGGATATCGGCCGGCATCCCGGCCGAGAGCACTTTGGCGCCCCGGACCGCCCCGTTCTCCATGATCGGTGCGGTCGCCCGGGTCTTGACGATCACGTCCGCTCCGGCCTCTGCCGCCTGCCAGACGAGCTCCCGGTCAAAGATCTTCCTATCGAGGACGTAACCGACTTCGTTTCCGGCTCTGTCCTGATCGAGTTTGATGGCGGTGCCGTTTGGTGAGATGATCCGGGCACGCTCAATATCGGCGGATATCCAGCGAGGATCGGGCTTGATGTATTCTTTCAGGAGTTCTTTGCCGATCCCCTCCGCGCACCGAACCGGCGTGCCGATGGCGGGACGCTTCTCGATGAGGCAGACCGAGTTCCCGGCTTCTGCTGCTGTCTTCGCCGCAAGAGCGCCGGCGGGGCCGCCGCCGATGACGAGAATGTCGTAATTACTCTTCATGGACGACCTCCAGTGCTCCGAGCGGGCACGCCCGCGCGCAGATCCCGCAGGCAATGCACTCCCGCTCAAGGCTGAGGTAGGCGTCGATCAGCTCGAGCGCATCCTCGGGACAGACTGCGACGCAGGTGCCGCAGTATCCACACTTGTCTCGGTTTATCCTGAGCATTGTACTCATAATGTCGTTTGTCTCGCAAAAACCTTTATGCTCCTCGATTCAGTTGCTGCACCAACAGCATCGCCCGGGCGGGGGAGTGGCGGCTGTCATCCCGTGCCGCCCGCACCAGGTCGCCGAGATGCCCCTGCTCCATTTAATAGGAGTTAGCTCAAATAAATCTGGGTAATGGGGTTGCTATGGGACTGAAGGGTGGACCCACGCAGGACGAAGTCATGGCCGTTTCGCTCGCGAAACTCGGCATCCGTCCGGGCGACCGGGTGGCCGATGTCGGGTGCGGGACGGGAAAGATCGCTGTCGCCACATCGGAGACGGCGGAGCGGGTCTATGCGATCGACCGGCGGCCGGAAGCGATCGCGTATGCCCGGGCCGAGGCGGCTCGCGCCGGGAGAGGCAACATCGAGTTCTTTGAGGGCGACGCGGTGGAGATCCTCCCGGGGCTGGCCCCGCTCGACGCCGCCTTCGTCGGGGGTTCCCGCCGCCTGCCAGAGGTCCTTGACCTCCTTGCCGATACTGTGAAGGGGAGGATTGTCGTGAACGCGGTGATGGTCGGGACGCTGCAATCGGCGATAGAGAGCATGCAGCGCCTCGGGATCTTCGTGGAAGCTGTCCACCTGCAGGTCTCCCGGTCTGCCGGGATCGCCGGCGGGGTGATGTTTAAACCCATCAACCCCGTCTACATCATCGTCGGGGGTGCCGGATGCTCGTAGGGGTGGGGCTCGGGCCCGGCGACCCGGAACTCCTGACCCTGCGGGCTGTCCGGCTCCTCCGTGAAGCATCGGCGGTCTTCGTCCCGGGAAATATCGCCTACGACCTGGTGCGGCCCCACCGCCCCGATGCCGTTGTCCTCAATTTCCCGATGACGAACGACGAGGATTACATCCGAACGCGCCTGGAAGAGAACGCCGACCGGATTGCACCACACGCCAGGAGCGGTCTTGCGGTCTTCGGGATCATCGGCGACCCGAACTTCTACTCGACCTTCTCACGGCTCTGCGAGGTGATTGCTACGCGGTATCCCGAGATAACGTTTGCAACCGAGCCCGGAATCAGTTCCATCACCGCGTTCGCCTCGGTCGCAAACGTCCCGGTGGCCGGCGGGTTCTTTGTCTCGGACGGGAACGGGCCGGAGTCCCGGATCTTCATGAAGGTCCGGCGGCCGGCGGCGCTCGCGGCCTCCCTCTCGGAGGAGGGCTACTCGGAGTTCGTCCTCGTCGAGCGGATGTTCATGCCGGAGCAGCGGGTCTACCGGGGGGATGACCTCCCCGAGGAGAGCGACTACTTCTCGATCCTTTTTGCGAGGCGGTCCCATGCGTAAGTTCTACATCGTGGGCGCGGGGCCGGGGGCACCCGATCTCATCACCGTCAGGGGGATGGATCTTCTCCGGCGGGCGGATGTCCTCATCTACGCGGGCTCGCTCGTGAACCCGGCGCTTGTTGCGGAGTCCGGCGCAGGCGTGAAACTCGACAGCTGGGGGATGACGCTCCCCGAGATCGTTGATGCCGTTGACGAGCATGTTCGGGCGGGGAGGCTCGTCGTCCGGCTCCACTCCGGCGATCCGGCGCTCTACGGTGCGATCGTCGAGCAGATGGCGGAACTTGAGCGACGCGGGATCGAGGCCGAGATCGTCCCGGGAGTCTCGTCGCTCTTTGCAGCCGCTGCGGCCTTAAAGACCCAGTTCACTCTCCGCGACGTCTCCGAGAGCCTGGTCGTCACCCGCCCGGCGGGGGCGACGCTTGAGGCCGATCTGATCCCCGAGTTCTCCCGGCTCGGGCAGACGATGGTGGTCTTCCTCGGGACCGAGCGGATGGAGGAGGTCCTTGCCCGGGCGGAGTGCCCACCCGAAACCCCGGCGGCGGTTGTCTACCACGCCTCGTGGCCCGACCAGAAGGTCGTCTTCGGGACGGTCGCTGATATCGCGGCAAAGGCCCGGGCGGCCGGGATCGAGCGGACGGCGCTGATCATCATCGGGAAGGTGGCGGATCCGGCAACGTCCGGGTTCGGGAGGTCGGTTCTCTACTCATGACCGGGACGGTTGTGGTAGCGCTCGAGCGGTTCCTCCCCGACGCTCGCCGGATTGCGGATATGCTCGGCGCCGACACTATCCCCTACGGCCCCGATGCCTTCCGGGAGGCATTTTGCCGTTACCGCCGGATCGTCGCCCTGATGTCGGCAGGGATCGCCGTTCGCGGTATCGCGCCCCTCCTCGCCGACAAGTGGCGGGACCCGGCGGTGGTGGTGGTCGGCCCGGACCTCCGTTACGCCGTCCCGGTCGTCGGCGGCCACCACGGCGCAAACGACCTTGCCCGGGAACTCGCCCGCCTCGGTATCGAGCCGGTGATCACGACCGCGACCGAGACCCGCGGCCGGGAGTCGGTCGAAAGGATCGCCGCCCGATCGGGGTGCGATATCGTGAACCGCGACTCCACCCGGGCGGTGAACGCCGCGGTGCTCGACGCCGACGTACCGCTCTACGCCGTCACCGGACCCGGGATCGTCGTCGCGGGTCCGGGGGTCTCCCTCCTCGTTCGGAAGGGTGAGTACGCCGTCGGTGTCGGATGCCGGAAGGGCGTTGCTGCCGCCGACGTGGTCGGCGCCATCCGGCAGGCGCTCGCGCGAGCCGGGATCGGCCCTGCGGAGATTCTCGTCTACGCGACGACCGCAAAGAAGCGCGGTGAGGAAGGACTCCTCCGGGCTGTTACTGACCTCGGCGGCAACCTTGTCTTCTTTGACGACGAAACATTGAACGCAGAGGCGGCCCCCTCCCCCTCGCGGGCCTCCCTGATCGGGCTTGCCGGGGTCGCGGAACCCTCGGCTCTCGCAGCCTCGAAACGCAAAGTTCTGGTTCTTGCCAAGCAGACGTATGGGAGTGTTACCGTTGCAATCGCACGATAGGAGAGGAAGACTGTATATCGTCGGGACCGGCCCCGGCGACCTGCTGCAGATGACGCCCCGGGCATTGAAAGCTCTCGGTGAGGCCGACTGTGTCATCGGCAACGGGTTCTACCTTGACCTGGTCGAGCCGATGCTCGCCGGAAAAGAGGTTGTCAGGAGCAGCATGGGCCGGGAGGTCGACCGGGCAGGAAAGGCGCTTGCCCTCGCGGAGGACTGTGTCGTCGCGATGGTGAGCGGCGGGGATGCCGGTGTCTACGGGATGGCGAGCATCGTCCTCGAGGTGGCCGAACGGTCGGGCACGAAGGTCGAGGTCGAGGTCATCCCCGGCATCACGGCCGCGGTCTCGGCGGGGGCGCTCCTCGGCTCGCCGCTCTCGGGCGACTACGTCACGATGAGCCTCTCGGACCTCCTGACGCCCTGGGAGGAGATCGAGCGGAGGCTCGACCTCGCGTTCCGGATGCGGGTGCCGGTCGTCCTCTATAACCCCCGTTCAAGGGGGAGGCCGCACAACCTTGATGCGGCGGTCGCTATCGCCCGCCGCCACCTCCCGGACACGACGCCGGTCGGGGTGGTCAGAAACGCCTACCGGGAGGGAGAGGAGCGGTTGATCACGACGCTCGGGGAGTTTATAGACCACTTTGCCTTTGTTGACATGCACTCGATCGTCTTTGTCGGCGGAGAGGAGACCAGGATCTGGAGGGATGAGCATGGTGCGAGAGGAATCATCACGCCCCGGGGATATCACCGGAAATACATATACTGATCTCGCGGCGGTCACGCCGGAGGCCTACGCGATCGCGAGCACGAGCCGGAACCTGGCCCGGGACCGTGTGGGAAACGCCACCCTCGAAGACCGGATCCGGCAGCGGTGCTCGATCGCGGTCGGCGATTTTGTGATGGCCGATCTCATGCGGTTTTCCGGTAACCCGGTCGAGGCCGGGGTTGCCGCGCTTGCCCGCCGGGCGCCGATCATCGTCGATATCCGGATGGTGCAGGCGGGCATCCTGAAACGGGGGCACGCAAGCGAGATTCTCTGTGCCCTCGATTACGGAGCGGAGATCGCCGGCGAGCGCGGGATTACCCGGACGTCTGCAGGGTTCCTTGCCCTGCGCGACCGTCTGGATGGCGCGGTCGTGGTCATCGGGAACGCCCCTTCGGCGCTCCTCGTCGTCTGCGAGATGATCCGGGAAGGTGTCCGCCCGATGCTGGTCGTCGGGACCCCGGTGGGGTTCGTGAACGCCGCGGAGTCGAAGGAGGAACTGCGCACCATCGACGTGCCGTCGGTATCGAACGCCGGCACCCGGGGAGGAACACCGGTTGCGGTGGCGGCTATGAACGAGATTATCACAATTCATGCCGAGCGTGGAGGTCATGCGGGACCCGGTTACTGACTTCGAGTACCCCGGGGCATGGGTGGCGGCCTGCCGCTCCCCGGACCATCTCGAAGACGTCCGTCGAGGCCTTGCGGTCCTGACGGCGTCCGGATCTGTTCTCCGCCGGGGGTTTTCGACCGGGACGACGGCGGCTGCGGCCTGCAAGGCGGCGGTTCTCTCCCTCTACCTCGATACCGTAGAGGAGGTGGACGTCACCCTTCCCTGCGGCATCGCGGTTCGGCTCCCGGTGGACGGCTACCGGGGGCGGGCGTCGTGCTGGAAGGACGCCGGGGACTACCCCTCGGACGTGACGGGCGGGCTTGAGTTCGTCGCGATGGCGGCTCCCTCCCTCTCAGGCGGAGTCCAGTTCGTCCCCGGCGAGGGCATCGGGAGTTTCTCCCGCGATACCCCTCGCCACCGGATGGGGACACCGGCGATCAGCGCTCCGGCGCTCGCCTGTATCCGGCACTCGATCAATGAGGCAGTGAAGGAGGTGGATCTTGCTGGCGTAACGGTCATCCTCACAATCCCCCGGGGAGCGGAGGTGGCGCAGAAGACGCTGAATCCCCGGGTCGGGGTGCACGGCGGGATATCGGTCCTCGGGACGACCGGGTTCGTGGAGCCCTGGGACGACCATATGACGGAGGGGGTGCTCGACCGTATCGCCCGGGCTCACGGAAGGGTCGTGCTGACAACCGGCAGGCTCGGCCTGCGCTACTCGCGGCTCCTCCTCCCGGAGTACGAGGCGATCCTGGTCGGGAGCAAACTCGAGGAGGCGCTCCGTGCGGCCGACGGCGACGCGGTCATCTGCGGACTCCCCGGCCTGATCTTGAAGTTCATGAACCCCGGCGTCCTCGAAGGGACGGGGTGCGCGACGGTGGAGGAACTCTCGGCGACCCCGCTCTGGGGGGAGACGGTCCGCCGGGAGTTTCGCGCGTTCCGGGCCCGCTATCCCCGCGTCCGGGTCGTGATCGTCGACCGTTCCGGCCGGATCATCGGGGAGTCGCCATGAAGATTGTCGGCGTGGGCTGTGGCCCGGGAATGCTGACCGTGGAGGCAGCGAGGATCATTGCAGGCGCCTCGCTCATCTACGGCTCTGCACGGGCGATCGCGCTTGCTCGCGACGCCATCCCGCCGGGCTCTGAGGTGCACGAGATCACGGATTACCGGAGCCTCCGTTCCCTTCCGCACCATGCGGTCGTCCTTTCGACAGGCGATCCGATGCTTGCAGGGCTCGGCTACCTCCCGGGCGACGTCGTCCCCGGGATATCCTCCCTCCAGGTTGCGTTCGCCCGCCTGAAGATCACGCTCGCGAAGGCTACGGTCGTCTCCGCTCACGGGAAGGATCATGACCGGGCAATAGCCGATGCCCGGGAGGAGGTCGTGCGTGGGAAGGTTGTCTTCCTCATCACCGACCCGGCCTTCAACGTCGGGGCGCTCGCGGCCGCCCTCCCGCCGGGAGCCCGGCTTGCCGTCTGCGAGGATCTCGGCTACCCGGCTGAAAGGATCGCCGTCGGGACGGCGGCACAGCCCCCGGTGCCCCGGGGCGCCCTCTTTGTAGTGGTTGCGGGGGAGTTTTAGGAGAGCGGCGCGGGAGCCGTGAGATCCACCGCGGCGCTCTCCTTCTTCCGGAACTCGTAGCCCGACCGAAGGAGGTCGAGGAAGATCGCCTGGTATGCTCCCCGCTCGCAGAGCTCGAGGTGATAGCGGTGCACCGTCGATTTCGTCCCGTACTTCGCCGGCACATCGCTCCAGGCGCACCCGGTGGTGAGCACGTAGAGAACCCCGTTGAAGAGGTGCCGGGGATCCCGCCGGGGCCTCCCTATATGGGGCTTCTGGGGCGGGAGGTGTCTACAGACAATCTCCCAGAGGTCGTCATCGATCTCCCGGAATTCCATGGACTTTGCATATCTCCGGGAGGGCTTATAGTTTTGGGACGGTTTCCCGGTATCATGCCGGGCGGTAGTTCGTGACGATGATCTCGCGTACATCTCCCCGTTTCGTCCCGTCGCAGTTGATCGCCCTCCTCGCCGGGACCCGGTCGATGCGGTACCCGCTGTAGAGGTCGTCGAAGAACCCGTCCTCTGGGTCTATGTTCTTCGGGTCGGAGTTGCTCAGCATGAGTCTTGCGCCTTTTGCGTCGCATCGTGCGTAAAATGCCGCAAGACGCCTCTGTTCTTCATCGGAGAACCTGTTCTTCGAGTACTGTGTGAACGACGACGTCCGGTTCAGGGGCCGGTAGGGCGGGTCGAAGTAGACGAAGGACTCCTGGGATATACAGGGTTCTGCCTGCGTGAAATCGCCGAGGTGGATGGTCGTATTTCGGAGCGCAATGGAATCGGCCCGGAGTACCTCCTCGTGCAGGATCCGCGGGTTTTTGTAGCTGCCGAAGGGAACGTTGAACCCGCCCCGGGAGTTAACCCGGTAGAGGCCGTTGAAGCACGTCCTGTTGAGGAAGATGAACCGTCCCGCCCGCTCGACCCATTCCTCGCCATAACGGCCGAAATCAATCTCCTCCCGTTCGCGGTTGAACGCATCCCGCATGGCGTAGTAGTAGTCCCTGCGCCCGGGCTCGTCTTTTGAGAGGAACTCGTTCTCAACCTCGCGCAGATACCTGATGAGGTCGAAGACGTCGCTTTTGACAACACTGTAGGCGAGGACAAGTTCCTCGTTGATGTCGAAGAGGTGGCACTCCCTGAACCCAAAGATGCTGTTGAAATGAAAATAGACCGCCCCGCCGCCCATGAACGGTTCGACAAAGACTGGAAGGGTCCCCTCGGTGAGTTCTCGGGGGACTCTTATGGTGAACGCATCGAGCAGCTGGGCTTTTCCGCCTGCCCACTTAAGGAACGGTCGTGCGGTGGGTGTTGCCATAGGTCTCTATCTGGTGTGAATGTTACCGGAGAGGTATGTTCTGAAGGGCATTAGCGTTGTTCGTTTCACACGGCCCGGGCTCAGGTCTCGTCGCCCCGCCGGCCGCCGGTTCGAATGCCCTGCTGCTTCAGCATCTTCTCGATAGCCCACCTGCCCCGGCCGAGTTCCCTTCCCAGCGTCGCAATGGCATCCTTCTTGGTCTCGCCGGACGCAATGAGCCCGGTAAAGCGGGCGACCAGGGTTGTGCGATCGGAATCCGTCCAGGGTTTGCTCCGGTTCACCGGCTCCCCGGTTCCCGGGGTTCGCAGCGTCGGGAGCAGGTATCCCTCCTGGATATCCCGCAGTTCTTCTGTCTTCAGGTCGAATACCTCCCTTGAGACCTCAAACCCGGTCATCCGGCGGTTGAGGCCGATGGCGACCCTGGCGGTTGAAAACCCGCCGAGGAACATGTCGCAGACGAGGTCGCCCTCGTTGCTGCTGTACTGGATCATCTTTACGAGCAACTCTGTGGGCAGTTCGTTCTTGTTCTTTGCCTGCCCGGGTTTGTACTCGCGGTTGATACACCAGACGTCTTCACGGTCCCGGTAGTTCAGCGAGCCGTTGTCAGGCCCCTTCTCCCCGGCCCCGTAGCGCGACTCCAGGTTGAACGTCCTCTCACCGCCCGGTTTTTCGTAGAAGAGGATGTGGTAATGGGAGGAGACGTACTTTCTGCTCGTGTAGACGCCGAAGTTGTAGCGCCAGATGATATGGTTTACCTCGCGAAGACGTGTCTTACGCAACGCGTGGAGTATATGGTAGAGATTCGTGTACCCCGAGATGATGTAGATCGACCCGCCCGGCCGTACTATCCGTTCGGCCTCCCGGATCCACCTCTGGCTGAACTCTCCGTAATCCGATGCGGGAACCTCGACGTAACCCCCGACAACGAACCTTTCGTCCCGGTTGTAGTGGCGGTGCAACCGGTCGCCGTTGATACCGTAGGGGGGATCGGTGATGATCAGATCGACTGAACCATCGGGGATGTACGCCCTTGCCCCCGTGATGCAGTCGCCGTTGTAGAAGACGTTGCCGTTGATCTCCTCAAACCTCATAACTCTCCTCGACGGCATGGTGCGGTTGAGAATCCTCTGGGCTGTAGTATATATCACATTGGCGGTACGACCATAAGATACTCGTTGTGATGCGGTTCGTGCGGACCCGCAGAGACGCGCCCCCATGCCTATGGAGCCGGGCGCCTCTTCCTGGTGCGGCCGGGTTCAACCCGTACCCCCGCCTGCCGGGAGGTAGCATTATTACATTTCAGGCAGATCCTGGTCTATAACTCACAGCGAACCAGCCCCGGGAGTTCGGATGGCGGCACATTCTGGAGAATCAGAGGGTTCGCCCCGCACCGGATCGGGAGCGGGGAGACAGCAGAGCCTCGCAGCGGAAGAGCGGCCGGTCGATGAACGCATAGGAGGACTCCTGGCTGAGAACAAGGCGCTCCGGCGCGAAAACGCCGCGCTGCAGTCAGTAAAGAATGCCCTGCAGGAGAGTGAAGAACGTTACCGGCGCCTCTTCGAGGACGATCTCACCGGGGACTTCCTCACCGCCGCGGATGGCCGGATACTCGCTTGCAACCCGGCGTTCGTCAGGATGTTCGGGTTTGGTTCCATAGGAGACGCACTGGACACCAATATCCTGGATCTCTATGAAGATCCTTATGATCGGGACACGCTTCTTACGCGCCTGAAGAGGGATGGAAAGATCGAGAACGAGGGCCGGACCCGGAAGCGCCGGGACGGGACCCGCATCCACGTCGTAGAGAACGTGGTCGGACGGTTCGGCGCAGACGGCGAACTGCTCGAGACCCAGGGCTACGTCTACGACGACTCTGAGCGCAAACAGGCAGAGGAGGCTCTCCGGGAGAGCGAGGAGCGGTTTCGGGCGGTCCTCGAAAACTCGCTCGATGCGGCCTACCGGCGCAACCTGCAGGCGGATCGTTATGACTACATGAGCCCGGTCATCGAGGAGATCCTCGGCTTTACCCCGGAGGAGATGGCTGTGATGAACATTGAAGAGGTCATGGATCGTATCCATCCCGACGACCGTCCGCCGGTTGAAGCAGAACTGAACGCCGCTGCCGCCTCAGGCAGGGGGCTTCTCGTATACCGGTTCAGGGCGAAAACCGGCGAGTACCGCTGGCTCGAAGATCACTTTACGGTAATCTGTGATTCCGGGGGCCTGCCGCTCTACCGGGGCGGCATCATCCGCGACATCACCGGGCGGAAGATGGCCGAGGAGGAGCTCGCCCGGGTTCACCGGGATCTCGAGTCCGCCCATCGGGAGGCGAACCTCTACCTGGATATCCTGACCCACGACATCGGGAACACCGAGAACGTCGCGAACCTCTATGCCGAACTGCTCGTCGACTCCATAGAAGGGGAGGCGGCTGGATATGCGGCGAACCTGAAACGCAGCATAGCAAAGAGCATCGAGATCCTCGGCACCGTCTCGAAGATCCGGCGGATTCACGCCGGGCCGCCCGATCTCCGGCCGACGGATCTTGATGCGGTCATCAGGACGGAGATCGACCATTTCCCGGGTCTCCCTGTCTATTACGAGGGCTCACCGCGGCAAGTCCTTGCCGACACCCTCCTCAGCGAGGTCTTCACGAACCTGATCGGTAACGCGGCGAAACACGGCGGCCCCGGCGTCGCCGTAACCGTCCGGACAGAAGAGGAGGGGGTATTCGTCCGGGTGACGGTCGCAGATACAGGCCGGGGCGTCCCGGACGACCAGAAAGAGGAGATATTCCACCGCTACGAGAAGAAGCAGCGGGGCGTGGGCGAGGGGCTCGGGCTATATCTCGTGCAGATCCTCATCGACCGCTACGGTGGCCGGATCTGGGTCGAGGATCGGGTTCCGGGCCATTCGGATGAGGGAGCAGCGTTCTCCTTCCTGCTCCGGAAAATGGACGGTGTGCAGGGGGGAGGAACAGGAGCGTGAAGGGGTTAGTTATAGGTCCGGGTCAACTACCCCATCCTCCGGGCGGGGTAGTTGTTTGTTCCTGCAACAACCGCTACCCCCGGGAATATCGCGACCCCTGCGGTCACCACGCTCATACCTGAGGCGGCGGCTGTGCTGCCGCCATTCCCGAACAACACTTTCAAAGCACCCCGGTCACCCAGAGGCAACTCCAGGACTCTGCACGGCGGCCGCTCTCTCAGCAGTAGTACAGGGCGCTGCGCTTCTGCTTTACCGCCGCTCCTGATCGAATACATGCGCGTAATCCCGCACGCCTTTTCTTTTGCAGCGAGAAGGCGGGGCGGATATGTTGCAGCAGAAGTCACGGAGAGAATGCACTCAATCCAGAACGCATATTATCCCCATCCTGCAAATAATCATACTGATGAGCGAGAGTGAGCAGGAGCGCCGCCGGATGAGATTCTCGGTTCGAACCAAGATCCTTCTGGTATTCCTGACTCTCTCGACGGCAGCCCTTCTCTTTGCCGGTTACCTTGCCTTCGTGCAGGTGGATGACGTCAGCCGGTACGCGCTTGAGCGGAGCGCCGATCTCGGGAACCGCGCGATGAATGACAGCACCGCCGCGCTTGAGCGCAACGCCGAGGAGTCGCTTCTGCGGCTTGCGCAGGATCAGGCCTACATCAGCAACACGGCCTTCGAAGAGGTGAGCGGGGATCTCGAGGTCATGGCACGCTACGCTACAACCGTCATGGAGAGCCCGTCCATGGTCCGGCCGCGGCACTTCTACCTACAGGACGAGGAGCCGGACGACCGGCGTGCAACATCTGTCCTCTTCCTCGCACCTGGAGTCGACGGCAGTCTTCTTGAAGAGGAGCGGAACGCTGCAGGTATGATGAACGACATCTTCATCCCTGTCTGTGCGACGAACCGGCACCTGGCGAGCATCTATGTCGGGACCGCTTCCGGGATGGCGGCGATCTACCCCTGGACGACCGGCCTCGACACCGGTTTCGATCCCCGGCTCAGGAGCTGGTTTTCGCAGGCGGCCGGGACGGGAGAAACAGTCTGGTCCGAGCCGTACGTCGACCTCCTCGGGAACGGCCTGATGGTAACCTGTTCGCGGCCGGTTCACGACCCCGAAAGAGGCTGGCTCTGGGTGGTCGGTGCGGACGTCACCATCGAGACGATCAACCAGCAGATCATTGGCACCCAGGTGGGCGACCGGGGCTACGCCATGCTGATCGACCAGCACGGGAACGTCGTCAGCCGGCCCGGCCTCACCTCGGGGGATATGCGGTGGGACGAGTCGTTCGTCGCCGAGAACCTGCTCGCGAGCGAGAACCCGGACCTCGTCTCGGTCGCCGGAAAGATGACCGCGGGGGAGACCGGGATTGCCAGGGTCGGGTTCGAGGACGGGGAGCGGTTCGTCGCGTATGCCCCCATCCGGAGCGTGAACTGGAGCGTCGGGGTGGTGATGCCCGTCGACGAGGTGCTCGCGCCGATCAGGACAACCCGGGAGAGTATCCTCCAGGCATCGGAAGACACTGGGACGCACATCAGTGCCCAGCAGGATGAGATGAAGACCGTCTTTACCGGGGCGTTCCTGGCACTGCTCCTCGTCGTCGCCCTCCTGACCCTCGCCGTCACCCGTCACATCACCCATCCCATTGCGGAGTTGCAGAAGGGCTCGGAGGCCATAGGCCGGGGAGATCTCGGGTTCAAGGTGAACGTGGAGACCGGGGACGAGTTCGAGGACCTCGCCCGCTCCTTCAACCGGATGGCAACGGAGCTTCGGGATCATATCGAGAACCTCCGGCGGACGACCGCAGAGAAAGAGCGGATCGCGAAGGAACTCGAGATCGCAAAGGAGATTCAGCAGAGCATCCTGCCCGAGTCGGCGCCGGTGCTCCCCGGGTTCGACCTCGCGGGCTTCAACCTCCCCGCCCGGGAGGTGGGTGGGGACTTCTTCGACTACATCCCGGTCGGGGAAGGCTGCTGGGGCGTTGAGATCGCCGACGTCTCGGGAAAAGGCGTTCCGGCCGCCCTGTTCATGGCGCTCGCCCGCACCCTCGTCCGGGCGAGCGCCTCGCAGAGCCTGGACCCCGCCGGGTCGATCCTTGAGGCGAACCGCTACATCTGCATGGATTCAAAGACCTGCATGTTCGTCACGCTCTTCTACGGCATCCTGGATACCCGAAAAGGAACCTTCTCTTACGTGAACGCGGGGCACAACCCTCCTCTCCTCTTCAGGGAGGGATCGAGCGCGGCGGAACTCCTCAAGGGCAAGGGGATCGCACTCGGGATCTTTGATGACATCGAGCTGGAACTCGTGGAACTCCGGTTGAACCCCGGCGATACGGTGGTCTTCTACACCGACGGAGTGACCGAGGCCACGAACGAGCATGACGAGGAGTACGGCATGGAGCGGCTTACAGCACTCATCTCGGGACTGCTGGACCGCGGGGCGCGGGAGGTCATCGACGCGATCGTGGAGGACGTCACCGCCCACGCCGGCAGCCAGCCGCAGTTCGATGATATCACTCTGGTGGTGCTGAAGGTCGGGTGACGGGGTGCGGGCCGTCGCAGCTCATCAGAAGACCCGATAAGATTCACCGCCTTTGTTTCCCCCGGTAACGGCCGAACCCATAGGGGTTAGGGGCTGTCAGAAAAGTGAGGGCATGAGATGCCTATATCTTCTACTCAACCGCCCGGATCACCGCCACCCTCCACTCTGTCCCGTGGAGCCCGGCTGTCGTCCAGGTGATCTCTTTCTGCACCGTCTGCCCGTCGGCAACAAACTCGTAGGTCGCTGTGCCGTAGCGCCCCTCGGCGACCCGCCGGGCCACGTCGAGCAGGCCCGGGTAGTCCGCGTAGAGCGGATCCTCAAACGTCATCTTCCCGATCTGGGTTGGGTCGGTGTCGTAGATCACCCGGCCGTCCGGCTGGACGACCATCACCTGGTAAGAGGAGGCGTTCGCCGCCGGACCTGCGATGCCGGCGATCATGACCTCCGGCCGGAAGACGATGGAGGCAAACCCGGTGAACCGGCTCTCGTTCGTGAAGACGGGTACCGCGATGACCGTCGCCGGAAGGTCTTCCGCGACCGTGATCACCGTGCTCATGCTCGGCCGCTTCGTCGCGAGGGTGTGCCGGACGTGGGCCTGGCCACCAACGGCGGCACCCTCGACATCGTGATAAGCTGCCGGTTCGGCGGCGAGGATCGTGCCGTCTTCGTCACTGACCGTGCAGTCGACGATCGACGGGTCGGTGGCGGAGAGGTTCGCGAGGATGCCGCGGGCGGCGGCGTCGGAGAGATCGGTCTTCCCGAGTTCGAACGCGGCGTACGCCAGGCGGTCGTCCAGCGCCTCGAGCGCTACAGTGATATCGGATTGCAGGCGGATGAGGAGCGCCGCAGCATCTCCGTCAGTTACGGGGGTGGTCGCTGACCGGTCCGATGCCACGCAACCTGCGCCGGCGGCGACCAGGATCACCAGAGCAGCGGCGAGCCACGGATACAATTGAGAACTCATCAAAATTCCTTGATAAAAAGAAGAAGGCGGGAAATTTAAGGCCTGCGAAATTGCTTTGTGTCGTCACCGGGGCGTCCGTTCCCGGAGCCGCCCCTTATGCATCCGCCATCCCACGACGGCGGCCAGAACGGCGATGACGATCGCAGCCAGGAGGCCGATCCCGAGAACCGGGTCCTGCCGGTAGACGTCCAGGAGCACGTCGGCCCCGAGGGCGATGATGAGGGTGGAGGCGAGCGACCCGGCGCAAACGCAGGCAAAGACCCGGCTCTTCTCCAGCCCCAGCAGCCGGCCGAGAATCGATCCGTTCATCGCCCCGGTCCCCTGGAGTGGGAAGAATATGAAGAGGGCGAGCCCGATTGTCGAAAACCGTCGGAGCCAGGGCTGGCGCTCGGTGTAGTTCCGGGCAATCGTCATCCCGCTCTCGAGCAGTCGGCCGACGAGGGGGATCTTCAGCGCCAGATCGAAGTTCCAGACGACGAAGAGGGAGACGGCCACGTCGAGGAGAAAGATTGCGAGGGTGATGAGCCACCAGGGGTAGCCCATCACGATCGCGATGGGGATGATCGTCTCCTTCCCGGCCGGGGGGACGAAGTAGGCGATGAGCAGCCCGGAGATGACGAGGAACTGCTGGTAGGGCTCGATCAGATAGAGCACAATAAAGACGGCCGGGATGATGGCAAGGGGGAGGATGAATTTTATGGGGCCGGCAAGGTAGGGGTTTTCGAGGAGAGCCTTCCAGCCCTCCGGCCTGGGTATGTGGGTCGTGTTGTCCGCGCTCATGGGTCGATCTCCGGTGGGGAGATGCTCAATTCAGGTTGGATTTTTGGGGTTAATACGTTATCTGCAGAGGTTCCAGCAGGTTCAAGTTCATGAAGCGCAAGGATAGGATGCAATGGTTCCCGTTCCTGTTACCCGACCGCCCCGCAACCTCCCCGTCGTCGATGCCGGCACCCGGGAGAGCGCACTATGTACGATTGCAAACGTCGCGACAGCGCTCGAGACCCTGCGCGAGGTGAGAAAGCACGTCCGCGGTGACCACAAGCGACGCCTGGACGACGTCGCGGTGATCCTCCGGGTAGCCGCGCTCGATGCCCAGGCGACCTACGCGATCACCGATGAAGAGGCCCGGACGTTCATCCGTGACTGCCGTTCACGGTGAGGTCGCCGGGCAGCACCGGCTCGGTAAGGACGTGGGCGAAACGTTCCCACCGATCCGTTCCGCTCCCGACGTAGCCGCGGACGAGCCGGTAGCCCTGCGCGAGAGCCACCGGGTAGGCCCTGAACTCCTCGATGAATCGGAGGTGGGTCTCCGCGGTCCCCGGATCGAGGAGCAGGATGTCCTGGAGGATCCTGCATGCGCCCTCACGCGAGAGCGTACCGTCGATCAACCCGCCGGCCACCCGGGCATTCCCCGTGAGGTTCAGATCCATGGCCGCGGTGCTGACGGCGTCGACGGGAGCGGCATCCGAAGGGTCGAACCCGGCCAGCGGGAAGAGGGTCTCCTCCCAGAACCGCACCCTCTGGAGACCAAAGATCATCCCCTCCCCAAGCCGGGCGGCTCCTTCGGCGACCGTCGTGAGCGGCGATGCGAGCGTGACAACCGAGTGCTCGATCCAGCCCCGGGCACGGACGAGGCCCGCCTCCCGGATCGCCCGCATCGTGTGATGGCCGGGATAGCCCTCGCGGCAGGCATAGGTGAGGGGCCGGTCGATAGTGACCGGCAGGTCGCCCCTCACCCGGACGAGGCTTGTCCCATCCCCGAGGTAGCGGTTGCAGGCCTCGCATGCCTCCCCGGTGACATACCTGACATCGAGGCGCTCCCCCGACGGGAGCGGCAGGTGTTCCGCGGTCCGGTGGCGACTTTCGGCAAATGCGGCTGCAAAGACCTGTTCCAGCCGATCGGGTGGGATGGCGAACGAGTTCATGAACGCCCGGTAACGCCCGGCAAGGTCGCCGCTCCCCGGGAGGCCGGCATCGAGTGCCGCGTGCAGCTCCTCGTACCAGGCCGGGTCGTCCTCCAGCGCCGCGACCCCGAAGATGGCTTCCGCCCCGGCATCGAATGCGAGACTCTTCCCCGCAAGGACTCCGGCGCGGGCCTCGAGCGCTCGGATCATGCCCTGCAGGTAAGCGTGGCGCATGCGCCCGGCGTCTTCCAGCTGGTCGGGGTCGATCCGGTCCAGGGTGGCGAGGAGGTCGGCGGCGTACCCGGCAACACGGTCCGGCGGGACCGTGACCATGAGCGCCTCCTGCCGCACCGTCGCCGGACCGAAGTACGCCTCAACGGAGTTCGGATCGTGCACCCCGAGCCAGAGCACGCACTTGACATAAAATCGTGCGACAGCGTCCATATTTCTACTTTCGGCGGTGCTTTCTCCGGTATGAGTGAATGATTCCATCTATCAGTCCCTGCGGGATGCGTGCGCTCTGAAGATACTTAATCGGCGTGATTTACCTTCGCCTGCAGAGGGTTTAACCGGTTCGGCGCCAACCTCAAGTGCGATGAACGAGTCGCTCCGGCAGGTCGTCCACCTCATCTTCGGTCTCGGGATTGCGGGCTTTGTCCTCCTTGTTGACCGGGATATCGCCCTCTCCGTCCTCATGCTCGCTCTCTTCGTGGGATTCATCCTCTCCGACGCCATCTCCCGGGGCTACACCATCCCGGCCGTCTCGCCGATCATCGCGGGCCTTGAGCGGCGGGATGCCGCCCCGGGAAAAGGGGCGCTCTTCTTCGCGCTCGGAGCCCTCTTCTGTCTGATCTTCTTCGCTAAAGAGGTCGCCTTCATGGGGCTCGTGGTGCTCGCGCTTCTCGACAGCGTCACTACCCTCGTCGGCGTCAGGTTCGGCAGGACCCGGATCTATAACCACAAATCCCTTGAAGGCACGCTCGCCGGGATCGGGGTGACGGCGATCGTTCTCTGTCTTCTCGTCCCGCCCGCGATCGCCCTCACGACGGCCGCGGTCACGGCCCTCGCCGAACTGGTGAGCCCCGTGGACGACAACCTCGTTATTCCCGTCGTGGCCTGCCTCGTTCTTGTGCTGCTGCTATGAGGGCGTTGAACCGCCCGGTTCGATTATTGTATAAAGGTCCGCCCCGAACGCTCTCACCCGAGGTGAAGACCGGTGAAACGTATCATCGCAGCAACCCTGATCGTATTCCTCCTCCTCCCGGGGCTGGCGGCCGCCGCTTCCGGGGACCACGGCAGCCCGGGGGGAGAGCAGCGGTTGAGGGCGGAGGAGAATGCGACCCCTCATGTGGGAGAGAACATACCTGACCGGGAGTGGATGAGGATGGGGGAGAACGAGACCTCCGGCGGCCGGTACAGGCTCCGGTTCGAGACACCCCAGGAGGTCTACCGCTCCCCGGACCGTTACGCTGAGAACCGGACCGGCGGCATGGGAGGCATGGGAGAGAACATCTCCGTCATCGCCCGGGAGTTTAGTAACTCGGCCCAGAAGACGTTCGAGGCCGAGGAGCGGATTCGGGCCCGGCACGGG
>DAOSER010000014.1:0-23102 GCA_035363235.1 Methanoculleus sp.
CAGGGGAGGGGGGAGACCCCCCTCCCCGTCAGCCCCTCCCCCGAATGGCGATATCCCCTTGAAATCCGTGTCAGTGCATCGAAGCGCTGTCCGTAGGACAGGAGTTCGAGAAACCCGCAGTTTTTCGAGGCGTGAGCGAAAGCGAACGTGAGCACCGTTAGGTGCGAGAAACGGGGTTTGAACACCGGAGGTGCGAGTTGCGCAGTCCCCTACGATCCACTGCACGGGAACAACCCGGGGAAAACCCATTCATCACCGCCGCCCCCTCTTTTTGTACACCCCCGGCACGGCCTCCCGGACGGCGGCGAGCGTCTCCGGTATAAGCGTGCCTTTCTTCCCGACGACCTCCGCCGGCCGGATGGCGGCGGCGTGTGCGGCGAGAGCGTAACTCTCGGTGAAGAGGTCGAGCCCGCCGCAGGCAAAGTCGTCGAGCGAGATCGGGATGGAGATCCCGTCGGTGGATGGGCTGCTCGATACCGGGCAGACGAGCAGGCTCCCGTCCTCTCCTGCAGAAACGACCACCACCGGGCGCACCTTCCGTTCGCCCCCTCTCCCGATACGCACGGGGGCCAACACGACGTCGCCGCCGACGTAGTGTCCCATGTGCATACAGGTTGGCCCGACAACCGATAAGAGAATTGATCCCGTGCCCGGGCCTTTATGGTAACAAGAGGAAGGAGGGTGTCCCCCGCACCCTCCGGTGCGCCGTTACGGCGCCCGTCCGATTGCTTTCCCGTTGGACTTCTGATGCTCTTCACGGAACTCTTTCTGGTTCTTCACCATCGCGGCCCGGGCGTGTCCGTTGTCGTTCTTGCCCGGGTTGATGACGGATACGGCACCGGTGCCGGCCACCGAGACGCTGCCCTCCTCCGTCACGGCGCTGCCGGTGACGGTCAGGTTGTTGTCACCTTCGTTCAGGTCGAGGTCCTGTTGCCGGTACTTCAGGATGAGCGTGCCGCCGTCCTTCATACAGAAGTTGACCTTCTCCGGCGTTGCGTTTCCGATCGCGAACTCCGCGGGGTCCGGTACCGTCACGTTGGTGCGGTCGGCGCCGGCAAACCCGAGCCACTCTGCAACGTTGATGAAGATGGTCATGATACCGTTGCTCTTCTGGTTCAGGGTCTTTTGGGCGACCTTCACCTCCGCCGTCTGCGCCTTCACGGTCACGTTCAGGGTGTCGCGGGCAACGGCGCCTGTGGCGTTATCCGCGACCGTTACGGTGACCGGGTAGGTGCCGGCAGTAAGATAGGTGTAGGCGGCCCGGACGGTGCCGTTATGCTCGTCCTCCGCCACGATCTCTTCCTCCGTCGTTCCTGTGCTCCAGTTGACGGAAGCGGAGAGGTTCATCGCATCAAAGGCATCGGTGCTGCTATAGGCCGCGAGGATGGTGACCGGCTCACCGGCGAGCACCGTGCGGTCGCTCCCTGCATCGACGATGAGGGCGGCCTGCACGGCAGGAACCACCACGGCAAGGGCGATTACGAAGGAGAAGATTCGGATTGTCGTATCTCGTTTCATGAGTCTCCGGTAGATACTCACTCCGCTCCCCTATTTGACCACATTGAACCTCCCGGTTCAATCAATCACCCGGGAGGTGGTACAGGGACCGTCCCTACACCCGGAGCAGCCGGGCGTTGATCGCGACGATCACGGTGCTCGCGCTCATCAGCACCGCCCCGGCCGCCGGGGTGAGGACGATCCCGGCACCGATCAGCACGCCGGCGGCCAGCGGGATGGCGACGGCGTTGTAGCCCGTCGCCCAGAGCAGGTTCTCGAACATCTTCCGGTAGGTCTTCTTTGCAAGGTCGATGACCGCCGCCGCGTCCCCCGGGTTGCTCCTCACGAGGACGATATCGGCGCTCTCGACGGCCACGTCGGTCCCGGCCCCGATAGCGATGCCCACGTCGGCCTCGACGAGCGCGGGAGCGTCGTTGATCCCGTCGCCCACCATCGCCACCCGGTAGCGCTGCTGCACCTCCCGGATCTTCTCCGCCTTCTCGTGGGGCAGGACCCCGGCGAAGAACTCGTCAAGGCCCAGTTCCCCCGCCACCCACGCCGCAACGTCACGGTTGTCGCCGGTCAGCATCATGCACCGGATGCCCATCGCCTTGAGCCGGCGGATAGCGTCCCCCGACTCCGGCCGGATGACATCGGCGAGCGCGATCGCGCCGACCGGCCGGTCGTCCTCGATCAAGAAGACGACGGTCTTGCCCTGCCGCTGGAGCGTCTCGACCCGCCCGTCTCCGGCCGCTACCCCCTGTTCGGTGAGGTAGCCCGGGCCGACCACCCGGACGGTCCGGCCGCCGATCGTCCCCTCGACGCCGACCCCCGGGATCGCGCGGAAGCCTTCGACCGGCAGCAGAGCAAGGCCCCGTTCCTCCGCGCTCCGGACCACCCCCCGGGCGAGCGGGTGCTCGGAGTGCGCCTCCACCGATGCCGTCGTCCGGACTACATCCTCCTCTGCCGCGCCGGCAAAGGCAAGGACGTCCGTGACCCCGAACCGCCCCTCCGTCAGGGTGCCGGTCTTGTCGAAGACGATCGCCTGAAGGTCCTTTGCCCGTTCAAACGCGCTCCTGTCCCGGATCAGGAACCCGGACTGTGCGGCAAGGGCCGTCGAGACCGCGACCACGAGCGGGACGGCAAGCCCGAGGGCGTGAGGGCAGGCGATGACCATCACGGTCGCGGCCCGCTCCACCGCAAACCCGGTCCCCTCCCCGAGGGCGAACCACGCTGCAAACGTCACCGCACCGACCGAGAGGGCGATCACCACCAGGATGAACGCCGCCCGGTCGGCGAGGTCCTGGGTCCGGGACCGGCTCTCCTGCGCCTTCCGGACGAGATCGATCACCTGTGCAAGGTAGGTCTCCGCTCCCGTCTTTTCGACCTCGACGACGACCGAGCCCTCGCCGTTGATCGCCCCGCCGATGACCCCGTCGCCCGGGCGTTTCTCCACCGGGCTCGACTCCCCGGTGAGCATAGCCTCGTTGACGCTTGTTCGCCCCTCGGCCACCGTGCCGTCCACCGGCACCTTCTCCCCGGGCCGGACGAGGACCCGGTCGCCCGGTCTGAGCCGGTCTACGGGCACGTCCTCGGTCCCCCCGCCACGGACCCGGTGCGCCTCCGAGGGCATGACCCGGACGAGTTCTTCGAGCGCCCGCGACGCCCCGAGGACCGAGCGCATCTCTACCCAGTGCCCGAGGAGCATGATGTCGATCAGGGTGGCGAGTTCCCAGAAGAACCCCTCTCCCCCGACGAGACCGAGGACGACCGCCGAGCTGTAGACGTAGGCGACGGTGATCGCGACGGCGATGAGCGTCATCATCCCGGGCATCCGCGCCCGGAGTTCGCGTACGATGCCGGAGAGGAACGGCCAGCCGCCGTAGAGGTAGATGGCGGTCGCCAGAGCGAGGAGGAGGTAGTCCGAGCCCGGGAACCGGATGGTGAACCCGAGGAGCGCCTGGACCGGCTCCGAGAGGATGAGGATCGGGATCGTCAGGATCGTCGAGATGATGAACCGCTTCCGGAAGTCTTCGAGGGCATGGTGAGTGTGCGGGGCGGGACCACGGGTCTCCGGCGGCTTCTCCCGGCTCGTCTCCACGATCTGCGTCTCGTACTGCCCGTGCCCGTGGTCCGTATCAACCCCTCCCCGCCGTTCTCTCCTCTTCGGCAGGTCCGCACCGCGCATAACGCTGCCGGAGCGTCTCCGTCGCCCGGCGGCGAGACCCGTCCCGGTGCGGGTGCATGCATCCGCCCATGGCAGGATATGCAGGCCTTCCGGCAACGTAAATATACCGGCAGCGAAGGCACAACGAGGCCGTCATATACCTTCCCGGCCGGGGACAGCCGGCCATGCGGAGCTGCAGGAGAGTTGAATCGCGTATCCGTCGATGAGAGGACCACAGGCACTCCCGGAGCAAAAGGATAGATATATAAAGCCGTGAGGATAGCATACATCACGTAGCCGAGCAGATCCGTCCACAGGATGGAAGAACCGCTTAAATTCGTCTGAAATCAGCCCGGATGCGTTTGAATCGCATGGGAACATTTTATCTGTACAGAGTATAAAAGTCCCCCAGGAGTAGAAGAGAAGGTGGTCCCGGCCAATGCACGTACGCAAGCCCGCATACGGTGATATTCCTGCGCTCTCTGCTATTCTGGATGCGCTCGACGAGGGGCTGCTTGTCGTCGGCCCCGATAACCGGGTAGCCTGCGTCAACAGGTATCTGCGGCACCTTCTTGGCATCGGCCGGGATGCGCTCTCCGGAACGGATGCAGTTCAGTTCGTCCGCCGGGTCCTGGTGCCCCGGATCTGCGAGGAGCCGTCCAGGACGGCGGTCCTGGCATCCCTCGATGCCGACACCCGGGCTGCCGACGTCCTGTGCACGCTGCTGTCGCCGGGTTACGGGAGGGGGCGGTTCCGCTGCTCGTGCAGGGCCGTTAACGAGGGGCCGTTCCGGGGCATGCGGGTCATCCGCCTCTCTCCCGCCTCCTCCGGGCTTTTGGGCGGCGCCCCGGTCCTTCCCTGCAGCAGTCAGATGCGGATGGAAGATATCCTGCGGGAGAGCGAGGACCGGTACCGGACCCTTGTCGAGAACCTCAACGAGGGGATCGGGCTGATCAACAGAGAGGGCATTGCGGTCTTTGCCAACCAGCGCATGGCCGAGATCGTCGGCTACCCCGTCACCGAGATCATCGGCGCGCCGGTCTCTCTGTTCGTCGACGAAGCGGGCGCCGAATGCCTGGGAGAGTACCTGGAGAACCTGGGCCAGAGCACGCGGGAGATCTTTGAGATTGATCTGATCCGAAGCGACGGCGCCCGCGTCCACACGCTGATGGCGACCACGCCGATCGTCGATGCCGGCGGCACCTGCCGCGGGTTCTTTGCCGGGGTCCAGGACATCACTCCCTTGAAGAAGATGGAGGCACAGCTCCGCGAGAGCGAGGAGAAGTACCGGTCGCTCGTGGAACTCTCCGCCGAGGCGACCCTGATCCACCGCGACGGGGAGATCCTCTTCATCAACCCCGCCGGCCTGAAACTGCTCGGGGCTTCACGCCCGGAAGATGTTATCGGGATGGGTATCCTCGATATCGTCCACCCCAACACCCGGAGCACCATCGAGGCCTTCGCCGTGCGCGATCTCCAGGGAGAGGAGACGCCGCTCATTGAACTGCTGGCAGTCAGGCTTGACGGGACGACGGTCCCCGTCGAGGGGAGGGGCACACGGACGTTCTTTGAGGGGCGGCCCGCGGTCCAGGTCGTCATGCGTGACGTCACCCACCGCAAGCAGGCGGAGGAGCAGCTGCAGGCCAGAAACCGCCATCTCCTGCTGCTGAACCGGATCATCGGCGCATCCACGTCGGCCCGGACGCTGGACGAACTGCTTGAGGCGGCGCTCGGTCAGACGCTCGACCTGCTCGATTACGACGGCGGCGCTATCTACCGCCTCGACGCCGGGCAGGGCGAGGCCACGCTCCGGTGCCTGAGGAGCATACCGGAGACGTGCCTGGAGCAGGTAGAGAAGGCTCGGGGAGCGTCGTTCGCCGACACCCTCGACGCCGGCATGCCCTGCTACCTTGAACAGGACCCGAACGCCCCCGGGTCACATCTCCTCCGGGAACTCGGGTTTGCCGCACTCGCCTGCATCCCGCTCGTCGTCGAGTCCGACGTCGTCGGGGCGCTCATCATCGGGAGCAGGGACCGGGGATCGTTCTCCCACGACGAGCGCGCGCTCCTCGAAGCGGTCGGCCGGGAGATCGGGGCCGGCATAACGCGGGGCATGCTCCACCGGAGGCTTGAAGCGGCAAACCGGGAGGCGAACCTCTACCTCGATATCCTCACTCACGACATCCGGAACGCAGACAACGTCGCAAACATCTACGCCGATATCCTCATCGACGAGCTCGAGGGAGAGCCGGCCCGGCATGCCCGGAAACTGAAGGCCGGGATCAAGAAGAGCATCGAGATCACGGCAAACGTCGCCACGATCCGAAAGATTCACGAGAGCCGGGCCGGGCTTACGCCTCGTGACCTCGATGCCGTGATCCGGGAGGAGATTGGGCATTTCCCCGACCTCTGCATTCGCTACGAGGGGCTGCCCGTGGAAGTCCTCGCCGACGACCTCCTGCCCGAGGTCTTCACGAACCTGATCGGCAACGCCGCAAAGCACGGCGGGCCGGGTGTCGAGGCCATGGTGACGGTCGAGGAGCTGGATGAGAGGACCATCGTCGTCACCATTGCCGACACCGGTCTCGGTATCCCGGAGGACGCGAAGGAGGCGATCTTCTTCCGGTTCGAGCGGGAGGGCGGCCGCCGGGGGAGCCAGGGGCTCGGGCTCTCGATCTGCCGGATGCTTACTGCACGCTACGGCGGGAGGATCTGGGCCGAGGACCGGGTCCCGCGGCACCCGGAGATGGGCACGGCGTTCCGGTTCACCCTCCGGAAGGCCGGGCGTGAAGGATAAGCCCCGGATGCCCCCGGACCGGTATCGCCTGCTGCGAATCCGGATCGCTGGTGTATACCTGACGCGAGCGATCGGGTTTATTCCCTCTGTCGCGGACACTGTACCATGTACAGGATTGTTCCTCTTCTCTTAACCTGCATGCTCCTCTCTGCCGGGTGCCTCACCGCAAGCGAGTCCCCGGCGGAGGCGGAGGTCAGCCTGATCGCCCCGGTTGACCCAATACCCATCTTCGACGGCCAGGCGACCTACGCCGGGTTCATCAGTGCGGAGACGCCGCAGATCCAGGCAAACTACAGCATGGGATACGTCGCCGTCGCACCGGGCAACGCGACGCCGCCGCACCGCCTGATCGGGACGGCGGAACTCGTCTACGTGCTCGGCGGCACGGCGGAGATCCGCTGCGACAACGAGACGGTGACCGCCCGCGAAGGGGAGACCGTCCTCCTGCCGGAAGGGGTGCTGCAGTCGATAGCCGCGGCCGGGGAAACCGATCTCTACTACATCACCGTGAGCCAGCCGGCCTACACGCCCGAGATCGAGATCTCGGGGGACGAGCTTGACGCGGTCGACGTGAAGACGGACTCTGCGCCGATCGTTGTCGCCGATCCCCGGACGGGGATCGAGTGGGACCTCGATTCCGGCGTGGCAGCCTTCACCCTCTTAAATCCGGTGCTGATGAACGAGACGGCAATCCCGATCGACTACAGCATCGCCTACGTCGAACTCCTCCCGGGCGGGTATCTTGGGTATGACGGGATCCGCGGTTCGTCCGATCTCCTCTACGTGATCGAGGGGGAGATCGAGGTCGCCACGCGCGACGGCGCAGCAGTCCGGGTCCCTGCCGGGAGTGCCGCATACGTCCCGCCCGACCTGGTGAAAGAGACCCGGAACGCCGCCGACTCCACGACAAAGATCCTCTCGTTCATCGACCCGGCGTGGACGCCGGAGAAGACCGTTCTTTTTGAATAGATCCCTCCTTTTTTCCCGGCGCCCGTTCTCCGCGGTTTCACGGCGGATTGCCGGCATCCGGCCGACCTATCCTGAGAGCGTTTGCAATGACCGCAAGCGAGAGCCCCATATCCCCGAACGCCACCGCCATCCAGAGGCTGACCAGCCCGAAGACCGCGAGCCCGGCAATCCCGAGTTTCACCACGAGTGCCGTCGTGACGTTCTGCCGGATGACCGAGACCGTCTTCTCCGAGAGGGCGACGAGGTAGGCGACCCGTGAGATGTCGTCCTCCATCACGACGATATCGGCCGCCTCGATCGCGACGTCTGAGCCGATCGCCCCCATCGCGACCCCGACGTTCGCCCGTGCGAGCGCCGGGGCGTCGTTCACGCCGTCGCCGACCATCACCACGAGCCCGTAGCGGTCCATCAGCCGTTCGACCATCGCGACCTTATCCTCCGGGAGGAGCCCGGCATGGCACTCGTCGATCCCGATGCGGCGGGCAACCGCCTCGCCGACGCGTTCGTTGTCCCCGGTGAGCATCACTGTCCGAATGCCGCGGGCCCGGAGATGGGCGACCGTCGTTTCGGCATCCTTCTTGATGACGTCCGAGAGCGCGATAAGCCCGAAGACGCCTGATGCGGTGCCGGCGAGGATGACGGTCTTTCCCTCCCCCTCCAGGCGGTCGTACTCCTCCCGCCATGCCCCGCCGGCGGCGTCCGGGAAGAGTGCAGCGTTTCCGAGGAGGCAGGTCTCACCGCCGATCCGCCCCTGGACGCCTCTCCCCGCGATCGAGACGAACTCCTCGACGTCCGGGAGAAGGACATCCTCCTCCTCCGCCCGCCGCCGGACCGCCTCCGCGATCGGGTGGCCGGAGCGCGACTCGAGCGCCGCGGCGACGGCAAGCACCCCGGTCGCCGGCACCCCAAACCCGGCCACGCCGTCCACCTCGAGCCTTCCGGTCGTGAGCGTCCCGGTCTTGTCGAAGATGACCACCTTTGCGAGCCCCACGGCTTCGAGGGAGTCCCGGCCCTTGATGAGCACGCCGTTATGTGCCGCGGTCGTGATCCCCGAGACCATCGAGACCGGGGTGGAGATGGCGAGCGCGCAGGGGCAGGCGATGACGAGCAGGATCAGCGCCCGGTAAAATGCCTCCAGGAACGGGACGCCGAAGGCGAGCGGGGGGACCACGACGAGGAGGGCGGCGCCGAGGATGACCGCCGGGGTGTAGTAGCGGGAGAACCGCTCGATGAACGCCTCGGTGGGGGAGGTGTGGGTCTGGGCCTCCGCGACCAGGGCCACGACCCGGGCTATCGTGCTCTCCGCCTCAGGTTTCGTCACCCGGATCTCGAGGTAGCCCTCCACGTTCCGGGTCCCGGCGTAGACGGCGTCCCCGACGCCTTTCGCCACCGGGACGCTCTCGCCGGTGATCGCCGCCTGGTCGACCGATGACCCGCCGCCGGTGACGACGCCGTCGAGCGGGACGGTGTCGCCCGGTCTCGCGATCACGGTCTCCCCTACGCCGACATCGTCGACCGGAACGGCCGCTTCCTCGCCGTTCCGCCGGACCCGGGCCGTCTGCGGCGCGATGTCGAGGAGCGAGGCTATCGAGCGCTCCGCCCTCCCGGCCGCGTACTCCTCCAGGAACTCGGCGATGGCGTAGAGGTAGAGGACGGTCGCCCCCTCGGCGGGGTTTTGGGTCAAAAACGCGCCCGCCGCCGCGACCGTGATGAGCACCGCGATGCTGAACCGGAGCCGGACGAGGGCGAGGAGCCCGGCTTTCAGGACGTCGTAGCCGGCTATGACCGCGGCGGCGAGCAGGAGGGCTGTCCCGGCGAAGGGGTACGGGGTGAAGTACTCGACGATCACCCCCGCAAGGAGGAGGATACCCGAGACCGCGAAGACCGCGATCTCCCGGCGGCCGACAACCGGCCTGTGAACCTCGCAGATCCCGGCGCGGCAGCGGGGGCAGGCCGGGCACTCCTCATGCTCCGTCACGGCCCTCCTCCGGCAGGAGCCTTCTGGACAGGGGTCTCCATCATGGGTATGCGATCCTGGCTGCATCCCACTTAAAAGGTGGTCCGGGCACCTCGAGGGCGATCGATCCGGACAGGGAGTCACCCTTTCGCCAGGCAGAAACCTTATGAAGGGATCACTCCAAATGATCGGAAAGACTATCTCCTCCACAGCAGCCCCGGATGCCGGCCAGCCGGCACACCCGGTAACTCCTGCCTTACTCCCCGGAGGACTGAGATGATGCCTCCACCAGACTTCACCACGATCCCATCGGACGATGCCGACCGACCCTTCGACGAGACCGTTCCCTGCAGCATCTGGATCAATCGTTCTAACAGCGCTGCGCCCTGCCTCCCGGAGACGACGCCGGGCTGCCGTGAGTCCGGCTGGGCGCGCCCCCTTCACCCGGAGGATGCCGATGCGGTGCTCGCCGAATGGGAGCGCTGTGCCGCCGGCACGCCGTGGCGGTGCACCTACCGCGTCCGGGGCGCCGGCGGAGAATACCGCACCGTCGTGAGCGCGGGCATCCCGGTCAGGGACGCCGCAGGCCGGGTCGTTCTCTGGGCGGGGGTCAACCTCGACGTCACCGACCGGGACGAACCCGGCGGGCAGGTGAGGGAACTCGCGGTCCTCTCCGCAATCGCCCGGGCGATCGAGGAGGCCGGTCCGGACGAGGCCGTGCGGGAGGCGGCCGGCCTCCTGCCCCGTGGATTTCGCCGCCCGGAAGAAGTATCGGTACGGGTCGTGCCCGGGCCCGCTGCCCCCGGACCGGGGAGGATCGTCGCCGCGCTTCCTGCCGGCCACCTCGTGGTAGAACAACGGAGGGTTCCGGAGGAAGCCGGAGGATCCCGGGAGCCCCCTCAGGGGGCAGAGGATCCGTTCCTGCCGCAGGAGCGCGGCCTCGTCCGCGCCGTCGCCGCGATGCTCGGGGCCGCCGCCGCAACCCCCGGGCAGCAGTACTGCCTCCTCTTCGACCATATGCCGGACCCCGTGCTCCTCCTTGAGATCCTCCGCGACGGCTCCGAAGATCCTGCAGGCTTTACGGTCATCCGGATCAACCGCAAAGCCGCCGAGATCCTCGGGCGCCGCCAGCATGAGGTCGCCGGAGAAGACCTCGCCACGGCCGTTCCGTCGATCACCCCCGCCGCGCTCGATCTCCTCTGCCGGGTTGCGAGAACCGGGATGCCGGGGCACTGCGACGTCTCCAGTCCGGCGACCGGCGCCTGCTACGGACTGAAGGCCTACCGGCCGGAGGACGGCCGGCTTGTCGTCATCGCAGAGAACATCACGGACTGGCGGAGAGCAGAAGACCTCCTCCGGAAGCAGCAGGTCGCCCTGGACAACCGGGTGAGGGAACTTGCGACGCTCTATGCCGTGAGCCGTGTCGTCGAGCGGCCCGGTGTATCGGTCGAGGAGGTCCTGCAGGAGGTCGCCGGCATCCTCCCTCCCGGCTGGCTCCACCCGGAGGATGCTGCCGCCCGGATCACGGTCGACGGCCGGGAATACCGGTCGCCCGGGTTTGTCGAGACCGGCTTGCGGCAGGAGAGCCCGATCGTCGTCCACGGCCGCAATGCCGGGAAGGTGGAGGTCTGCTACCGCCACGAACTGCCCGGCGACGGCGACGCGGTCTTCCTCACCGACGAACGCCGCCTGATCGACGCCGTCTCCAGGCGGCTCGGCCGGATCATCGAGCGGATGCGGGCGACCGAAGCCCTCGAGAGGAGCGAGAAGAAGTACCGCCTTCTCTTCGAACAGATGCTCGAGAGCTACACCCTCTACGAGGTTATCCCGGACGGCGAGGGAAACCCTGTCGACTACCGGATCGTCGAGTTGAACGAGAACGCGGCCGGCGTCTTCGGCCGCAGCCGGGAGGACCTGCTCGGACGGCGGCTCTTCGACGTCTTCCCGGCGATCGCGAAAGGAGCCCGTATCATCTACGGGGAGGTCGCCAGGACCGGTGTGCCGGTGCAGCGGCGGCTGCAGGAACCCCGGACCGGGCGGTGGTACGACCTGCAGATCTACCGGCCGCAGCCGGGGAGGCTGGCCGTCACGGGGCAGGATATCACCGAGCAGAAGAAGGCGGAACTCGCCCTCCAGGAGAGCGAAGAGCGGTTCCGGGGGATCTTCGAGCAGGCCGGGACCGGGATCGCGCTTATCGGCCCGGACGGGCGGATCATGAAGGCGAACCCGGCGTTCGTGCGGATGTTCGGCTACAACGAGGACGAACTCTGCAGCATGCAATCCCGGGACCTGATCTACCCGCCCGACCGGGATGAGACGGGGCCCCTTCTCCGGGAGACGGCCCGGGGGGAGGGCATCCGCCGGGAGAAGCGCTACGTAACAAAGGACAGCAGGATCATCTGGGGACGCCTGACCACGTCCCTGCTCCGCGACTCCGGGGAGAGAGGGCTCGTCATCGCGATGGTGGAGGACATCACCGACTGGCGAGAGATGCAGAACGCTCTTGCGGAGAGCGAGGAGCGGTTCCGTGAGATAGCGCAGCGGAGTTTCGATATGATCTGCACCTGCTACCACGACCGGGGGATCACCTACGTCTCCCCGGCCGTGGAGCGGATCCTCGGGTATACCGTGGAGGAGATGACCGGCAGGCAGTTCAGCGATTACGTCTCCGATGCGACCTTTTCTGACTGGCAGGAAGCCAGGGCCCGGATTGCCCGGGGAGAACCCGTCGAGGGGCTGGTGATGGAGCTCCGCCGCAAGAATGGGACGACCGCCGCCGTCGAGATAAACGAGTCGGCGATCGTGGAGGCCGGCAGGGTGGTGGGCATCCAGACCGTCGGCCGGGACGTCTCGGACAGGATGCGCTATGAGGATATGCGGCTGCAGGCGTTCTACCAGATCGAGCAGAACATCGAGCAGTTCGCCATCCTTGCCGACCACATCCGCCTGCCCCTGCAGGTGATCCTCGGCATGGCCGATCTGACCGACGATACGAAGACGTCGGCAACGATCCGGGAGCAGGTGGAGCGGATCAACGGGATCGTCAAGCAGCTCGATGAGGGCTGGGTCGAGTCCCGCGATATCCGGGAGTTCCTGCGCAGGAACGAACTGGTGTAGCGCAATCTCGATCCTGCCTTGAGTTACTACCCCTGTTTGCCCGAATCTAACCCCGGTTTGTCAGAATCGCCCTATAGACGGGATGTTATGTATTCGACATATTGATGATTTGTAAAATATAATATCACTAGAATAAAAGTATGCGGATGGTCCGGACCCTGACGTCGCATGCCTGGGGCAGCCGGGAGCCGCCCCGCAACCGGAAAGGAGCCATGCAGAACAACGCTATGCGGACAGACCCGTCGGCCCATGCGGTCCCCGGCGGAGCGGAAGTCGCGGAGCCCGGCATCCGGCGCTCGCTCGCCGTCTTTACGGTGCTCCTCGCCGCCCTCGCGGCGACCAGCCTGTACAACTACCTGCTCTTCCATACGATCGCCGAACTCGTTGCCGTCGCGATAGCGATTGCCGTCTTCACCGTGGCGTGGAACGCCCGGACGATGCGGGAGAACGGCTACCTGCTGGTCGCCGGCACGGGGCTGCTCTTCGTGGCCGGGATCGGACTGGTCCACACCCTCGCCTACGACGGAATGGGGATCTTCGCCGGCTACGACGCAAACCTCCCGACGCAACTCTGGATCGCCTCGCGCTACCTTCTTTCCGGGACGTTCCTCGCCGCACCTCTCCTGCTCAGGAGGAATCCGGCTCCCGGGTGGGTTCTTGCCGCATTTGCAGGGGTAGCCGGCTCTCTCCTCATCTCTATCTTCGTCGTCCCGGTCTTCCCCGACTGCTACGTCGAGGGTTCGGGGCTGACGCCCTTTAAGGTCTGGAGCGAGTACGTCATCGCGGCCCTGCTCGCCGTCGGTGCCGTCGCCGTCTACCGGCCCCGGGACGTCTTCTCATCCCGGGTGGCCGGCTATCTCGTCGCGGCCATCCTGGTGCTGGTCGCCTCGGAACTCGCCTTCACGCTCTATATCAGCGTCTACGGGTTCTCGAACATGGTCGGCCACCTCCTGATGGTGCTCGCGTATGGGCTGATCTACGTCGGGTTCGTCGAGACCGGGATCCGGCAGCCTTACGCGCTGGTCTTTGCCGGCTTAAAGTCGAGCGAGGAGCGGCTGCGGCGGGAGAAGGACCGGCTCGGACAGTACCTGGATATCGCCGGCGCCCTCTTCGTCGTCCTTGACAGGGACGGGCGGGTCGCCCTCATCAACCGCCGGGCGTCCGAGATTCTCGGTTGTCCGGCGGATGCGGCCGTGGGCGAGCCCTGGGTCGAGCGGTTCGTGCCACCGGCGGAGCGGGAGCAGTGCCGTTCACTCTTTGCCGGGCTGATGCAGGACGAGATCGGGCCTGCGGAGTACACGCAGGCGCCGGTCCTCACCGCGGACGGGGGCGAGCGGATCATCGCGTGGCACACCACGGTGCTCCGGGACGAGAGCGGCGCCGTCTGCGGGACGCTCAGTTCGGGAGAGGATATCACCGAGCGGCAGCGCGCCGAGGAGGCGCTCAGGCAGGCGAACGCGAAGTTAAACCTCCTCTCCGGGATCACCCGCCACGACATCCTCAACCGGATCACCGTTGCCCGCGCTTACATCGACTTTGCGGGGGAGGACAGCACGGACCCCGGCGTCCGGACCTACCTCGAGCGTGCCCGGGCCGCCGTCGAGGAGATCCAGAAGCAGGTCGAGTTCAGCCGGGACTACCAGGACATGGGTGTCGCGGCGCCGGCCTGGCAGCGGCCGGCAGACCTCATCGCAGAGAGCGCCACGGAACTCGGCCTCCCGGCAGACGTCCGGGTCCGGGTGGACCTCGGGGACCTCGAGATCTACGCGGACCCGATGGTGAAGAAGGTCTTCTATAACCTCATCGACAACGCCGTCCGCCACGGGGGGCGGGTGACGGAGATCCGGTTCTCGTGCGTGAAGTCCGGGCAGGACCTCGTGATCCTCTGCGAGGACGACGGCGCCGGCATCCCTGAGGGCGAGAAGGAGGCGATCTTTCGCGAGACGTATAAGCGCCGGTACGGTCACGGGCTGTTCCTGGTCGCGGGGATTCTCGGGATCACGGGGATGACGATCCGGGAGACGGGGGTTTTTGGGGAAGGAGCGAGGTTTGAGGTGCGGGTGCCGAATGGGGGGTGGCGAGGTGGGGAGTAGAGGCGGAAAGAATGCGGGCGACCTGAGTGGTTGGATTAACCTTACAGGGGAATTCGAGGACGAAGCAGGAAGCCTCCTATCCTGGGTTTTTCATGGGTACGCTCGGAGTATATTTGCCTGATTCTACGGAATCTGTGAGGCGAGACCACCTGCTTTTAAACTAGCGAGCATTTGTTCAGCCTTTTTAGAGTAGTTGCCTGTGATGTCAAGCATCTTTACAGTGTCGCAATACTTGCATGCCAGAGCGGCTAACTCATCCGGATGTTCTGGAGTACAGGCCTGCGTGCGCGACTCGTAGTATGCACGAGCCAGGTACCAGTAGCTTTGCGCTGTAAATTTCCTGATGTGAGAGTCCTTAAGAGCGTTGCGGGCCTCAGGATACTTTTGTTGCTCAAGCAACAACCATCCTTGCGCACATAGATATTCCGCCTCTAATTCCTGGCACGTTGTGGTATTGGATATTTTTGCTATAATCTTCCGGGCTGCTTCAAGGTGTTCCTCCGCCTTCTTTGCACCCTCCGATTTATATATCGTGAGGATTGCACTCCGGATGTGCAATCGTATCAGAAGAGCGCCGGCACAGACACCATCTTCGAGAAACTCCTCAACTTCAGACTGAAGCTGGCGATCATGGCAGAGGCCGCCATAGCCGATGAATTTTTTAAGGTTCTCGTGGGCCTGCCCGAAATAATCCTCGCTGGTTGCAAAGTATTTCATGCCTAGATGGGCCTCACCAAGGTGAAACGCTATTTTAATCGGGGCAACTTTGAATGACTCTGCAGTTTCAAAATATGCCTTTGCCTCGTTGTAAGAGCCCCTGATTAAAGAGATCTTTCCAAACCAGTAGTATATCTTTGCGATATCCTTGCTTTCACTTTTGCGGAGCTCCAGAGCGATGTTAAAGTTATCAAATGCTTCCTGCAACAGTTCCCGCTTTTCTTCAGGGTTATAAGAACGCTGTGCACGCAGCAAGTTTACCTGCCCTATACGGAAGTATATCTCCGGTTGCTCCGGGTCACACTGAAGTGCGAGGCGGTATTCATTGATGCAATGATCGAGGTCATTAATGCCGCAGAGCCCTTGTCCTCTGCGTAGGTGAGCATGAGAACACCTTGGATCGAGCAATATAGCGTCATGCGTGGTTTTGATCGCTGCGAGGTAATTTTTCTGCTGGAGCTGGGCATGCGCTTGAGACGCATAGATTGAGTTCTCTCGTATCCTCTCTGGGTATCCTGGCTTTAATGTTTTAAGAGATTCTTGAAACATCTTTTCAGCTCGATCGGGTATCCCGTGATCTAATAAGTAGGTCCCCCGTACGCGGCAGCACTCTCCATGATGCCAATCGTCATAGATTGCTTTGAGATTCTTAGAGAGAGATCCATCAGGAACCCTGGAATCAAGTTTGTCCCAACAAGATCCCCGAATCCGGAGTGGGCGGCGGAACTTCTGCCGTTGCCGCCGCCTGGAATCGAGGTTGGCCCAAAAAGACTTCTGAACCTTCGATACCCTCAGAACGGAGCACCTATACCCAGAAGTTCTGCCACCGGACCCATATCTAGGGCACGGATGGTGAAACGGTTTTCCGCCGGGAGTCACACCTTCGGTGCTCCGGATGATCCGCCCGTCGCAGGTCGTTATGTAGGGGAGGGGCTGAGGAGGTGCGACCGAAGGGGGCTTGAGCAGACCGAAAGCCTTCGGGCGGGTGCCTCCCTCCCGGTAGCGGTGTTTTGGGACAATCTCCCCCTCGCTTGTGTTGGCCTCTTTCAAAAATCCCAATGCTCTTCGAACTAATGTGGTGATATCTTTGCATTCTTTTCTATTTTCGAATTCTTCAGCAATTTGATATAGGTGGAAGGCTTTTCCCTCTTCAATGTAGTTCAAGAGCTGTTTGAATGCATGATCACGTTCCCATTGATAGAATTCGGGCCTCCAGATTTCCGGAGGGTTGTCGATTAATCTGTCATATGTCAGGGCGAGATACATCCAGGCGGATGGAAGGGTGTAGTCTATCGACACGGTTCGTTTAAAGGATCCGACTGCCAGGTCCAGGCGGCCGGCTGCCAGATGCACCTCCCCTACTCCCAGATGTGGGTTTGCATTTGCAGGATTGAGCGCTAGAGCTTGGTGATACATTCTCATCTGAATCTGCGACAGCAGCCAGAACGACAGGCGATCTCTCCAGGCCATAATCGAATGATTTTTGCCGGAATTATCTGATTTTGTGCCTGATTTTTGCTTTAGATATTTCAGGTGGAGGGTATATGCCATGTTGTTCAGGCATTTAGCCGCAAAATCTTTATTCTCAGCCCGTGCTCCAGGCGAATCGCTCCTGTCACCATCCTGGCGGGATCGCCGGCGATCCCGACATAATGCTCTCCATGACTGTTTTACCGCCACATAGCGGCACTGTATTGCATGATCAAGATCATCACTACTGTCACTCGTAATATCTGGACATTTTTCAGCGATGTATCCTTTAAGCCGATATGCAAATCCTTTCAACTCGTGGGCTTGAGGGTTGTTCTGTTCGAGGATCAGGCATGCGTCGCACAGTTCGATAGTCCGACAAAAATTCCAGTAGTCCCGTTGAATTTCCTCCTTGCACCTCTCACTAAGGTGTCCTTTATTTGCAATGTCTCCCTTATGGAGGTGATCGTATGCCTCGTCAAAATAGTTCTGCGCTAGCGTGTAGTGCAAGTGTTCTGCTTTTGGGCGCAAATGCATACTCAAAATGAATGCACTCTCCGCTGCCTGCCATTTCTCCTGTTCGCGGTAAATAACCCCCAGATTATGGTATGCTTTATGGTAATTATTATCCTCGGATAGAGTTTCGATAAATTTTTCTTCAGCCCGGATCAGTCCGATAGTCCGATCCTGGGGCTTTGCTTTACTGTGGAGATATTCTTCAAGGCCCTGGTTAAAAGCCCGGACTGCTTTCCACTCAGTTGCATCCTCTATATACAGTGATGCAAATATCTTGCACGCAAGTTCGTGGATCATCTCGTCAAGAGCCGCCTTCGGCGATGTATCGTTATCGACGGCGGTATTTTTGGGTCCTACAACTGTCCAGCTGAGTTGGTTTCCGCTACCGATCCTATGGGCAACCAGGTGTAGCCGGCTGTCTTCTTCAAAGAGAATCCCGACGATTCGGGCTCCTCTTACAAGCCGCGACGCAACATCCCTGATCAGTTCTTGAGGAAGACTTATTGGACCCAGGTTCACCGGAGGGCCGCTCTGGAAGGTTTTTTGGGCGTTAACTCTAGTATCTGCAGTGATACGTGGAGGTTCAGGCCGATACCTGTATTTCACATCCATCGATCCGGCTGCGTTCTCGTGCAAGGAGCACATCCTGGTCAGTTCGGCAACCAATCGATGGTTAAGGTCTTCAGCGATCTTGGGTGCAGGCTCTTTTGAATTTTGTACACGATTCTTTTGGCGACAATCTCTGAATTCATCGATGGTCACGCTTTTTGAGGCAACTTCTGCATACCGGATGAACGTGAACGTCAGAAAAAGCAATATAACAACTCCGAACAATTCGAGCCCTTTTGTGAGGGAGAGGCTTGGAATCCATGTGGTTATTGCATTTGTTAGGGCGGATAGGGCATCTATCGAAGTCCATTTAAGATTTGTCAGGTTAACATTCAGCTGCTTGTTCGCAAGGTTGACCTTCAAGCAGTCTAAAGCGAGGACGGCAACCGCGATGAAAGGAAGCTGAAAACGAGGAGATCTGTACAATTTGTGTATAGCCATGCAGGACCGTCCAACCCGGTGACTGAAGCAATACATTAGGTTCCGATAGTAGGAGCCCGCCCACACAGAAAATAGCCACCAGAGGGAATTTACTTCATCTGGATTTGTTTGCTTTTCAGCCATTACCCATTCTTGCACCCAGCGGGGTTATCTCAAAGGTTGCTCACCTCGTCTATCTGAAGGGATCGTCTATCAGTAACTCTGAGGGGCACCCCTCCCTTCTACTTACAGATATACTTTACGTGAGCCTCGTCGAGGGTGGCTATACGTACTTCCTTGGAAGACTTTCCCATCAGGCACTCTACTCCGGTGCCGCGTATCCAAAGCCCTCGATCGCGACCGCGGTGAGGTCCACCGCATCCGAAGAGCGCGACGAATGAGATGTCATAAAAGTAAGCCTTCCACGGGGTGAGGGCTTTCACTACCCCACCCCCTCTGCCTGGGGGGCGCCGGGTGCCGACGCCGACGGCGAGCGCGGCCTCAAATCTGAGTGCCTGCGTCGGTGCCGGCATACCGGACGGCGAGAAGGCGGCGATCTTCTGGAAGACTACAAGCGCCGGCACAGGCTGTCTCTGGTCTTGGGGATCCTCGGGACCAGGGGGATGACTATGAGAGCCGGGTGCCGAATGGGGGTGGCGGGGTGAGGGAAGCAAATGACAGATCCTACCCTTATCATAGTGTTCTTCTATCCAGCGCAACAGTTATACAAAACACTTAATTTGGGTGCTGATAAGAAGCCGTCTCATGCGCTCCATCGTCACCAGCGGGGCCGGCCTGGCTCGAATCTTGCAGGCACAGTCGCAACTCGCACCGTAAGGTGCGCGAATGCGGTGGCTCTCGACCCTCCGGGCCGGGGCCGGCGGTGATCGTGCGGGTGCTCGGCGGGTGGTGAATATCGAGCAACGTTCCGGCAACCAGGACACCGCGGAACGGCTGCAGAGCAACCCACCGCGCGATTTTCCACCGGGAACATTAATGATCCTCACTTAACTCTTTCCCATCAAAAAGAAAACCCGTATATTAAACCACGCGAAAGAAACATGACATCAGCTTTTGGAGATCGATAATCCATGCATATCCCTATCGCCCAGCCGTCCCTCGGGAACGAGGAGAACGAAGCCGTTCTCGCCGTCCTTGCCTCCGGCATGATCGCCCAGGGCCCGGTCACTGCCGCGTTTGAGGACGAGTTCGCCGCCTACTGCGGTGTCCCGCATGCCGTTGCCGTAAATAACGGGACCGCCGCCCTCCACGCGGCGCTGCTCGCGGCCGGCGTCGGACCGGGCGACGAGGTGATCGTCCCGGCGTTCACGTTCTTTGCGACCGCCTCCTCGGTCTCGATGTGCGGTGCCCGCCCGGTCTTTGCCGACGTCGAGCCGGCGACCGCCACGATCGACCCTGCCGATATCCTCAAGAGAGTTACCAAAAAGACAAAGGCCGTGATCGGCGTCCACCTCTACGGCCAGCCCTGCGACGCCGGGGCGGTCAGGGATGTCTGCGACGATAAGGGTCTCGTCTTCATCGAGGACGCCGCCCAGGCACACGGGGCCGAGTACCGGGGGAAGAAGACCGGCAGCCTCGGCGACCTCGCCTGCTTCTCGTTCTACGCGACGAAGAACCTGGCGACCGGGGAGGGCGGGATGGTGACGACGGCATCGGACGAGTACGATGCCCGTCTCCGCCGGATCATCAACCACGGCCAGAGCGAGAAGTACCTCCACACCGAACTCGGCTACAACTACCGCATGACCGATATCAACGCCGCGATCGGGAGGGTGCAGCTTGGAAAGCTCGACGGCTTCAACCGCCGCCGGCAGGAGAACGCTGCTTACTATAATACTCATATCACGGCGCCGGGGCTCGTGCTCCCCTCGGTCGCGCCCGGCCGGACCCACGTCTGGCACCAGTACTCCCTGCGGGTCACCGAGAGGTTCCCCCTCCCACGGGATGAGTTCATGGCCCACCTCCGCGAGCATGGGATCGGCTGCGCCGTCCATTACCCGATCGCCCTCTCCCGGCAGCCCTTCTACGCCGGGGCAGCGATCTACCCGGTCGCGGAATCGCTCGCGGCCTCGGTCCTCTCGATCCCGGTCCACCCGAACGTCACCGACGAAGGACGGGCCTACATCTGTGAGACGATCAACGGGGTGATCTAGATGGACGCGGGCGTCATCGGCACCGGCGTCATGGGCAGGAACCATGTCCGGGTCTACTCCGAACTCAAGGAGGTCGGGACGACCTACGTCTACGACCTGAACACGAAGGCGGCCGAGGAGGTCGCCGCCGCGACGGGGGCGGAGGTCTGCCGCTCGATGGAGGAACTCCTCCGGAAGGCGGAGTGTGTCTCGGTCTGTGTCCCGACTCCCTACCACTTCCAGACCGCAGAGCGTGTCCTCGCCGCCGGGGTGCACGCCCTGATCGAGAAGCCCCTCTGTCTCTCCGTGCGCGAGTGCGAGCAGCTTCTCACGGTGATCCCGGAGGGGCTGACAGTCGGCGTCGGGCACATCGAGCGGTTCAACCCGGTCGTGGCAGAGGTTGCGAGGGTCGTACGGGACCCCCTCTACGTCGCCTTCCACCGGCACAACCCGGCATCGTCGCGGGTGAGCGGCTCCACGGTCGTCGAGGACCTGATGATCCACGACATCGACGTCGTCTTCAACGTCCTCTTCCCCGGCCGGGAGTATACCGTCCACGCGAGCGGTACCGGGGACGTCGCCGCAGCGCTCGCGGCCTTCGGGCGGACGCCGGTCTACCTCTCGGCCTCCCGGAAGTCCTCCAAGAAGGTCCGGTCGATCTACATCGAGGAGGAGGACCGGACGATCGAGGGCGACTTCATGACCCAGGAGGTCTACGTTTACCGGAAGCCCGAGGCCTACGGGCAGGAGAACGGCCTCTACCGCCAGGAGAACATCATCGAGAAGCTCCTGGTGAACAAGGTCGAGCCCCTGAAGATCGAGCTTGCGACGTTCGTCCGGGCCGCCCGCGACGGGAAGCCCTTCCCGGTCACGCCGGAGCAGGGGCTCGGAAACGTCCGGGTCTGCGAGGCGATCTCCCGGAGCCTTGCGGCATGAAGGTCCTCTCGATCGTCGGGGCCCGGCCCCAGTTCGTCAAGTGCGCCCCGGTCTCCCGGGAACTCCGGAAGGTGCACGAGGAGGTCCTCGTCCACACCGGCCAGCACTATGACTATGGGCTCTCCGAGGTCTTCTTCCGCGACCTCGGGATCCCGACACCCGACTACCACCTCGAGATCGGGTCGGGGAGCCACGGCGTCCAGACCGGCCGGATGCTCGCCGCGATCGAGGAGGTGATCGCAAAGGAGGGGCCGGACGTTGCTTTAGTCTACGGGGACACGAACTCGACCCTTGCCGGCGCACTCGCGGCGGCGAAGATGCACGTGCCGGTGGCGCACGTCGAGGCCGGGCTCCGGAGTTTTGACCGCCGGATGCCCGAGGAGGTGAACCGGGTCCTGACGGACCATTGTTCCGATATCCTCTTCTGCCCGACTGCGACCGCCGTCGCAAACCTCGCGGCCGAGGGGATCACGAAGGGCGTCCACCTCACCGGCGACGTGATGGTCGACGCGCTCCGGGAGAACCTGGCTCTTGCAAAGGAGCGCTCCACCGATCCCGGCCTCTTGCCGAAGGGGTACTACCTCGCCACGGTCCACAGGGCGAGCAACACCGATGATCCCGCGGCTCTCGGGGCGATCATGGAGGCGTTTTCGCGCCTGGATGGACCGGTGGTCTTCCCGGCCCATCCCCGGACCCGGAAGAAGCTCGCGGAGTACGGGATCGTGCCGGCGGCAAACGTCCGGGTGGTTGAACCGCTCCCCTACTTCGATATGCTCGCCGCCCTCGCCGGCGCCCGTGCGGTCCTGACCGACTCCGGCGGCGTCCAGAAAGAGGCCTACATCCTCGAAGTGCCCTGCGTGACCCTGCGGGAGAACACCGAGTGGGTCGAGACGATCGAGGACGGCTGGAACGTCCTCGTCGGTGCAGATGCCGACCGGATCGTCACGGAGGCTGATGCGGCCGGCGGTGCGCGCCGGCGACACTCCGCCCGGTTCGGCGACGGGCATGCGGCGGAGCGGATCGCCGCGATCATAACCGAATATGAACCCTGAATACAAAACAGAGATGCATACAATGACCGAGAACCTCGCAACACTCATCAAGAAACGCGGCCCGATCCGGACGATCGGCGTCATCGGGATGGGCTACGTCGGCATCCCGGCGGCGGCGCTCTTTGCGGACGTGCCCGGAGTCGAACATGTCTACGGCTTCCAGCGCGACTCCGCATCGTCGGGCTACAAGATCAACATGCTCAACCGCGGCGAGTCGCCGCTCAAGGGCGAGGAGCCCGGGCTTGAAGAGTTACTGAGAAAGGTCGTCGGCGCCGGGAAGTTCTCCTGCACCGCGGATTTTTCGAAGATCGCCGAGTGCGACGCGGTGACCCTCGCGATCCAGACGCCGTTTAAGGACAAGAAGGACCTCCTGCCGGACTTCACCCCCCTGATCGAGGGGCTCCGGAACGTCGGGCGGCACCTGACGCCGGGGACGCTCGTCGTCCTCGAGTCGACGATCACCCCCGGCACGACCGCCGGGATGGCCCGGGAGATCCTCGAAGGCGAGTCCGGGCTCGTCGCCGGGAAGGACTTTGCCCTGGCGCACGCCCCCGAGCGGGTGATGGTCGGGCGGCTGCTCCGGAACATCCGCGAGCACGACCGGATCGTCGGCGGGATCGACGAGGTCTCGA
>DAOSER010000015.1:0-13383 GCA_035363235.1 Methanoculleus sp.
GGCGACGATATCCGGCGAGTGCTGGCAGACTGCTTCGACTTTCTTCTCCACGCTCTTCGTGCCGGAGCGGAAGAGATCCACGTTCCATGAAATAAGCCGCATATGCCTGATACATGCCATGTTGGCGTTACTTGTTCATTAACGCATCGAGTTAAGGGCAATCCGGGGCGTTACAGCCGCGTCATCCGCTCCGGCGCTCCGGCCCGATCCCCTGCTCGGCGCAGTGCCTGTCGATAGCGTCGAGAAACCTCCTTCCGTAACGCTTCAGCTTCGCCTCGCTGACGCCGTAGATCCCGAGGAAGGCGACGCCGGTGGCCGGATAGAACGTTGCCATCTCCTTGAGGCTCCGGTCGTGGAAGACGACGAACGGCGGCACGCGATCGAGGTCTGCAACGACTTTTCTGAGCCGGCGGAGCCGGAGAAAGAGCGCTTCGTCGTAGCCGACTGCGGGCTCCGCTGCGACGACACCTTCCGGACGCGGCTCTGTGAGCGGCACCACAAGAGCGCCCGCGAGCACCTCCCGGCTCCGGTCGTTTGACACGAGGACCGGGTACCTACCGCCGGTCGACGTGACGAACCCCTTTCCGACCATCTCCTGGATGAAGAGGAGCCACTGGTCGCGGGTGTATCCCTTTCCGGAGCCGTGGGCAGCAAGTCGGTCGTGCCCGTTCTCGCGGACTCTCGTGCTCGTCGAGCCGGTCAGCACGTCGGCGATATAAGACGCCCCGAACCGCTCCCCGGTCTCGCGGATGCAGGCGATGACCGCCGATGCGATCTCTGTCCCGTCGAATACCTTCACCGGCGTCTCGCAGCGATCGCATGCGCCGCACCGCTCATCCGGATAGGCCTCGCCGAAGTAGGCGAGCAGGTGCTTCCTCCGGCACCCGGTTGTCTCGCAGTAATCGAGCATCGCGCCGGCTTTGCGGTAGGCGACGTCCTTCTGCGTCGCGTCGGTGCTCTCCTTCTCGATGAGGTAGCGGATCGCGCCGTAGTCGCCCCGGGAATAGAAGAGGATGCAGTCGCTTTGCTCCCCGTCCCTCCCCGCTCTGCCGGTCTCCTGGTAGTAGGACTCGATATCCTTCGGGAGGTCGGTGTGGATGACGAACCGCACATCGGGCTTATCGATGCCCATCCCAAAGGCGACGGTGGCGCAGATGATCGCGGCGTCGCCGCGGGAGAAGGCCTCCTGGTGCTCGGTGCGGACGGCGTCGGGGAGGCCGGCGTGGTAGGGCAGCGCCGAGAACCCCTTCTCCTGCAGTTTCTTCGCGAGGTCCTCCGTCGCCTTCTGGGAGAAGCAGTAGACGATGCCGGCGTCGTCCGGGTGCTCGGTCAGGTAGGCGACGAGCCGCGGGAAGTAGCGGGCCTTCGGCACCACCCGGTAGGTGAGGTTTTTGCGGTTGAAACTCCCGACGAACCGGGCCGGGTTCGAAAGAGCGAGCTCGCCCGCTATGTCGTCCTGGACGGCCGGGATGGCGGTCGCGGTCAGGGCGATGATGGGGACCGCGGGGAACCGCTCCTTGAGCACCCGGAGCCGGCGGTATTCGGGGCGGAAGTTGTGGCCCCACATGGAGATGCAGTGTGCCTCGTCGATGGCGATGAGCCGGACGTCCGCCCGGGACAGCAGCGAGAGGAAGAACGGTTGCACCGCCCGCTCAGGGGAGACGTAGAGCACACGGATGCGCCCCTCGAGGATCACCCGTTCGATGATCCTCTGCTCCCCGCGCCCGAGCGAACTGTTAATCGTCGCAGCCGCCACACCGTTTGCCCGGAGACCGTCGACCTGGTCCTTCATCAGGGCGATGAGCGGCGAGACGACGACCGTGAGCCCGCCGAAGACGAGGGCCGGGAGCTGGTAGCAGAGGGATTTGCCGCCCCCGGTCGCCATGACGGCGAGGACGTCGCGCCCGGCGATGACGGCATCGATGATCGCTTCCTGGTGGGGAAGGAACGACGTGTAGCCGAAATATTTCTCGAGATACTGATATTTTAGATCCATTGCGCCACGAGTTCCGATGTGCCGGTACGGTTGGGCGGGAGCCGGGATAGGGTTTGTTGTTCCGTCGTACCTGCACCGATGCGCATATTCCCCGAAGATGCGTACAGGTACGCATGAAGAACGTCGATATGACGGTCGAGGGGAATCTCCTCACCATACGGGTAGATCTCGCAAAGGAGTTCGGTGAGTCCAAGAGCGGGAAGTCGATCACGATCGCCTCCACCGAGGGCAACGTCTCGGTGCCGGAGCACGAGGATATCAAGATCGGGTTGAACATCTACCGGAAGAAGTAGGCGGGCGGTTACGCCCGCCCCACGGCGCACCGGAGCGCCCCGCGAATCTCCCGGATGGGGCAGCGGTCGCAGAGCGGTGACTTCTTGCAGACGGTCTTGCCCAGACAGACGATCTGGGCGTGGTAGTCGTTGAAGAGAGCCACGTCAGGGTCGAGGTTCTCGGCAAAGAGGCGCTGTGTCCGGTCGTAGGACGCCCCTTCGGGGAGGAGGCCGTAGCGCGAGAATATCCGCCGGGTGTAGGCGTCGACGACGAAGATCGGCTTTTCGCAGGCATACAGCAGGATGGTGTCCGCTGTCTCCTTCCCGAACCCCCGGAGGGCGAGAAGGCGTTCGCGGAGTTCCCCGGTCTCCACGGCCGCCATCGCCGCCGGGTCGGCGCGAAACTCCCTGACGTAGACCCCGGCGAACTCCCTGATCCGCTCCGCTTTCTGGTTGTAATACCGGGAAGGGACGATCCGGCGGGCGATATCGGCGGGATCAGCCGTGGCGAGCAGGTGGGGATCGAGCATCCCGGCATCCTGCAGGTTGCGGACGGCCTGCGCCGCGTTCTTCCAGGAGACGTTCTGGGTCAGGATCGCACCGACCATCGTCTCGAACGGCGTCTCTGCAGGCCACCAGCCCTGGTGGCCGAACGCCGCGAAGAGGGCGTCGTAGATGAGCGTGAGGTCCTCGGTGAGCGTCGCCGCCATCACCGCCACCAGGGCTTTGCGGCGATCGGCATGTGCCAGTCGGTGCCGAAGGCACGATCGGTCACCCGGATCCCGGGCGGGGCCTGCCGGCGCTTGAACTCCGCCTGCCTGACCCTCCGGAGGACGTCCCGGACCGTCTCTCCCGGATATCCGGCGGCGATGATCTCGCCCGGGGACTCGAAGCAGTCGATGTGGCGGTGAAGGATCGCGTCGAGGAGGTCGTAGGGGGGAAGGCTCTCCTGGTCGGTCTGGCCGGGCCGGAGCTCCGCGGAAGGCGGTTTTGCGAGCACCCGCCCGGGGATGACGGGGCGCTCTCTGTTCAGCCACCGTGCTATCCGGTAGACCATCCCCTTCGGGACGTCGGCGATCACGGATAGCCCCCCTGCCGCGTCTCCGTAGAGGGTGCTGTAGCCGACCGCAACCTCCGACTTGTTCCCGGTGGAGAGGAGCATGGAGCCGAACTTGTTTGCGAGGGCCATCAGGACCGTCGCCCGGATCCTGGCCTGCAGGTTCTCCTCCGTGATGTCGGGGGGGAGCCCGGAGAAGACTTCCGCAAGGGCGCCGTCGAACGCCTCCATCATCGGGGTTATCGGGAGGCAGTACGTCCTTATTCCGAGGTTCGCCGCAAGTTCCCGGGCATCCTCGATGCTTTCTTTCGAGGTGTAGGGGGAGGGGAGGAGCACCCCGAAGACGTTCTCCGGCCCGAGCGCCCGGACAGCGACGGCGGCCACGAGTGAGGAGTCGATCCCGCCGGAGAGGCCGAGGTGGGCGGATGTGAACCCGCATTTGTGGACGTAGTCGCGGGTGCCGAGCACCAGCGCCCGCCAGATCTCGGACTCAGCCCCCCGGTCATCAGGCGCGACCGCCTGCGGGACGGGGCGGGCGAGATCGACGGTCATGACGTCCTCGGCAAAGGCCGCACCGCGGGCGATAAGGGTCCCGTCTGCGGAGAAGACGGAACTCCGGCCTTCAAAGACCAGGTCGTCGTTTCCGCCGACGAGGTTTACCGAGGCGACCGGGACCCCGCACTCCTTTGCGACCCCGGAGAGCATCTCCTCGCGCAGGCGCCCTCTGCCTGCGGCAAACGGCGATGCGGAGAGGTTCACGAACACGTCCGGCACCGGCCCGCCGCACAGGACCTCCTCACCGATAGAGACCCCGACCGTCCTTTCGCCGATGCGGAGGGGCTCAGGGCTTCCGGCCGCCGGCTCGAAGTAGCGGCCTTCGTCGAGCGGACCGGAGGAGAGCCGGGTCTTCTGGAAGGTCTGTCCTACCGCCCCGTTCCGGAGGAGAGCGGCGGCGTTGCAGAGCGGCCGGCCGGCTCCATCGGGGTTCGGCCCGGCGAAACCGACGAGCACCGGCGGCGCACCGGCGAGCCTTGCGGCCAGGTCTTCCAGGACGGCGAGGCTCCGTACGATAAATCCCGGGTTGAGCAGCAGGTCGCGGGGAGGGCATCCGGTCAGGGAGAGTTCCGGAGCGGCGATCAGGTCCGGTTCATGGCGGGATGCCTCCACGGCGCCTGCTGCTATCCGGTCGGCATTGCCGGCGAGGTCGCCGACGACCGTGTTCACCTGGAGGAGTGAGATCTTCATGGTTGCTCCCGGATTATCCTGATTAATTATGGCGGAACGGATAGCATATGCCTTTTGCATCATCTCGTCTGCGTGGAACGGAGCCGCCGGAACCGGAGCACTGGCCGGCCGATCAGATCCATTTTAAAGCCTAAACGCCAAAGCGCCTTGTAGAGAACATGCAGAGAGCATGCCGTGGAGCGGTGTTCCCCGTCTGGCTATTCGGAGGGCCGGCTGTGCTCAATAACCGTATCCGGGGGCGTTCAACCTGATCACCGGCCGCCGCCGGTCTGCACGGGAGGATACCCGGCTCCTCCTGCTCGCGGCATCGGTCCTCGTCGCCTTCGCCGCAAACGCCGCCGGGCTTTCTGCCGGCATCACCAGCGTTCTCCCGCACCTGCTGTACCTGCCGATCGTGCTTGCCGCCTACTGGTTCCCCCGCCGCGGCATCACCTTCTCGATCGCTCTCGCCCTCGGCTACCTGGCGTTGATCCTGCCGTTCGCCGGGGGCGATCCCGGGCTGATCGTCCCGGCGCTCACGCGGGCGGTGGTCTTCACCGCCATCGGCACTGTCGTATCGCTCCTCTCCCTCCGGCTGCGGGAGCAGGAGGAGCGCTACCGGGGAGTCTTCGACAACTCCGAGGCGGGAACGTTCATCGTTGCAATGGGAGAGGCCGGCCCGCGCATCGAGGAGGCCAACTACGTGGGCGCCACCCTTCTCGGCTCCACGGAAAAAGACCTGATCGGAGAACCCGTCACCGCGTTCCTCGACGACCCCGGTGCCTGGGAAGCGTTCAGGACGGAGATCGACCGGAACGGCGCCGTCTACGAGTACGAGACGGTCCTCCGCCGCGCCGACGGGGATGCTGTCCGGGTGCTCGCATCGGGCGGCCGGCTCACCGGCGGGGGGATCGTCCTCACGCTCGTCGATATCACCGCCCGGAAGAGCGCCGAGGACGCGCTCCGCCGGACAAACGCCAAACTGAACATGCTGGGCAGGCTCACCCGGAACGACCTGATGACGGCGGTAACCGCCCTCCGTGGGCGGATCGCCGCAGGGATCCGGCAGTTTGACGACCCCGCCGTCCGCCGCCATCTGGAGGCCCTCTCCGAGGATGCCCGGCTCGTACAGCGCCGTGCAGAGATCACCCGCGACTACCAGGATCTCGGCCTCCTGCCGCCGGGCTGGCAGCCGCTCCAGGCGGTGGTCCGGGAAGCGGCGTCGTGCCTGCTGCTCCCCGGGATATCGGTCCGGCCCTGGGTGGAGCGGCTCGAGGTCTTCGCCGACCCGATGCTCGACCGGGTCTTTGCGAACCTGATGGAGAACGCCGCCCGCCATGGAGAGACGGTTTCGAAGGTCGTCATTACCTACCGGATCCGGGATGACGGGCTCTCGATCTGTGTCGAGGACGACGGCCAGGGTATCCCCGAGACGGAGAAGGAGCGGATCTTTGCGTACGGCATCGGCACCGACGGCGGGCTCGGGCTCTTCCTTGTCCGGGAGATCCTCTCCATCACCGGCATGACAATCCGCGAGACCGGAACGCCCGGCAGGGGGGCAAAGTTCGTGATAGATGTGCCCCCGGGCGGGTACCGGATACTATGAGGTGAAACCATGTTTGCAAAGGTGCTCATCCCGACGGACCTCTCCGATGCCTCCGCCATGATGGCAGAGCGGGTCGGCGAGGTCCCGGGCGTCCGCGAGGTCGTCCTCTTCCACGCCCGGACAGCAGCCGGCCCCTCGCCTGCCGAAGACGTGCTCCGCCGGATGCAGGAGGTGGTGCAGCAGCAGGGATACCCCGCCGGGGTGTTGATAGCAGAAGACGACGGGACACCTGTCCCCGAGAGGATACTCAAAGCCGCCGCCGGGATGAATGCGAACCTGATCGCGATGGGGGTCAGGGACCAGGGCCTGCTCCGGAACCTCTTCTCCGGGAACGTTGCGGCCACCGTACTCCGGGATGCCCCGACCCATCTCCTGATCGTTCCGCAGTCAGGAGAAGGCAGGCCGCCGCTCTTTGCACGGGTGCTGGCGCCGACCGATCTTGCGTCTCCGTCTCCCGAGGTCCGCGCGGCCCTGGAAGACCCTGACGGGACCGGGACGGCTGTGCTCCTGTACGTTGCCGAACCCGGACGTGCGGAGACGGAGCAGGAGATAGGCGACCGGCTCGCGGTTCTCCGTGCCGGCCTCTCCGCTACGGGGCGCAGGATCGAGGTTCTAATACGGGCTGGAGACCCGGCGCGCACCATCTGTGCCGTGGCGGACGAGATCGGCGCCTCTGCGGTCGTCATTCCGCGCATCGGAAAACGCGACGCCGCAGGAAGGGCGACGCTCGGGAGCGTTACGAGCGCCGTCGCGGGGTGCGCGAAGCCGCCGGTGCTGGTGCTGGCGGTCTCGATCCATCTGACGATCGAGACCCGGGAACTGCGGAGCGAGGAGTTCGGGCTCGCCGAAGAGATCTGGCTCGATTACCACGAGTTGAAGGCCGACCCGAAAACGGACCGGATATTCGGGGTCTTTGCGGACGGCACTCTCGTCTCCGTCGCCCGGTGCCGGCGGCACCCGGACGGCTACGAGGTGGATGGCGTCTTCACCCCGGTTCGGTTCCGGGGCAGGGGGTATGCCCGGAGGGCGATGGATGCACTCGTCGAGGCGTGCCAGAATGACACCCTGTACATGCACGCGGTCCGCAACCTCGTTGACTTCTACGGTGAGTACGGGTTCATATCGATACCCGAGAGCGATCTTCCGCCGACCATCCGGGCGAGGTTCGCGTTTGCTCTCGGCGAGATGGAAGGAGCGAACGTCCAGCCGATGCGGCGTGCCGCAGGCTGGTTCCAGCGGTAAGGATAGAGCGACATTCTCGACGGTGGGATGGTCCTGCCGGCTCAGTCGTCGTAGAGAGCCGGAACTTCCGCATCGTCGTCGATGTCATCAGGATACGGGACATCGATGACGACCGAGCCGTCTTCGAGGATGTCACCGATCTCGATATGAACCCCGGCAGGAAACTCTCGCTCCTCTGTTCTGCCGTCAGATCGTTTGACGTATGCCCACATGCTGTACCTCCACAAATCCATTGGTTCGCGTTCCCGGCGCACCCTCGGGAGCGTGCTCCTACTCAGTATCAGATAGCGGTCGAATAAAGATTTTCCTGTTTTAAAAGCCGGATATCGCCGGAATGTCCGGGATTTCCGGGATGGTGCGGGTAAAAGCGCGTGCCGGATATGCCTCCCGCGGCGCCCGCCGTTCTCCCGGGGCACCGGGGCGATGAACAGCCATATATATCGTGACAGCGGTCAGGAATCCATACATGCGCATTGGCATCCTCTCGGACACACATGACAACCTCGAAATGGTGGACGCAGCGGTAGAGCAGCTGAACAGGGAGCGGGTGGACCTGGTACTGCATGCGGGAGATTACGTCTCGCCGTTCGTCGTCCCCCGGCTTGCGAACCTGCAGTCACCCATGATCGGCGTTTTAGGGAACAACGACGGGGACCACCGTCTCCTTTCGGAACGGTTCGCCGAGCACGACAGGCTCAGCCTGCGGGGAGGGTTTGCCGCCGTCACTGCGGGCGGCATGACGATCGGGCTGCTGCACGGTGACGACCGTGAACTTCTGCAGGCGCTCATCGCGCGGAAGGCCTTCGATGTCGTGGTCCACGGCCACACCCACCAGTCGGTGGTCCGGGTCCTCGGGTCGACGCTGGTCGTCAACCCCGGGGAGGCCTGCGGTTACCTGACCGGCCGGCCGACCATTGCCGTCCTCGATACGGTGACCCGGAACGTGGAACTGATCACCCTGTGATTCGGGAAAAAAGGGCGGTGCGGGTTATACCGCATCCTCTGACTCTTCACCGAGTTCCTGGCCGAGGGCCCAGGCAGGCGTCCCGGCATCCCCGAGATCCGCCCTGAGGGTCGCCCCGGAGACCTCGAACGTCTCGGGAACGTCGAAGTAGAGGTAGCCTTTCAGCGACTCGTAGCGCTCGAGCGGCTTTTGATCGAACGACTGCCCGAGCGTGGTGAAGGGCGGGGTCGGCAGGGGCGTAAACGTCGACCCCTGATATTCGAGGACGAACGCGTCCCGCCCGGGTGTCTCGATGGTGTAGAGGTCGGAGTCGCCCTTGTGCCCGAGATTGGTCGACTTGACGGCGACGAGGAGGAACATACGGCCGTCACCCGCTTCGACTTTCGGCGTCGACGCATTGAGGGGGACTTCATGGTACTCCGTTGCGGTCCGGGTGGACTCTGCGAGCAGCGAGACCATATTCTCGCCCGACGGGTCGTCGTAGGTGTAGCGGTCCATGAGCGGGAGCACCTTCTCTGGAGGTGCGACCAGGACCGGCCCTGCAGCGGCTGAGGCGGCAGGCGCCCCGGCGCTCATCACGGACATACGGGTGCTGGGAGACGGCTGCACCTCGCCGGCCTGCAGGTTAACCGTTTCAAGGCCTTCGGATGCTGTGGCCAGGTCGCTGAAGGCCGCTGGAACGGCATCCCCGCCGGCACCCGTCGGGTCGAGCAGTTTCTCGCTTGCCGCGGAGTATGCTTCGAGCGACCTGACGAACTCGTTCTTGACGGGCTGGCGTTCCAAAGAGACCTGGAGCGGCTGCACCTCACGTAGCAGCCTGACGGAGAACGCGTGCAGGTCGTCTGCCGCTATGGCAGCGGCATCCGTGTCCTGCTGGTAGAGGGCATGGGCATGCTCCATCGAGAGTCTCATCAGGCGGATGCTGGCGGTGCTGATCAGCCTTATCAGCCGTTCGTCGTCGTAACTGCCGGTCTCGCCGGGAGGTGCATCGATCGCAGGCACTGCCTGTTCCGTGTCGGGAACACCGGCCCAGGTCGGGACAGGGATCTCACCGGAGGTGTTCTCCTCGCCCGGAAGTGTCGGGAATACTTCGGAACCGTGCCCTGTCTCCGGGAGCACCAGGTCCGCATCAGAAGCATTCCCTGCGTCCGGGAGTACCGGAGATATGTCGGAAGCACTCTCTTCATCCGGGAACGTAGAGGCGCTGGATGGCTCAGATTCGTTTTCTGCCGTTGAAAGATTGCCAAATGAGAACGGTAACAGTTCTCCAGACTCCAGCGCCATGAGCCCCTGGCCGGAGCCGGCAACAGCCGGTACTGAGATGAGGAATCCCGCGCACACGGCGATCCCTAAGAAAATTAGAGCATTTTCACGGTGCTTGCTCATGTGCATTTTTCTTTCAATTACTAAATATAAATATTATTATATTGCCTGTTTGAAAAAAAGGCCCCCTCAATGAAACCGTTTCCTGTACCGATGGCTATCATCCATCTGCAGGCCGGTGCATCGGTTCGCATAACCACGCTCCAGGGAGGCCGGAGCCGGGAACGGCCGCCAAATAGCACCTTTACCGTTTCTTCTTGTGCAGCTGAGCCTGCGGGCAGCCTCTTCCTCCTGATTGTGCCGTAAAACAAGAGAATTCCGCCACAGGGCCCGCCCCGGCCAGGCATTTACCCTATCTCCGGAGAAGGTATGCCTTCCTTTGGAAACTTATATGAACTCTCGCGGGTTACCGGCATAGGAGGATGGCCGATGGAGATCGTGAAGATCCCGAGTATGGATAAAGAAGAGTACGATAAACTCATCGCGGAAGGGTTTGTCAGCCGTATTGCATTCCAGGGGGGTAAATACCCGTATATCGCCCCGTTCCTGTACGTCTTCGATGGAAAGTTCCTCTACTTCCTGGCGACCAAGTACGGCAGGAAGAACGACCTCTTCCGGCAGCACCCTTACGTCTCCGTTGAGATCGAGAAGTATTCCGGGGACCTCTCCTGCTACACCTTCGTGACCATGCAGGGGTACCTGGTGCAGCTTGAGGACGCGATCGAGAAGAAGATCATCCGGGAGAAGTTCGTGAGCATGATCAAGGCGCACAACCTCTCGCAGAATATCCTTGCGGCCCTCGGCCACAAGCCCGAAGAGCCGATCGAGGCGATCGCCTCCGAAGAGCGCTCGAACATCTGGAAACTTACCGGCGTGACCGATATCGTTGCCCTGAAAAACCTCTAACCCCTTTTGCCGGGACCCCGGGCAGGGTCGCCGCCCGTCCCGGGTGCCGGAACCATTATGAGCCGGAAGGGCACGGGACGGCTATGGCTCCTTCCCGACGCCATGCGGCGATCGCCGTTCTTCTCGCCGCACTGCTGGCAGCACCGCCCGTTCTCGCTCACGCCCCTCTCTTTGCCCGCGACGGTTCCTCACCCGGCTCGGCGTTCGTCGTCGAAGACCCTGCGAAGTCGTGGGTGATCTACGGCACGCTGCCCGACGGCCCCGCCGCCCGCTACTACCGGTTCCGGATGGAGGAAGGGGAACGGATATACGCGACGCTCCAGGTGCCGCGTGCGGGCGGGTTCGTGCCCGGGATGGTGCTTTCGGGGCCGGGCATCGAGGACTCGGGCACCATCCCGCCCTATGTCGAGGTCCCGGAAGGCGCCGGCACGATAACCGTGCCGGGGAGGCTTCCGGAGCAGCCGGAGTATGAACCGTTCACGCCGTCGAAACTCTACAAACTTGCCCGGATCGATACGGCGGCGCCGGTAGCCGGCGACTACACCCTCGCGGTCTACACCGCGGAAGAGGGAGGGAATTATGCTCTTGCGCTCGGCTACGTCGAGTCCTACACCCTGGGAGAGTGGATCCGAATCCCGGTCGATGTCGTTGCCATCCACCGCCACGAGGGACAGCCGCTCCTCCTGATCTTCGCACCGATGATTGCCGTCCTCGCGGCAGGTGCCGCACTGCTGCTCCGGCGCCGCCGGTCCCTCTCCCTCTTCGCCGTCTCCGGAGCGATTGCCGGTCTCCTCTTCATCGGGAGTGGCGCCATGACCCTGATGCAGACGGTCATCGCGGCCGCAGGAACGGACCCCGGCGCCGCGCTCATCCTGACCCTCGTCATCGCGCTCATCCCCGTCTTTCTCGGGGCCTGGGCGCTCCTGGTGGCGTTGCGCAGGCACATCGGGGCCGGGGAGCGGATCGCCATGGTGGTGCTCGGGACTCTCGCCCTCTTCACCTGGACGGGGCTCGTGGCCGGGCCGCTGCTCGCCTTCGTCGCCGCCATCCTGCCGGCACGCCGCCGCACACTGTCCTGACTCACGTAAGAAGCGGGTCGAGCATTCCCTGCGCCGTATCGATCAGGCCGCTGAGCCCTTCGGGTGTGGCGGTCCCTCTCTCCATCCAGCGGATGATGCCGCGCCCGTCGAGAAGGTAGATGTGGGCGAGCGACGGGTCGTCGATCCCGTAGGCCCGCCGGCACCGCTCGATATCGTCCGGCACCGTCAGCACCTGGTCGTGCTTTTCGGGAGGGACGCCGCCTGCGAGCCCCTGCCGGATGCGGTCGGCAAGGGATCTCCCGATGAGGCTATCGCCGACGACCGTAACGAGGTAGGTCTTCACCCGGGGGTTTTCAGTGAACGCTCCGGCAAAGGGCCCGCTCCACGACTCCGCCATCGGCGGGGCCGACTCGAGGAGGACAAGGACGATGAGCGAGACGTCCCCCTCCGCGTCGTCCGGGAGCGTGACGACCCTGCCGGAGGCGGAGATGGCCATGAGGGTGGGAAACACCCTGCCGAGGGCCGCCGGTACCGGCCCGGTGGTTGCTGTCGTTCTGTTCATGGGCTGCGAGTAAGGGCACACTCCAGATAAAGCCTCTCCCGGGATCGGGGAACGGTAACCGTAGCGAACAGGACTATACCTATGAACCACAACAGTTCTCTCAAGGAGGCCGATCGGACTTGATCAGGATAGGAGAGGGATGGGAAGAGATCGTCGCGGCGCTCCGGGGAGCGGACATCCCGGAGCGGGTCTACGTCGTCGGATCGACGGACAGCGGAAAGACGACACTCTGCCGCTACCTCGTCGACGAGGCGGCAGCGTGCACGAGGACAGCATACGTCGACTGCGACACCGGGCAGTCCAGGCTTGGCCCGCCGACGACCGAGGGGATGGCGCTCTACCCCGGTCCATCGAAGCCCTGCCTCCGGTTCGTCGGCTCAACCTCCCCCGGCGGCCACTTCATCCAGACGCTCACGGGAGCAAAACGCCTCGTCGAGAAGGCCGGCGAATGCGGGGCCCGGACCACCGTCATCGACTCGCCCGGGCTCGTCGCCGGCGGGGTAGGGATCGAGTTCCAGTTCCAGATGATCGACCTCCTTCGCCCCACCCGTATCGTCGCCCTCCAGCGCGGGCGGGAACTCGAACGGCTGCTTGCGAACTTTGCCCGGCACCCGGGGGTTGTGATCCACCGCCTTCCCATCTCCCCTGCGGCCGTCACCCGGCCCGCCGCCGGACGGCGGCGCTACCGCGAGGAGCAGTTCGCATCCTATTTTGCCGACGCGCAACTGCAGAAGGTCTCGCTCCGGGGGCTCGGGCTCCAGGGCAGGGTACCCGACACGAGGAACCCACGCGGGGCCGCCGGAAGGCTGGTCTCCCTCAACGACGCTGAGAACTTCGTCATCGCCCTCGGCATCGTCGAGGACCTGCAGCCCGGAAGGCGGCTTGAGGTCTTCGCCCCGCCCTTCGACCCGGCCGTCGTCGCATCGGTCCGGTTCGGTTCGATCTCCCTGGACCTCGCGGCGGTTCCGGGGCTGATGGAGTCGCACCGGCCCTGACTCTCACGCCGGCAGGAGCGAGAACCAGAGTATGTAGACCACCATCTGGGCGAGGGTGAGCGGGATGCCGACCCGCGCGAATTCCCGGAACGTCAGTGTCTCGCCGTCTCTCTCCGCGCCCTGGATGACGATGACGTTGCTGGCCGCCCCGAGGATCAGCATGTTCCCGGCGATGGTGCTGCCGGCCGCAAGCGCC
>DAOSER010000015.1:13403-23012 GCA_035363235.1 Methanoculleus sp.
GGACGTTCGAGACGAACTGGGAGACGACGACGCCCATCACGACGATGACCGGGACGGCGCCGAGATCGAGGGAACTCTCTTCGATGAGCGGCTGGATGAACCCGGACTGCCAGACACTTGCCATAAGGACGAAGAGGCCGGCGAAGAAGATCAGGGTCGGCCAGTCGATCCTGCGGAGGACCTCGAACCGCCGCCTGCTCCCGGCGAGGATGGGTACGGCCGCAGCGGCCGCGATCCAGGTCAGCCGGATATCGATCTGTGGGACGAGCATGACCACGGCGACTCTGGCGGCGATCAGGAGGACGAGCAGGATGAGCGAGAGGCGCGCAAGGCCTGCAAGTTCAGGGTCACGGATCTCCTCCTCACGGTGGACAAGGGGTGTGGGGCGGAGTTCGCCCGGAAACGCCCGGCAGAGGCAGACGTAGGTGAGCAGGAGCGAGATTGCCGTCGGGACGGCGAGGTAGAGCGGGAACGTGATGAACGGGTTCTCGATCCCGCCCGAGAGCGCGATAAGGAGGTTCTGCGGGTTTCCGATAGGGCTTGCGACGCTCCCTGTCGTGATGGCGAATGCAAGCGTAAGAAGCAGGAGTTTGGGGGAGATGCCGTGCTGCCGGGCGAAATAGAGCATCAGCGGGGCGCCGACGACCGCGAGGGTGTCGTTCATCAGGAGCGCCGAGAGCACGCCTGCTCCGGCGAGGATGAGGACGAGCAGGTGCCGGACCGAATCCGCACGCGAAAAAAGGCGAAAGGAGAGGTGGTAGAGGTAGCCGCTCGCCGCGAGCGCTTCCCCGATCACGAACATGAAGAAGAGGAAGAGCATCACGTCGAGGTTGATGGACGCGAGCGCATCGAGCGGCGTGATCGATCCCGTCGCGAGGACCACGAGCGCGCCGAAGAGCATCACCTGCCAGATACGGAAGTTGACGTTCCCGATCTTTCTGACCGCGATCAGGAGGAAGACAATGACGAGAACGACGAGGGGGATGAGTGTGCCCATGGTACCGCCGGCGGCGAGAAGCGCGTGATCGATCGGTTGGTTCTCTCTTCGAAAAAAAGGATCGTGCGGGGCCGAAGAGGCCTCAGGTCGCCAGCCCGACGGTATAGTCGATGACGCTCTCGGAGATGTCGCCGGAGTATTCTCCGATCCGCCGGATACTGTCCGTGATCTGCCCCACCGGGATCGCCGCCGCCGTCTCGAACCTGAGCACCCGGGTATCGATCTCCCGGGTCTTCTCCTCAAGGTCGCGCACCCTCTGCAGCGTCTCGTTGGCCTTCCTGATGTCCCCCGTATGAAACGCCTCCATGCTCCAGGAGAAGATCTGCAGGACAAGCGCGCTCGCCTCGTCCATGAGGTCGAGCGTCGCCGCCTCGACTTCGCGGTCGATCAGGCGGAGGGCGTTATGCGCCACCAGGGTGGCGTGGTCGGCTATCCGTTCGATGATCCTGCTGATCTGGAAGTAGTACGCCGCCCGGTTGACCGGGATGCCCATCCGGCGTGAGAGCATGGCGTCGCTCATGATGAGATTGTCCTGCCGCTCAACCAGCCAGTGCAGCCGGTCAACTTCCGTGTCCCGCGCGACGACATCCCCGGCAAGAGCCGCATCGTGCGCCCTTATCGCGTCCATCGCGTCCTGCTGCATGCCCTGTGCCAGGAGATGCATCCGTTTAATGGTGTTCTCGAACGGCATCTCCACGGGGTTGAGGAGATCCTTGATCGTTATCGAAGAGTCCGTTTCTCCGACCACCTCCTGCCCGATCGCCATCTGGGTGAACTCCCTGACCAGTTGCAGGATGAACGGAGGCAGCCGTCCCTTCGATTCAAGGCGGATGACCGCAAAGCCGGCGATATACGCCCCTATGAGGAGGCGGGACAGGTCGATGCGGTCCGTCGCGGCACCGACCTCAAAGACCCTGGTCCGCTGGGCCGATTCTTCACCGATCTTCGGGGTGATCAGGAGCGAACCGTCCGGTTGCACGATAAGCCCTACCGGGTCGTTTTTCTGGATGTTCGCGGACCTGATCCACTGTTTCGGCAGGGATACGATGTATGATGAGCCTCCGGTGATCTGAACTTTTCTGATCTCCATGGCTTGGTACGCGTTGAAGCTGTCACGGTATATGCCTTCTACGTAGTATATATGCTAACGGAGTGTATGGGCCGGCAACTATACCGGTATAGTTTCGCTCGAGAAGAACTGTCGCCACAGCGGGCACGGCCCGGGGGGATGCATCGGCGGCGCGATGTTCGCGCGCTGCCGCACGGTCACCGCTTCGTCGGTGATGGCTCTACGGGTGGAGGGCGGGGCTATATCCACATAAACGACGTGATGCCGAGGAGCAGGGTGAAGAGGATCACGGTCGTTACGATCGACCCAATCCTGTACCGCCGTGCGGCGGCCTTGTCCTGGGGAGCCCGGGGCTCTATCTTCATCAGGACCACGGCGACGAGTGCGCCTGCTATCAGCCCGACGATCTGCCCGGCAACCAGCACCGCTGAGGTGATCAGGCTCATCGGCTGGAGCACCAGGACGAGGCCGGCCACCACCGTCGGCGGTATGATGGCGGCGGCGATGGCGACGCCGGCGATCACCTCCGTCGTGCCCTTGCTGAACGCCAGCGCCGCCGCGAACCCGAGGAAGACCGCCATCAGGCTGTAGATGGGGTTCAACACGAGGCGTGTGGCGATCTCTTCGGTCATCGTGAGCGGTATGACGAGGTTGATCAGGAAGCTGGCGACTGCGGAGAGGATGAAGACGCCCAGGAGCAGCGCCGCGAGCACGCCAAGGCAGCGCATGGCGTTCTGGATATTGCCGAGGCCGGCATAGACGGAGAACCCGTAGATCGGGCCCATGATCGGGGAGAGGAGCATCGCCCCGATGATGATCGTCTGGTTGTCGAGCAGCAGGCCGGAGAGGGCCACCAGTCCGGCGATGGAGGTCAGCGCGAGTTTTTCGAGATCGAGTTCGCCGTAACCCTGGATGGTTTCGAGCAGTTTCTCGACCGGCGTCTTCTCCTCCTTCTCCTCGACCTTCTTCTCGGCGCGTTTCAGGAGCGACGAGATGACGAACTCCGGTGCCGATACCTCGATCATATTCTCGTTGTATCGCAGGTCCAGCACGTTCTGGAGCTTCTCGATCAGTTCGTCGAGGTTCTCATCCGGCGTATAGACGGTGATCTCATAGACGTCCTGAACAAGTGATATCGTGTAGTGGAGGCCTTCGAGGACCTCTTCTACCCTGTCATGCCCGTCTTCTCTTACGTGTACAACAATCTTCTTCATACGTCCGCCTGGCCGATGGCGGCTCCGCCGTTCTGCAGACTTCCGGGGAGTGCGTATCTCCGGCCGGGCACTGCCCGGCGGTCGGCCGCCCCCCTGTTCGTCGACTGTGCGGCTCCCGATATACCCCTCTCACCCCACAAATCCGGACAGGTGGTGCGGGTGTTTCGGAGGCGAGAAGATCGGCACGGCTCCGGCAACGGTGCCGCCCACGAGCAGTCTGATAGCAGCAGGTGAACTTAAGGTTTCCCGGGCACACGGAGGGCGCGGCGATCCGGCAACGAGCCCTCCTGCTGGAGGCAGAGGAGGATGAGCGTGCTGCCGGACTGCAAGGGGGCAGTGTGAAGGATCCACCCTGCAGGGGCATACCCGCCGGTCAGCAGGAATCGCGGGAGAAATGTGGTTCGCGTCTGCGGTGTACGGGGTCCGCCTGCCCCTGCCGTTCCGGCAGTCGTCACTCGCACCTGGTGCTCCAGCTCCTGCCGTTCCGGCAGTCGCAATTAGATAAAAGAGGATACGCTGAAAATTAGAGAGAAGAGGATACACTGAAAAGACGACGTCAAGGGGGGAAGTGTCTTATGTGGATCCAAATCTCTCTAGGGCTATTTAGTCCATGCAGATATTTAAGAGTATCTATTTCTCGAAAAGTAGAAAATAAAGGTTTTGGCCGGTTGCCCGGGTGTTTACGGACTACCGTGCAGAAGCCGCCGCAGCTCTCGCTTCCCGGGGTTCCGGCCCCTCTACGACCGGATTATCCGGATGCGTGACCCATTCGGTGAACGATCCCTCATAGAGCCGGACGTTCGGGTAAAGGTAGAGCCATTTTAGGAGGACAAACTCGCTCGTGGCTTCCCGGCCGGTCCCGCACGTGCAGATGACCGTCTTACTCCGGTCGACACCATGATCTTCAAGGATCATGTCGAGTTCATCGTTCGATTTGAGCAGTGCCGGGTTCGCATCGTCCATCAGGCTCTTCCAGGGCAGGTTGACGGCACCGGGGATATGCCCGGCCTTCCGCCAGGGCCCTTTCCCTTCATAGACCTTCGTCGGGCGTGCATCCAGCACGACCACATCGTCGTTGTCCTTGATCTGCCGGAACTCCTCATACCCGATGGGATAGTCGTCCCGGACTTCGACGGTGAAGCTGGACGGCTCCACCGCGGGGTAGTCCTGCGAGAGTTCCCGTCCCTCGTTCTTCCATGCGTCGATCCCGCCGTCGAGGAGGTAGACGCGGTTGTGGCCGTACTTTGCCAGGGTGTAGGCCATCATCGTCTGCCCGAGCCCGTCGCCCGCGCCGGAGAACGCGCCCTTCCCTGTGTAGACGACGACCGGGGAGTCGGCGTCGATACCCGCACGCCGGAACGATTCCTGCAGGCAGGCGTTCGGGCTGTACGACCCCGGGAAGCCGCGGCTGGATACCCGCAGGACGCCTTCTGTTAAGTAAGTGGCGCCGGGGATGTGCTCCTGGACGTAGTCGTGAATGTTTGGCTGGACGTCGACGATTGTCAGGTTGGCATCGTGCAGGTGGCGGTCCAGCCACTCCGCGTTCACCAGTTTGACCTTCCCGTCACCGCGGGGATACGGATAATTTTCCCGGTCGCTCCGCGCCTGGAGGCGGTCCATGCCGCCCCGGGTGAACATCTTCTCTTCCATGTTTCCCTCACCTCATACCAGATATTCTCACCGTGAAGCCGGTGAGCCTGGCCCCATTGCGGGCTTGAGACCACATATACCTTGTGCAGGATTGGGTGGAGGGCTGGTCCGGCGGCATGGGGTGTTGCGCTCCGGTAAAGCGGCGGGCGCTGGAGGTTGGCGCGCTGGTTCTGTAGTTGCCGGTGGCGGGGGTTTGGGTCTGTGAAGGGTGTTCGTTGGCCGGCCATGGGGGAGACGACGCTGCACCTCTGGTAATCTCCGATCTGCTGTTGCTCGAAGCCTGGTATTTTCCTGAACTCTGTCTTACGACGATTCTTATTCACTATGCCGCAAAGCCCGCGCACGGATTTCGAGGGGACTGCACACCTTCGCTGTTCGTGTACTTGTCCTTTGGTCAATCGCCAGTCTAAGACCTTCGGTCTTCTCCAGCGATGTCCCGTAGGGGTATCGCCTATCGCCACGCACTGCCCGCCCCCCAGGGGGGGGCGGAACGACTTCCCCGCAGGGGAAGGAGTTTGAGCACCGAAGGTGCGAGTGAGGAGCGCGAAGCGCGGGCGGTGGGGGGTTGATGAGAGCCATCTGGTGTGAGGAGACAGGGGAGGGGGGCACGCCCCCCTCCCCGTCAGCCCCTCCCCAATGGCGATACTCCCACGGTCCACTGTACCGGGATTTGTGGCAACTTCTGCCTGTCTAATAATTTCTCCGTCAAAAAAGCTTGCCCTATCATGTATACTCACGGAAAAACGCCGCCGGGCATATATCCACCATGACCGCTCAACACGGGGCCCCTACAGGGCGTGAAAAATTGAATGAATCCTGTCCTCTCACCCCGCGCCCCCCTCCGGACCGATCTCGATGCTCTCTCCCGGCGCGAGCACCGCGACCCGCATCGACGTCGTCCGCTCGATGGCCTGCTTGAAGTTCTCCACGTTCTGCCGGATGACGGGGAAGGTGTCGTAGTGCATCGGGATCACCAGCGGCGCGCCGATGTATCGGGCCGCGATCATCGCCTCGTCAGGCCCCATCGTGAAGCACCCGCCGATGGGGAGGAGCGCCACATCCGGCCGGTAGAGGTCGCGGATGAGCTGCATGTCGGAGAAGAGCGCCGTGTCGCCGGCATGGTAGACGCTGATGCCGTCCATCGTGATGACGAACCCGGCGGCGACACCGCCGTAGAAGCCCATGCCCTCGTCCTCCAGCCATGACGAGTGGAGCGCGGGCGTCATCGTGAACCGGACGCCGTCGACGGTGATGGTGCCGCCGATGTTCATTGCTTCGGCAGGAACGCCCTTTGCCCTCAGGTACTTCGCCACCTCGTTGATGGCGACTGTCTTCTTCGAGAGTTCCGCAGCAATGCCCAGGTGGTCGGCGTGGGCATGCGTCACGGCAACGATATCGGGCTCCGAAGGGAGCGAGCCCTCCGGGATAAAGGGGTCGATGAGGATCGTCCGCGATCCAGCAAGCGAGAAACACGCGTGGCCAAGCCAGGTCAACCTCATGGAGAAGAGATCGGCTCGGATACTAAAAAATGTTCAGTGGGGTTACAGAGGGTGGGCGGGGGTTCAGAACTCCCCCATGTCGATCGCTTCGGTGATGTCGATTGCCTCGCTAAGGCCATCGTTCGCGACACCGCGCGTCATCATCTCGGAGAGGTCGCGGTCTTCCATCACGTCCCTGATCCGTTCCAGGTACGGATCGAGCGTGGTGTCCCTCTGCTGCTCGATCACGTGGCGGTACTCACGAAGCGTCGAGGGGCTTACGTCAAGCTCCTCGCTGATCTCCTTCATGGTCTTGCCCGAGTCAAGAAGTTCCGACATCGCCCCCTGGTCAAACGGCATCTTGAAATCGAGCTCCCTGAAGAGCTTGAGGCGAACCCGGGCACGTGCCACGGTCTTGCTCAGCTTCTCGTCGCCGAGCGCCCTCGCGATCTCGGTATCGTTCTTGCCGTCGTAGTATGCGACCACGAGTTTTGCGAGCTGCCGCGGGGCGAGCTTGGTCTTGAAATACCCCTGATCGAGGATCTCACGCATGATCAGGGCGATCTCGCGCTCAACAGCGTCGCGATCCCGAAGTGTACCGTGAACCTTCCTCATCGGCTCAACGATCGTCTTCTTGTTCGTGATGGTCGTGAACAGCTCCAGTAGTTGCTGCTTGCGGGTATCTTCTGCCATGTCCGTCTCTCTCAGTTCTGCATTCCACCGTCTGGTTCTGAGGGTCACCCATGCTGACCTTCAATATATACTTTATCTCCCAACCGGGGCGTAACGTTCCCTACATTACAACCGCTAACATTTAAAGCTTACCATATAATCCGCCGAAGTAGAAAGATCATTTTTACAGATGTAACCATATCTTCCGGAATGTTACCTCCCGTGAAAAAAATACCACCTCACCCGGCCCCATTTTCGATGAATCGTGATCTCGCGCGGGGTGAAGACCATTCTTTAATAGCACCGGCACTCAAATGTACTGCAAGACTATGGCCGAGACGAGCGATATTTACGAAAAAGTCATGGAAGTAGCCAGAAGACGTGGTTTCGTCTGGCCCTCATCCGAGATATACGGGTCGATCGCCGGGTTCATCGACTACGGCCCGCTCGGAGCGATGATGAAGCGGAACGTCGAGAACCTCTGGCGATCGTACTACGTCTTACAGGAAGGCTACTACGAGATCGAATGCCCCACCGTCGGAACCGAAGCAATCTTCGTCGCATCCGGTCATGTGAAAGAGTTCGCCGACAAGATGGTGCAGTGCCCGCACTGCGGCGAGTACCTGCGCGCCGATCACATCGCGGAGGAGAACGGGATCGAGAATGCAGGCACACTGCCGGCGGAAGCGCTCCAGGCGGCGCTCTATGAACTCCCCTGTCCGTCATGCAAGGAACCTCTGGGCGAAGCGGGCGTCTTTGCGTTCAACCTGATGTTTCAGACGACAATCGGCCCCGGGTCGCAGCGGAAGGGCTACCTGCGCCCCGAGACCGCCCAGGGTATCTTCACCGACTTCGCCCGGCTCCTGCGCTTCTACCGGGACAAACTTCCCTTCGGCGCGGTCCAGATCGGGAAGTCCTACAGAAACGAGATCTCCCCCCGCCAGGGCATGATCCGGCTGCGGGAGTTCTCCCAGGCGGAAGCCGAGATCTTCGTCCATCCTGACCGCAAGGACCACCCCGCCTTTTACCGCTACGCGGACTACACGGCACCCCTCCTCACCATGGCGCGGCAGCTCGACGGCCGGGAGCCGGCCGCAATGACGATGCGCGCCGCCGTGGACGCGGGAGTTATTGCAAACGAGTACGTCGCCTACTACATCGCGCTCACGCACCGGATCCTGACCGCTATCGGCGTTGACCCGGCGAGACTCCGGTTCCGCCAGCACCTGACCGACGAGCGGGCGCATTATGCGGCCGACTGCTGGGACGCCGAGGTCTACTCCAGCCGGTTCGGGTGGGTGGAGATCGTCGGCATCGCCGACCGCACCAACTATGACCTGCGTTCGCATGCCGCGCACTCCGGCACCTCGATGACGGTCTTCATGCCCTACGACGAGCCAAAACGGGTCGTAAAGCGGCGGATTGTGGCCGATATGGGCGTGCTCGGCCCCCGGTTCCGCGGCAAGGCGAAGGCGGTCGCGGATGCCCTGGCAGATTCCGACCCCGGAGAGGACGGTGCGCGGGTCACCGTCGACGGTGAGGAGATCTTCATCTCCGCCGACCTCTATCAGGTCCGCGAAGAGGAGGTCGAAGTCCGCGGCGAAGAGGTGATGCCCCACGTCATCGAACCGTCGTACGGCATCGACCGGATGATCTACGTTGCGCTGGAGCACAGCTACGCCGAGGAAGAGGTCGAGGGCGAGATCCGTAAGGTGCTCAGGCTCCCGCCGGCGGTCGCACCGGTCCAGGCCGCGGTCTTCCCGCTGATGAACCGCGACGGTCTCGATACCATCGCGCAGACGATCACTGAGCGGCTCACGCAGTGCCGCATCCTCGCCCAGTACGACGACTCCGGCGCCATCGGCAGGCGTTACCGGAGACAGGACGAGGTCGGGACGCCCTTTGCCGTCACCGTCGACTACGATACGCTCGAGGACAACACCGTGACCGTGAGAGACCGCGACAGCATGGAGCAGGTTCGTGTACCGATCGAGCGCCTGCCCCAGATCCTCTCCGCACTCATCTCCGGCACCGCCACGTTCCATGAACTCAGGGCATGAACTACGTCTCCCACCCGCTGATCCGGCCGGAAAGCATCGAGGAGCGGCGGTATCAGCTCTCCATCGCGCTCAGGGCGCTTGACGCGAACACGATGGTCGTCCTCCCGACGGGGCTCGGGAAGACGGCCGTCGCGCTCATCGTCGCGGCGTCCCGCCTCCACTCCCACCCGGGAAGGGTGCTCGTGCTTGCGCCGACAAAACCCCTGGTCGAGCAGCACCTCCGTTTCTTCAAACAGTTCCTGCTCATCCGGGACGGTTCCGAGCCGGATGAATCTGATTTTGCCATGTTCACCGGCGACACCTCCCCGGAGGAGCGGGCGCGGGCCTGGGAGGCGTGCCGGGTCTGTTTCGCCACCCCCCAGGTGATCAAGAACGACTGCCTGGCGGGGAGGTACAGCCTCGCCGACGTCGTGCTGCTGGTCGTGGACGAGTGCCACCGGGCGGTGGGGAACTACGCCTACGTCTTCCT
>DAOSER010000016.1:0-1046 GCA_035363235.1 Methanoculleus sp.
CTACTTCATCATCGTCGGGCCGGAGTCCGACCCGGCGGGGATCGCGAACATGACGCCGGTGGAGGCCTTCCGGACGCTCTATGTCGCCGGCACGAACAACACGCCGGGTGTTGCCTTCGTCTCCCGCGGCGACAACTCCGGGACCCACAACCAGGAGAAGGTCCTCTGGGAGGAGGCGGGCTACAACTACACGACCGATATCCTTGACTCCGGGGCCTGGTACGTCGAGGCCGGCAAGGGCATGGGCGACACCCTGATCCTTGCAAACGAGCAGCAGGCATACACGCTCTCCGATGAGGGGACATACCTCTCGTTTGCCGACCGGCTCGATCTCGTACCGGTCATCGCCGAGGGCGCGGAACTCCTGAACCGCTACAGTGCGATCGCCGTCAACCCCGCAGAGCACCCGGGCGTGAACGCACAGGGTGCTGCGGACTTCATCAACTGGCTCACCACGAACGAGACGAAGCAGATGATCGGTGAGTTCGGCGCTGCGGAGTTCGGCAAGCCGCTCTTTACACCGCTCTACGCCCCAGAGTGTACCGAGCCGCCGTTCAACTGCACCTGCGCGGAGCCGGTGCCCACGCCCACGTAGAGCAGGAAAGGTAAGGGAGACGTGGACAAGGTGGGTCGGCAGGATGACGGAGGGTGAAGCCGCGTGGTGAACGGTAACCCGATCATCGAGGGATTCATCGAGGCCATCGAACTCATCATCGCCCTCGATCCGCAGGTGGTGGAGATCACCATCCGCTCGCTCTACGTCTCCCTCACCGCCACCTTCTTTGCCGCCCTGATCGCCCTGCCGCTCGGGGCGCTCATCTATTTCTACGAGTTTAGGGGGAAGCACGCGGTCGTCTCTACGCTACAGACGCTGTATGCGCTCCCGACCGTCATCGTGGGCCTGTTGATGTTCCTCCTCCTCTCGAACATCGGCCCCTTCGGGTTCCTCCGGCTTCTCTACACCCCAGGCGGCATGATCGTCACCCAGACGGTCCTCATCATCCCGCTCCTGATGGGGCTGACGGTCTCGGCGCTCTCCGGGATCG
>DAOSER010000016.1:1081-22325 GCA_035363235.1 Methanoculleus sp.
TGAGGCGCGGTTTGCAGTCATGGCCGGCGTCCTCCTGGGCTTCGGGCGGGCGATTGCCGAGGTGGGGACGGTGATGATCGTCGGCGGGAACATCCGGGGCGCGACCCGCGTCCTCACCACGGCGATCGCGCTCAACACCTCGATGGCGAACTACTCCCTCTCGATTGCGCTCGGGATCATCCTCCTCGCGGTGGCGCTCGGGGTGAATATCGCCCTCTCTCTCTTCCAGCGACGGTGATGTCATGACAATCATCGAGGCACACAACATCAGGAAAGTCTACGGCAGCCTTGAAGTTCTGCACGACGTCGACCTCTCGGTCGGGGAGGGCGAGATCCTCGCGCTCATCGGCCCGAGCGGCTCGGGAAAGAGCACGCTTCTCCGGATTCTCGACCTGATCGAGCCCGCGAACGAGGGCGAACTCTTGGTCTTCGGGATCGACACGGTCGCGGATCGCGGCCGCTGGCTTGACCTCCGCCGCCGGATGGGGATGCTCTTCCAGCGGCCGATCGTCTTCAACTCATCCGTCTACGACAACGTCGCGATGGGGCTCCGGTACCGGCGTGCTCCCGGCGACGATATCGACCGGAAGGTGAAGGAGGCCCTCGAAGCCGTCGGGCTCTCCCGCTACATCAAGAGCCGGGCGACCGACCTCTCCGGCGGCGAACAGCAGCGGGTGGCGTTATCGAGGGTGCTCGTGACCGACCCCGAGATCCTCTTTCTGGACGAGCCGACGGCGAACCTTGACCCGACATCGACCGCCACCATCGAGGCGATCGTGGCACAGCTGAACCGCGAGGCAGGGACGACCGTCCTCATCAGCACCCACGATCTGGCGCAGGGGCAGCGTCTCGCTCACCGGGTCGGGGTGATGATCGAGGGCACGATCGCCCAGACCGGACCTTCCCGCGAGATCTTCCGCGAGCCCAAAGACCGAAGGATCGCCCGGTTCGTGGGCGCCGAAAACATCATTCCCGCCCGGGTCATCGCCCGGAGAGAGGGATTCACCGTGGTGGAGGCAAAAGGGAAGGAGATCTTCTCGGCGACCCCGCCACCCGCCGACGAGGTGGAGATGGTCATCAGGGGCGAAGACATCTCCCTGCACCGGAGGAAACCCGGCTACGAGGAGGCAGAGAACCTCTTCCCCGCCACAGTCGCCGCCGTCGAGCCCACGGCACCGTTCGTGAATGTTGCGGTGCACTGCGGGTGCGATCTCACCGCACTGGTGACCGCGAGGAGGGCGGAGACTCTCGATCTCCGCGAGGGGCTGGAAGTCTGGGTATCCCTCCAGGCGAAGGCGGTCCACCTGATCCCCAGGAGAGAGGGCTAAATCCAGATCAAAGCCCTCCCAACCGCCCTTTTTCCCCACCGGGACCCATTTGTCAATCAATTGTGATTAACTTCTGCCCAAATGGATACTTTTAAAGTTATGCCCCTATAAAAGCTTTATTCATGAAACGAACCAATCTGATTGCTTTTATTTGTTTCCTGGTCGCTGCCGCGGTCCTGATCTGCGGCTGCACGGGGACAACGAACACCGATTCGACGCCCGGAACGGGCACCCAGACGACGGCCCCCACGCCGACGGCAACCGCCGCCGAAGAAGTCCAGGTGAAGGTCTTTCATGCCGGGAGCCTGACCGGACCGTTTGAGAAGGTCAAAGCAGAATTCGAAGCAGAACATCCCGGCGTCACCGTCCTCCTCGAGCCCGCCGGCAGCGTCGACTGCATCAAGAAGATCACCGAGAACAGCAAGCCCGCCGACGTCCTCGCTTCCGCCGATTACTACCTCATCCCTGAGATGATGATTCCGGAGCACGCCGACTGGTACCTGACATTCGCGAAGAACCGGATGGTCCTGACCTACTCGAACGAGAGCAGGTACGCCGACGAGATCACCGCCGAGAACTGGTACGAGATCCTCGACCGCGACGGCGTCCGGTGGGGCTTCTCCGACCCGAACTCCGACCCCTGCGGCTACCGCACCCCGATGGTGATCCAGCTCGCCGAGGGCTACTACGGAAACGAGACGATCTTTGAGACCCTTGTCAGCGAGCACAGCAACATCACGACCACCGAAGCGAGCGGCACCTACACCATCCACGCTGCCGACCCGAAGCCCGACAACACCACGCTGACGATCCGCCCGAAGGCCGACGAACTTGTCAGGATGGTCAAGGCTGGCGACCTTGACTACGCCTGGGAGTACCGGAGCGTTGCCGTGCAGAACGGTCTCCGGTTCATCGAACTCCCCGAAGAGATCGACCTCTCGGCTGTCGAGTTCGCCGATAACTACGCGACCGTCCGGACCGAAGCGAAGAAGGGCGACGGCACCACGCTCTATGCCGGCTCCGCCATCGTCTACGGCGTGACTGTCCCGAAGATCGCGGAGCACCCCGACCTCGGTCTCGAGTTCGTGGAGACGCTGATCGGCGCCACCGGCCAGGAGATTCTCGAGCGCGATGGCCAGCCCCCGATCGTGCCCGCCGACGGCTACGGCAGCGTTCCAACCGATCTGCAGTCGCTCGTTTCGGTGAAAGCCTGAAATCAATCCCTTCTTTTTTCCAGACCGGTTATCAGTGAAGCGTGCATACAGTTATCAGCGAAAGAACGAACATGAAGACTGAAGCGCTCTCAACCGACTCCTTCCCGGCAGATGGGGAGTCAGCCGTCACCCGGTGGAGAGAGCACCGGGGGCGGTACGTGGACTGGTGCACCGTAGGGTTCTGCATCCTTGGCGGACTGCTCGTCGGCATCACGGTGCTTGCCCTCGCCAACATCACGATGACGGAGCTCGCCGACCCGGCCCACCTCCTCAAGGTCGCAGCATCTTCGGAGGTGATCGGCTCCATCCTCCTCACGTTCGGGGCGGGAGCAAACGCCGTCCTCCTCCTCATCATCTTCGGGACCCCCCTCGCCTACATCCTCGCGCGGTCCCGCCCCTCCCGGTTCAAGGGAGCCGTCGAGAGCATCGTCGACATCCCCCTCATCCTCCCGCACACCGTGGCGGGCCTGCTTGTCTACCTCCTCTTCATGCGCCGGGGATGGCTCGGCGCACCGCTCTCAGAGATCGGGCTCGCCTTCGAGGATGCCTACCCGGGCACGGTGATCGCGATGCTCTTCGTCGCCTCGCCGTTCTACGTCAACACCATGCGGGAGGGGTTTGAGAAGGTGCCGGTCCACCTGGAGAACGTCGCCCGCACGCTCGGCGCCGGCACCTTCACCATGTTCCGGACGGTCTCGCTCCCCTTGAGCCTCCGGCACATGTACAGCGGGGCCATACTCGCCTGGGGGAGGGCTATCGGGGAGTTTGCCGGCGTCATCATGATCGCCTACTATCCGTTCATCATATCGACGCTGATCTACTACTCCTTCACGACGGACGGCATCCACACGAGCAGGAGCATCGCCTTTACGGTCATTCTGGTCAGTTTCGGGGTCTTCTACCTTCTCCGGCGGATGACCCGGTACCTGGGGAGGTACGATGATCGCGTTTGACCGGGTCTCGCTCGCACTCGGCTCGTTCTCCTTGAACGACGTCAGCCTGACGATCAACCGGGGCGACTACTACTTCATCGTCGGGCCGTCAGGGGCGGGAAAGACGGTGCTTCTTGAAGCGATCGCCGGCCTCCACCGGCCGGACAGCGGTCGCGTCCTCCTCCGCGGAGAAGAGATCACCGCCCTTCCCCCGGAGCAGCGGGGGATCGGACTCGTCTACCAGGACTACTCGCTCTTCCCGAACATGACGGTCGCGGATAATGTTTCCTACGGCCTCCGGGTACGGGGGATGCGAAAGAAGGAGGCCCGGGCTGAGGTCGCCCCCCTCCTCGACCGGTTCGGGATCGGCCATCTCGCCGACCGCTACCCGGGGACCCTCTCCGGCGGCGAGCAGCAGCGGGTGGCGCTCGCACGGGCCGTCGCGGTGAAGCCGGATATCCTCCTCCTCGACGAACCGCTCTCTGCGCTCGACCCCGTCACGCAGGAGAAGTTTATCGCCGACCTCAAGCGGCTGCACCGGGAGGACGGGCTCACCATCGTGCAGGTGAGCCACTCCCGCCGTGAAGCGCACCTGCTCGCCACCCGGATGGCGGTGATCATCGACGGGACTCTCATGGATGAGGGAGAGGCCGAGGTTGTGCTGAACACTCCCCGGAGCCGGGAGGTCGCCTCGTTTGTCGGGATCGAGAACATCCTGGACGGAATGGTGACGGCCAACGACGGCGGGCATGTGACGGTGGATGCCGGGGGCCGGGCGATCGAGGCGGTGACGGACGCCGCCGTGGGTGAGGAAGTCACCCTCTGCATCCGGGGCGACGACGTCGTCGTCGCCGTCGAGGATGGGCCGCAGTCCAGCGCCCGGAACACGATGGCCGGGACGATTGTCCAGGTTGTCGAGAACGGCCCTATCGCCGAGGTACGGGTGGACGCGGGCGTCATGCTCACCGCGGTCCTGACGCGCCGGTCGGTGCAGGACCTCGGCCTTGCCCCGGGTATTCCCGTCACCCTCTCCGTGAAGGCGACGGCGGTCCACGTCATCCGTTCTTTTTCTTAAAGGATAGGATCAGGCCGACGAGGGCGGCGGTGGCACCGTTCGCCGCGACGATGGCAAGATCTCCTTTTACCACGCCGTAGGCGAGCCAGAGCAGGACGCCCGCAAGGAGGACGAGGAGCATCGCAAGAGAGAGGTCGGCAGTCGACTGCGTGCGCCATGCCCGGATGGCCTGCGGTGCAAACGAGAGCGTCGTGAGCGTCCCGGCGATAAGACCAAGTAAGGTGACGGTGTCCATAAGTCCATCACCCGTATTCAGACCAGATGAACCCTGGGTTTCAGCAGAACCCTACCTTCAGGCTCCGGCCCCCTGCCTTCCCGCCCACCACTTCTGCGCGTAAGCAAGGACCATCCCGATGATGAAGGCGACGGTGAGGCCGGTCACGAGGGTGAGGACAGCGATGACCGCCGTGACCAGGTAAGACTCCGTCTTTGCGCTGTGCTTCCCGAGTTCGATTGCCACGAAGACCAGGAGCGCGCCGAAGACACCGAAGGGGATGAGGGTCAGCACTTCCGGCGGGGCGAAGGCGACGGCGAAGATGAGGATGAAGATGCCGGCAACGATGTTCGCCCCGCCGGTCCTCGCGCCGAAACGGTACATCGCGGCAAGCCCTCCCGCGCCGTGGCACATGGGAAAACCCCCAAGCGGCGTCGAGACCAGGTTCATGGCCCCGATCGTCCGCGAAAGACGGTCGGGGTCCACGCCCTTCTTCGGGAAGAGGTCGTAGGTGAGGAGCGACGTCGCGAGGATGGCATTTGCGATCGTGAGCGGCACCTGCGGAAGGACGAGGTCCCAGGTGCCGGCGATGAAGTCCGTCGGCATCGGGATGACGAGGGCGGGGAGGGGCATCAGCCGGAACGGCGGCATCCCCTGCGTGGCGATCCCGGCGGCAAGCCCGATGATCAGGACCAGGAGGGCGGAGATGTCCGGTATCCGGGTGCGCTGCGACGCGACGAAGAAAGCGAGGATGATCGCTATCGCGAGCGCCGCAACAAGGACGTCGGCGAGGATGTAGCCGAGCGACGTCCGCAGAAGGAGGAGCGCGAGACCTGCCTGCACGCCCCGGATGACACTCTTCGGTATCCGGTCCCCGAGCCAGGTCATCCCGCCGACGAGCCCGAGCAGGAGGAAGAGCGCACCGACGACAAGTCCCGAAGCCACGATCTCGCCGGCACAGAGCCCTTCGGCGATGACGATGGCCCCGATCGCCTTCATCGGCTCGATCGGGATGGGAAGGCGGTAGTAGAGCCCGGTGATGATGAACCAGGCGGCGAGGAAGAGGAAGAAGTGGCTGACGTTCACGTCCGGGCAGACGATGGCGACGCCGAGCAGGATGGGAAAGATGGTCCCGAAGTCGCCGACGGCTCCGGCGATCTCCTCGAGGTTGAACCGGATGCCGCCTTTCTCCGTCGCACTATCCTCCGCCATGGATCACCTTCAGATCCCCCCTCACGGGGGTCCGTCCGGGGCATCTTTTCCCGTGACACCTAAAGATTTATTACTCCCTCTTGATAAGTAAATCCGTTAACTTACAATTGTTTCCCGGGGCCTGCATGTAAACGTTTATTGTGCCCATCTGTGTAATTATTCCTATGAAAGCAGACCTGACCCTTGTTCTTACGCCGCCTGTCGCGGCAGCCCCAGCACGTGCATGCGGGTGTACCGCGGCACTGCCCGCCTGCGCGACCTCCACGGAGATGATGCACTGGTGGGGCAGGAGGAGAATATAACTATGGAAACCGCCACCTACCGGATCATCGGAACTATTCACTCACCGTTCACCGACCAGGACACAACGCCCATCCAGAGCATCTTCTCCGAAGCGGAGGGGACGATCGAGGTCTTTCCCGAGTATGCCGAAGGGCTTGAGGGGGTCGAGGGGTTCTCCCACATCATCCTCCTCTACCACTTCCACCAGGCGAACGGCTTCCGGCTGCGCCAGCGCCCGTTCGTCGACGGCAGCAAGGAGCGCGGAATCTTTGCCATACGCCACTTCAACCGCCCGAACCCGATCGGGATCTCCCTCGTCGAAGTCATCGCCGTCGAGGGCAACATCGTCCGGGTCCGTGGAATCGACGTGCTGGACGGCACCCCGCTCCTCGACATCAAACCCTACGTCCGCCAGTTCGACCACCGCGACGACGTCCGGAGCGGCTGGGTCGACGCGAAGCACATTGAGGAGGTGAAGATCCGGAGTTTCTCGCCAAAGGATCTCCGGGAGCATGAGGAGTCTTTACGAACCTGAAAGACTCCTCCTTTTTTCGAACGACGATACCATCCACCTCGCCTTCCGGCCTTCGGCGGCCCACGTCTACCCTTCCGGAACACCAGAAGGAGCCTGACGCCCCCGCTCTCGCGTCGCCTGTCCGGGTGCGGCGCTCTTCTCCAGAGCCGGGGGTCCCGACCCGGGCGCATCCTCCCACTTCTTCTCGTCGAGGAGGTCCTCGGCCTTCAGCCGTTCGATGGCCAGGTCCAGGTACTCCGAGACGATCCGGTCCCTCTCCTGAATCTGCCGGATCCAGACCCGCACCGCCAGCCGGACCCCGTCCTCCTTGATCGACGAGACCGTGACCTTCGGCTCGAACAGCGCATGACCTGCACGGGGGAGGTCGGAGGAGAGGCGCCCGATATACAGGAGATCAAAGAGGTTCTGGAGGGCGGACCGCTCAGCCTGCTCGACATGGGGCAGGATCAGGGGATGGTCGTGCGCGGCGGCAAGCGCGATCTCCTCCGCCCGGGCGAGGTCCGTGGTGACCGGGACGGCGAGCGGGATCGAGACCTCCAGAAGTCCGGCGCGGGAGTAGTTGATAACCTTTAGGTTATGATGCTCGAGTTCGGCGTGAGGATGAGGCCGCCGTCGAGCCCCTTGAGGGTCGTCGTGAAGGAGATATCCTGCACCTTACCCGGCCCGATCTCCGGCCGTCCGCTGACGCTCACCCACTCTTCGAGCTGGACCGGGCGGTTGATCGTTATCAGGATGCCCGCAAGGACGTTCTGGATGATCTGGGTCGACGAGACGGCCACGACGATACCAAGGATGCCGAGCGATGCGACGACGGCATTCAGGTCGAAGGCGAGGAGGTACCGGGCGCTCGCGTAGCCCCCGCCGAGGATGACGGCGTACTGCAGGACGACCGCCGTCCACTTGGCCGTCCCGCGGGAGACCCGCCCGTCGAGGACCCGTCGGAGGAGCATGTAGGCGAGGTTGCCGATGATGAGAAGCCTGATAAGGGTGAGGACGAACGCGAAGAACGCTTCAAGGGGCATCCCGCCAATGAGGACCGGATTGCTCGACTGCATCTCACAGGTTATGAGCGAGCGGGGGAGTTAACCTCTCTTGTATCGTCGGCTGCCGTCCTACCGTTCAGGCTCCTCGCCAATCGACGCGCCCGCACGGATCTCGAGCGCCCGGAGGAGCCCGGCACCCAGGATCTCTTCCGCGCGCTCGCCGTGACGCTCCGCCATGACCGCGAGGAAGCGCTCTGTTCCCGCGGCCGTGGTGGAGATGCCGACCCGCTCAGCCCGGCGGATCAGCCCGTCCCGCTCCATCGCCCCGAACCGGGGCAGGACGTAGTAATGCGGGATCCCGAGATGCTCGGCAAGTTTTCGGGTCGTGGGGAAGCGTATGGTGATGCCGCCCGGAGAAAAGCCGACGGTTACGCATCGATCCTCATCGAGGAGGATCTTCGCGGCCGCCTCAAAGATATCGTCATGCTCGTGTGTGGACATCCGATCGCAGAAGGTCTGGTTGTTGTGAGAAAAAAGGAAGTCGGTTTGATTACGCTGCTTCCGCCGCCTTCATCTCGCCCCGCTCTTCCTCGGGCATCTCCTCGAGGTAGACCATCTCCGCCCCGATGTCCTTTGCGATCTGTTCGAGTTCAACCTTCCTGAAGTGAGTCCCCTCCACCTTCAGGTGTTTCTGCTCGCCCTGTTCTTCGACGACGGCGACGACGCGAAACCTGGGTTGCTTCACGCCGGTGCCGACTTTCTGGCGTTCACGTACATAGATCTTCATGGTTCTCTCCATCCTATACCAGTTGATATACCAGTAGGTATATCGCAAAGACACTTAATGTTTTCTTTCATAAAAAATGTAAGGGTAAAATATGGCAGAACGGTTTGAGATGGAATCGAGGTTCCGTGGTGAAAGTCTTGTCCGGCGGGGCCTGCTCCGCGAGACCAGAAGCGGCAAACAGGTCAGGATCATGCCGGACCTGAACGTGATCAAGATCGGCGGCCACGGCGTCATCGACTACGGGCGGGAAGTGATGTTCCCGCTGATCGAAGAGATCGGGGAACTCTCCCGGGAAAACAAGATCCTGGTCGCCACCGGCGGCGGCGTCCGGGTGCGGCACATCCTCGACGTCGGGATCGATCTCGGAATGCCGACAGGTGTGCTTGCGGAACTGGCGGGCAAGATCAGCGAACAGAACGCGATCATGATGTCTATTCTCTTCTCGAAATACAACGGCGTCCGGATCCACACAGACGACCTCTTAAACCTCCCCTCGCTCATATCCCTCGGGATGCTGCCGGTCGTGCAGGGCACCCCGCCCTACGGGCTGTATGAGCACCCGCCAAAACTCGGGAGCATCCCGCCGCACCGGACCGATACCGGCGCCTTCCTGATGGCCGAGGTGGTCGGCGGGAAGAACTGCATCCTCGGAAAGAACGTGGACGGCCTGTATACCGAAAACCCGTTCGTGAATCCCGACGCCGAGTTCATCCCGGAGATCACGGCCGACGAACTCATCGAGATGGAGATGGAGGATATGGTGCTCGAACCGATGGCGGTCGAGCTTCTCCGGGACGCCGTCCACGTGAGAGAGATCAAGGTGGTGAACGCCCACGTCCCGGGTAACATCACAAAAGCCGTGAACGGGGAGCGGGTCGGCACCGTCATCCGGGCCTGACCACCCCCGAGTCAACCTTTTTCGATTAACACCAGAGAAGTCTTCTTAAGTCTTGTGGGCGGATCAGTACAGCACACGAGCGATCCTATGACCCTCTATCTTGGTATTGACGACACCGACACCCGCGAGTCCCGGGGCACCGGCCGGCTCGCCCGCGCAATTGCAGCAGAACTCGCCCGGCGGTACACGGTGACGGGGGTGACCCGCCACCAGCTCTTCGTCCATCCCGACGTCCCGTATACCTCCCACAACAGTTCGGCGGTCATCCACATCCAGGATACCGGGAACGGGATCGCGGCAGACGTATTCGCGGCGGCAAAGGAACTGATGCTCGCCGACTTCATCGAGGGGAGCGACCCCGGGATCTGCGTCGCCGCTGACCGGAACATCAACGGCGGCCTCTCCCGCTTTGGTCTCTCTGCAAAGTCGTGCATCGTGACGCAGGAGCAGGCGCGAGAGCTCGCCCGCGAGGCCGGCATCCTCCTCGAGGGGCTCGGCGGCACCGAAGACGGCGTGATCGGCGCGCTTGCCGGGGTCGGGCTTGCAGCATCCGGAAACGACGGCCGGTTCGTCCAGAAGGGAACGACCCGGGACCTCCGCGGCAGCCAAACGGTCGCCGCAATCCTCGCCTCCGGCGTCGACCGGGTGATGACCCGCGACGGGGCGGCGGTCGGCGAAGGCACCGTAGTTCTTCGAAAGTTTCCGAAACCTGCTTTCATCGGAGGGAAGGCAATCCTCTACGTCGAGGCGGACAGCGATGCCTACCACGATATCGTGGTGGGGTGAGAGTACATTAACAATACTTGTTTTTCCAAAAAGTAAAGTCAATTAATTGTATTAAGTTTCCATTAACACAAAACGCATTTGTTTAAATGCATGTATTACGATATCTACTTGATCGCTATGTATAAACGAACTATTTTTGCCGTTGCGGCCGTGATGGTCGCCCTCATGCTGATCTGCGGCTGTACCGGGACGACAACCGACCCGACCCCCGCAGAGAAACAGCAACTCCGTATCGCCACGACGACGAGCCTCTACGACACCAAGCTCCTCGATCACCTCACCCCGATCTTTGAAGAGAAGTACAACGCCGAGGTGCTGATCGTCTCCGCCGGGACCGGCAAGGCGCTCGAGTACGGGCAGCGGGGCGACGTGGACGTCATGATGGTCCACGACCGTGCGCGTGAAGACACCTTCCTTGCCGACGGCTACGGGACCGACCGACGCGTCTTCGCCTACAACTACTTCGTCCTCGTCGGACCCGAATCCGACCCGGCAGGTGTCAAGGGCATGCAGCCCGAAGCGGCGTTCACTGCCATCCGCGAGAATGGAATGGCCGGCAACGCGAGCGTGATCTTTGTCTCGCGCGGCGACGCCTCAGGCACGCACTCGAAGGAGCAGGCCATCTGGAAGGCCGCCGGGTTCAACTACTCGACAGAGGTGAAGGGCTCCGGCGACTGGTACCAGGAGGCCGGGACGGGCATGGGCGCGACCCTCGAGATGGCGAACGAGAAAGAGGCCTACACCCTCTCCGACATCGGGACGTATCTTGCCTACAAGGGTGACCTCGACCTTGTAACGCTCGTGGACGAGGGCGACATTCTCCTCAACGTCTACTCGGCAATGCAGATCAACCCGGAGAAGTTCCCCGACACCAACAGCACCGTCGCGAAGGACTGGGTCAACTTCCTGATATCTGAGGATATACAGAAGGAGATTGCCTCCTTCGGCGTCGACCAGTACGGTCAGCCGCTCTTCTACGCCGCCCAGAACGACTGGGAGAAGATCGGCGTGAACGAGGCCGAAGTGAAGGATCCGGTCGCCTGATCCGGCCAGAATCACCACTCCTTTTTGCCTTCGGCCGCGTATAGTCAGGTGCAGGCATGTACGAGATCATCGAGGGATTCCTGGAGGCATTCCGGCTCATCATCACGTTCGACCCCGACGTGATAGCCATCGCCGCGCGAAGCATCGTCATATCGCTTACCGCAACCATCTTTGCGACGCTGATCGCTGTTCCGCTCGGCGCCGCGATCAACTTCGGCACCTTTCCCGGAAAAAAGAATCTCGTCAACCTGATCCAGACGCTCTACTCCCTGCCGACGGTCATCGTCGGGCTGCTCATATTCCTGCTCATCTCCCGTGTCGGGCCGTTCGGATTCCTGCGGCTGCTCTTCACCCCGACCGCCATGGTCATCGCACAGACGGTGCTCATCCTCCCGATCATGACCGGGCTCACGATCTCCGCGCTCTCCGGCGTCGACCCGGTGATCAGGGACACCCTCCGCTCACTCGGCGCGACCCGGCTCCAGTTCCTGGTAAACATCTTGAAAGAAGCACGGTTCGCTATCCTCGCGGCCGTTGCGGTCGGGTTCGGCCGGGCGATATCCGAGGTCGGGGCGGCGATCCTCGTCGGCGGCAACATCGCTGCGTCTTCGTTTGCGAGTTCAACCCGGGTCCTGACGACCGCGATATCACTCGAGACGTCGATGGGAAACATCTCCCAGTCAATCGCGCTCGGTATCGTCCTCCTCATCATCGCCCTCGGCGTGAATCTCGCCATAACCACAGTGCAGCACCGGTGATACCATGATCGAACTCGATAACGTCTCAAAGAACTTCGGCAATGCCAGGGTGCTCGTCGGCGTCACCGGGCGAGTCGAGCGGGGAGAGATCTTCGCCGTCATCGGGCCGAGCGGGGCCGGGAAATCGACCCTGCTGCGCCTCATCGACCTCCTCGATTCCCCGACGGGAGGAACCATTCGGATCGGCGGCGTCGACATCCACGCGGAGCGTGAGAAGAGCCTCTCTATCCGCCGGATGATGGGGATGGTCTTCCAGAAGCCCGCTGTCTTCAATACGACGGTCACGGAGAATGTCGCCGTCGGCCTCCGGTTCCGGGGAGTGAGCAAGAGCAAAGCCCATAGACTGACCGAGGACGCCCTCGCCATGGTCGGCCTTGCCGACTACGGAGACCGAAAAGCCCGGACGCTCTCGGGCGGGGAGATGCAGCGGGTGGCCCTCGCCCGGGCGATGGTGATTGAGCCGGAGATCCTCCTGATGGACGAGCCGACGGCGAACCTCGATCCGGTCTCGGTGGAGAAGATCGAGGAGATGGCCCTCCGGATCAACCGCGACCTCGGCACGACGATCCTCTTCTCGACCCACGACATGTACCAGGGGCAGCGGCTCGCTCACCGGATCGGGGTGCTGATGAAGGGCGCGTTTGCACAGGTGGGGACACCACGGGAGGTCTTCACCCTCCCGGCAAGCCGGGAGGTCGCCCGGTTCGTCGGGATCGAGAACATAGTCGAAGGGGTCGTCATCGAGGGGAGTAACGGTACCACCGTCGATGCCGGCGGCGTCCGGGTTCGGGCCGCAACGCTGAACGGCCCGGGGGAGAGGGTCTCCCTCTGCATCCGTTCTGAGGACCTGCGGATCGCCCCGGCAGATGCTGCGAAGCCCCCCGCCGGCAGAAACGCCCTCCCCGGCATCGTGACCGCCGTCGTCCCGCGCGGCCCGTTCAGCAGGGTGACGGTCGACTGCGGGTTCCCTCTCTCGTCCGTCCTCACCTGGAAGAGGGTGGATGCCCTCGATATCCGCGAGGGGAGCCGGGTTGTGGTCTCGTTTGCGCCGGAGTCGGTTCACGTCGTTCGGGCGGACAACTACACCGTCTTGGCCAGCCAGGATGATTGACGCGACCGACCGGTAGATCGATCGGCCGGTGTATGAGTATGGGCTCACTGAGGAGGAGATGAGGATTGTGGAGGGGACGGTTTGATGCAGGATTCGATACCTAATGGCTCCGGCATAATGCCACCGCCCCTCCTGACCTCTCTCCTCATCCGATGAGTTCGACCCGTCGCTATAGCGCACGTGAAGAAGCACAGCCTTACTCCCGCGCCGCCAGGTGCTCCCGCACCTCCGCAAGATGCCGGTCCAGCCGCCTTCTAAATTCCCGGCTATCGAGCGCCTGCGCCTCGTGGCCGGCGAGAACCAGGATCCGGTCGGCCTGAGCGATAAGGATATCTAGCGACGAGGCGGCGAAGTGCGACGTTCCGCCAGGAACGGAGCTCGAGCACCGTCAGGTGCGAGGGGAGTTGCATGCTCGTCTCCCCGAACGCCTCGCGCCGGGTGGCGAGCAGGGTCGAGAGCGGCGTCACCTCGCCGCTCTGGAGGCAGCCCGGCACCAGCAGGTTGGTCGCGGAGCGGTCCTCGTCGAGGATGAGAAGCGGTGCGGCAGCCCGGAGCACGGCCTGGATCTTCTGCGCCATCACGAGCGACCCGCTCCCCCAGCCGTAGGCCGCCCGGGGGTCGCCCGAGAGTCCTGGCGGGAGGCTCGCGAAGAAGAGGCTGACGTCCGCGCCGACCAGCCCCTGCTCGTTCGCCTCCGCCCGGGCAACCCCGTCGACGCTGACCAGGAGTTCCCGCCCGTCTCCCGCAGCGTGATCGTCCTCTCCCGCGATGACCGCGTGGAGGAACGTGCTCTTCCCTTCGGCGTTCGAACCTGCAACTGCAAAAGCCTCCCGCCGCCGGAGACCAAGGCCGGTCACGACCCTGCCGCTCCCCGCGAGTTCCACCTCGACCGGATCGAGTTCCCCAGGGCAACGGAAGGGGACGTGCACCCCCTCCTTCGGGCCCGCGATCCGGTGGTGGCACCGGAGCGGGGTGAACCGGCGGGCCGGGCGCGTACCGTCGGCGATGAACGTGACGAGCCCCATCCCGAAGAGAGCGCGCCGGAGTTCCTTCTGGTCGACGGAGAGAGTCCGCGCCGCAGTGAGGGGAGCGGCCGGCACCCGGCGCACCACGCGGTCGAGACCCTCAAGGAGTGCCGCGAGCTGTTCTGTGACCTCCCTGACCGCGCCCGGCACCGGCGGCCCCGGATACGAGAGGGCGCCCCTGATGACGAGATGAAGTCCATCGCCGTCGATCCGGTTATCGTGGTCCGGCCGCCAGAGGTCGGTCCCGATGGCGCTCCGTGACGCAACCAGCGTGACCGGCTCCACGTTCTGCAGGCAGTGGCGGGGGTGCTCCGTCCCGGTCCCTGCGATCGGGCCGAGTTCTCGCTCGGTGGGGACCGCCGCCTTGACCGCCTCGATGATCACCCCGGCCGCCCCGTCCGCACCGGGGCCGGACGCGCCCGCCGGCGCCGGGAGCAGCACCGGGAGGCTGAACCGGAGCGCCGTCCTATCGAGCGACCGGACGAGGTAGGTGTTGACGAGGTTCCTCACCCTCCGCCGGTCGATGCGTGCCCGGCCGTCCCCGAGACACGGGATGATCCGGTGAATCTCCTCCTGCCAGGAGCCCTCCGTTGTGCTCATGCCCTCTCATCAGGTACTGGTGCCCCGGACCCCAAGGCTCTTTTGTACGGTCATCTTCCCCTGTCTTAAATATCCGTACGGCCCACCATTTCTACAATGGAACTGACAGTCCTCGCCAGCGGCAGCAAAGGAAACTGTGCCTATCTGCGAGGGGAGCGGGGTGCGCTGCTCATCGATGCGGGGCTCTCCGCTCGCGAGACCCTTCGGCGCCTCGAAGCCGCCGGAGGGGACGCATCGCTCGTCGAGGGGATTCTTGTCACGCACGAGCATATCGACCATATCCGGGGCGTCGACGTCCTGGCGAGGAGGCTCGGGGTGCCCGTCTACGCGACCGGCGGCACGCTTGAGGCGTTCACGCGGAAATGTGGGACAACGTCGGCGGAACTCCGGCGGTGCCGCTACACCGAGCCGTTCTCCCTGGGCGACTTCTCGATCGAACCCTTCGCCGCCTCCCACGATGCCCGGGAACCTTGCGGGTTTTGTGTCAGGGAAGGCGACCTCCGTATCGGGTTCTGCACCGACACCGGGACCGTCACCACGACCATCTTCGACCGGCTCGCATCCTGCGACGCCGTTCTCCTGGAGAGCAACCACTGTCCCGATATGCTCGAGACTGGCCCGTACCCCGCATACTTAAAGAGCCGGATCCGATCAAAACGCGGGCATCTTTCAAACCCGGATGCCGCCCGCTGCCTGCAGAGGCTCGCCGACCACATCCACATGGCGATGCTCGCCCACGTAAGCGAGATCAACAACACGCCGGAAAAAGTGCTTCTCTCCGCGCTTGAAGGGCTCGGGTTCTACTCCGACCAGGTCGGGGTCACCGTGGCGCCCCAGGACCCCGGGGCGGTGCATCCGGAGTCCTACGGATTCAGGCTCTGAGGACTCACAGTTTCCGGAGCGTGCAGACCATGCCGATCACGGTGCCCGCAGCATCGACGATCGGGTCTGCGGCGATGCGGACCGCCAGTTCCAACCCGCCGTTTCTCACGAGTATCGTCCCTTCTGCGCACTTCGCGGCCCGGCCCTGCTCCAGAACCTCCCGGGTGAGAAGTTCCCGGGCATCGCCGCCCGAAAAAAGCGACCATACCGGCCGTTCGGCCAGTTCGTCTCCGGCATAGCCGGTCAGGCGCTCGGCCTCCCGGCTGACGATGACGATCACCCCGGCGGCATCGGTGGTGATCATCGCCTCCTCGGACTCGGCCACCCCCAGCGTGCCCTGCTCGACCGACAGGTCCAGCCATCCCTCCGCGGCTTTGCGCTCGGTCATCTCGATGCAGTAGAGGAGGCGCTCGAGCTGCTCGTTCGCATGCTCGAGTTCGGCGGTCCGCTCGGCAACGAGTTCCTCCAGATGCTCGCGGTGGCGGCGCAGCTCCTCTTCCGCGCATTTTCGCTCCGTGATCTCCCTGACGATGGCCACCAGGTGCGTCTCATACAGTGGTACAACACGGACCTCGTAGTACCGGGTCTCCCCGGCCTCCGTACGGCTGAACTCCAGGGGCGCAGCAGGCCTCTTCGTCCTGACAGCCTCCTGCAGCGCACCTAAGAGCGCTTCCCCCACCCCGGCGGGGAGCACGTCCTGTACCCGCCGGCCGAGGTGCGCACGGGACACAAGCGGCGCCTCCGCGAGCCTCCCCGCCCGGAAGTCGAGGATCGTGCCGTCGGCGTTCAACCGAAGGAAGAGGTCGGGAAACGCTTCGATCACCGCGCTCAGTTCGGATGTAGCCTGCCTGCCGTTCTCTTCGGCCAGAGCCTGCTCGGTGACGTCCCGGAGAACGAACAGGACGCAGCCGCCATCCACCGCCACCCGCCGGAGCTCGATCTCACGCACCCTGCCGTCCCGGCGGACCACGCTGGCGACCAGGACGGTGCGGCTGCCCGAAAAGAGTTCCAGCCCCAGTTTCTGCACGTTCTCCCGGTATACCGGGTTCGGGTGGGCACGCTCGAACCACGCAGAAAGAGTCGGGACATCTTCCCGGACATACCCGGTGATCCGGGTAAACGCCGGGTTCAGATGCCGGCATCTGCCCTCGGCATCCAGCAGAACGAGCCCGTCCGGCGCTTCGCGGAGGATCGAGAGGCAGACGTCCTCCCCGGGACGAGGCGATTCCCGGACACCCCCGGCTCCAAATGCTCCCTCCCCGGTGTCCTGAACCGTTTCGTTTCCCGTCATCGTAACCTACCCTCCCCGGTAGAGCAGTACGCTCGGGCCCGCAGGCGCCGATCATAGGAGATTTTACTTTGTGCGATACATATACTCATCGTTCCGCCTTTCCGTCCGATTATTGAGATTAGCCGCTTTACAGCAAATTCTGCCCTTTTTGCGGTGTAGAAGCATCTTCAGGGCTCCTTGATCTTCAGCATCTTCATACAGTACTGGTCGACGCTCGTAAAGAAAGCCGACTTTGCCCGTTTCGACCGTTCCTCGTCCCCTCCGGCGAAGTCCCGGAGGATGTACTCCACCGCCGTGATGTAGTGCTCCTCCTGCCCGCAGGCAACCTTCTTCGCCTCCTCAAAGCACCGGAGACTCTCGTTCTTGTGGTTGCACATGACCTCGAGCACGGTATCGAGCATCAGGAGCAGGCACCGGGGGAATTTCTTCAGGATCGCCAGTTTCCTGAAACTGGCGTAGGATCTCGGCTGGCCTCCGAGGAGAGCAAGTTTCATCCCGTAATAGAGCGGCTCATGATCGTCGGGATTCTGCTGCATCATCTGTTTGACGATAGCCGCGGCGGCGCTCCCGTTGCGCATCTCCACGTGGGTGTTGAACGCCTCTGCGAGGAAGAACCTGTTGTCGGGGAACCGCTCCGCCGCACGGGTCAGGAGAAGGCGGCGGCGGCCGGCATTCCCTTCGTGCTTCGTCCAGATGAAGCCAATGCGGTAGAACTCTGGTTCGCCGGGAAACCAGGTGAACGCAAGGTCCAGCATGAACCAGAAGATCGAGTACAGCCGGCTACCTTTCTGCTCGAAGAGTCCGAGACGGTTGTGCGGGATGCGGGCCCGGGAGAGGTTCAGCATCTCCTCGCGGGCGCGGAGTTCCAGGTCCTCGGGACGGAGATTCACCTGCCGGTTCTTTGTCCGGGACATGCCGTAATAGCAGTAGGCGATTGCGGCATTGATGCGGGCATCATAATTCATGTAGCGCGCAAGGTAATCGAGTGCCTGAGAGTAGTTGGCGGTATCGATCAGTTTGAGGCCGACGATCACGTCAAGCGTTGCCCTCCCCTTTTTCCGCCGCTTGCTCCCCATGGCGTGCCGGAGGACCTTCTCGAAATACTCCGGCGCAGGTGCCTCATGTGTGGCGTCGAGAAGCGCAAAAACGGTCGTATCGATGAAATCGTCATACGTCCTGTCGTCGAGATCCGGAAGGGCTTTCGCGAGCGTGACGGCAACGTGCCCGAAGAAGACCGGGAGGTTCGCCTCCACCTGGCCGGTATGCTTTGCGATGTAATCGTCCATGGTAGCCCGGAGCTGCTCAAGCCTCCTATCCCTGAGCGCTTCAGGCTGCCATGCATCTTGCATACCCAAAAGGGGAAACCGAACGAGATATGTGTTGTTATATCATCTTCAGGCGCAATCCCGGGTTCACTCCCGCACTCCCCGCCATCCAGAGAGGAACTGCGCCGGGCAGGGTTCTTTCCCGGACCGAATGCTCCATCAAGCCCGGTATTGACAACGCTTATCCCGGCGGACCCCGAAACCTCTTGCATAGAGGTGCAGCCGCGTGGGTTACCTTGACGAACTAAAACGGGTGGGGAGGGATGTGAACCCCTTCTTCACGTTGATGGGGATAGAAGTGGACGAGTTCGCTGACGGGCGCGCCCACCTCACCATGGAGGTCCGGCCGGATATGCTCAACGGCGCCGGGTGGCTCCAGGGAGGGGTCTACGTGGCGCTCGCGGATGAGGCAATAGCGCTTGCGCTCTATACGCTCCTTGCCGAGAACGAGAGGATCGCCACGATCGACGAGCACACCAGCTTCATAAAAGGCGTCAACGCCGGGACGCTCGTCGCCACCGGGAGGGTCATCCGTAAAGGGCGCCGGGTGGCGTTTGCGGACGGAGAGGTCAGGGACGCGGCGGACGGCACGCTTCTTTCCCGGACGTCGACATCGTATGCGATCATCGGGGGATAACGCTGCGACGGCCCCCGGTAAAACCCATATTGCGCCGGCAGGGATTTCCCGGAAACGCCTGAGCAATACATTCTCAACATCCAGGATCACATACATAACATAGAGTATCCGGGGCAACCGGAGGGGAACGAGAGCTTGAAATATATCGTTGTAACCGGAGGCGTCATGAGCGGGCTCGGGAAGGGCATCACCACCGCATCCATCGGGCGCCTCTTAAAAAACCGCGGCTACCAGGTGACGGCGGTGAAGATCGACCCGTACCTGAACATAGATGCCGGCACCATGAACCCCGCCCAGCACGGTGAGGTCTTCGTCCTCTCCGACGGCGGAGAAGTCGACCTCGATCTCGGCAACTACGAACGGTTCTTAAACATCAGCTTAAAGTCGATCCATAACATCACGACGGGCAAGGTCTACCGCAGCGTCATTGAGAGAGAGCGGCGCGGGGACTTCCTCGGCGCAACCGTTCAGATCATCCCCCATATCACCGACGAGATCAAGCACTGCATCAGCCGTGCGGCACAGGAGGAGATCAACGGCGACAAGAGGGCCGAGATCTGTCTCGTGGAGGTCGGGGGTACGGTCGGCGATATCGAGAGCATGCCGTTTTTAGAGGCGGTCCGTCAGATGCACGGCGAACTCCCGCCGGAGGATATGATCCTGGTCCACGTCACCCTGGTCCCGATGGACACCATGGGCGATTTCAAGACCAAGCCCACGCAGCACTCGGTCAAGGCGCTCCGGGAACTCGGGCTGCAGCCCGACATCATCGTTGCGAGGAGCAGAGAGGTGATCGGGCCGCAGACGAAGAAGAAGATCTCCGCCTTCACCGATGTCCCGGCAAAGGCCGTCATCTCCGCAAAAGACGTCCCGGACATCTACCAGATCCCGGTGGAACTGGAGAAGGAAGGGCTTGCGGAGGTCGTCTGCAACTACCTTGCCCTCGATAACCGGGAGCCGGACACCACATGGTACCGGGTCGTCTCGCAGGAGTACACGAACCGGGCGACGGTCGCTATCGTCAGCAAGTACGGGATCGAGGACGTCTACATGTCCATCAAGGAGTCGCTCAAGCACGCCGGAAGAGCGCTCTCCACCGAGGTGAGCATCCGCTGGCTGGATGCGGAGACGTTTGAACTCCATGAACTCGCCGACGTCGACGGCATCCTGATCCCGGGCGGATTCGGGAAGCGCGGCATTGAGGGCAAGATCCGGGCGATACGATACGCCCGCGAGAACAAAAAGCCATACCTCGGCCTCTGCCTCGGGTTCCAGCTCTCGGTGATAGAGTACGCGCAAAACGTCCTCGGCATCCCTGACGCCACCAGCGAAGAGATGGGTGAGGGAACGCACGTCATCGCCATCCTCCCCGAGCAGGAGGAAGTCTCCGACCTCGGGGGCACGATGCGCCTCGGTGACTGTGACGTCGTCCTCGAGGGAGGGACGAATGTGGCCGGCCTTTACGGCAGGACGGAGATCGTGGAGCGGCACCGCCACCGCTACGAGGTGAACCCGGCGTTCATCAGCGACCTTGAAGGCGCCGGCCTCGTCTTCTCGGGCTCCTGCGGGCCGCGGATGGAGGTCTGCGAGATCCCGGACCACCCCTTCTACCTCGCGACACAGTTCCACCCGGAGTTCAAATCGAGCCCGACAAACCCCTCCCCGCCCTACATCGGTTTTGTAGAGGCCTGCAAAAAGCATAAATCAACTTCAGATACCAGGTGAGATGAGAGAATGGTAAACGTTCCGAAGTTTATCGAACAGGCAGTCCGGCAGATACGCGACGTTGCCGGTGAAGAAAAGGTCGTGATGGCGCTCTCCGGCGGCGTGGATTCGTCGGTCTGCGCGGCGCTTGCGACCCGCGCGATAGGCGACCGTCTCGTCCCGATATACGTGGATACCGGCCTCATGCGGAAGGCTGAGACCGAGCGGATTCGGTCCCTCTTTGCCGACGTAAACCTCCGCGTCGTGGATGCGGCGGATGAGTTCTTTGAAGCCCTCGCCGGCATCACCGACCCCGAAGAGAAGCGCAAGGCCATCGGCGAGAAGTTCATCCGGATCTTCGAGCGCGAGGCAAAGCGGACGGGAGCGACGATGCTCCTGCAGGGGACCATCTACCCCGACCGCATCGAGAGCGAAGGGGGCATCAAGAGCCACCACAATGTGGGAGGCATGCCCCTCGATATCGAGTTTAGGGGTGTCATCGAGCCGCTTGCCGACCTCTACAAGGACGAGGTCCGTGAGGTGGCCGGCGGGCTCGGCCTTCCTGTGGAGATCCAGCACCGGATGCCCTTCCCGGGCCCGGGGCTTGCCGTCCGGGTGCTC
>DAOSER010000017.1:0-6691 GCA_035363235.1 Methanoculleus sp.
TAGGTATCACCGTTGTTAAGCGATAGAAAGGTAGGTTTGTAGTTCTATATAAAATTATTCACTCATTTATCATATCTATGAGTTCCGAGCCATCTTCGAGGGTGTGGAGATGCTCTTCGCCGATAAGGAGGGTTTTGCCGATTTTTTTCTGTTTTTTATAATCCGTGACGACGCACATAGCAAACGTCTTCGTGATCTGGGAGATGTTGCCGATGAGCGAAGCGCGCTTCACGATCTTCTGAGAGGTGCCGTATGCCGTCAGGATTGTATGTCGGTCAAAGAGTGCCAGTGCCTGGAACGGTGCCTGCCGCATCGCGTGGATCTCCATCCCAATGCGTTCGAGATCGACAAGAACATCGCCTGTCGTGGATTCCAGAGGCTTCTCAGGCTCGGGAGTGCGGTAACCGACGAGCTCGATCGTCTCGACGAGCGGAGCGTTGAAGAGTTCCTCCAGCCTGATGGCGACATCGAGCGTGGTGCCCATCCCACTCTCGTACTTACTGATCGTCCGGCGGGAGACACCGAGGTGTGATGCGAGGTCTCCGAGTGACATCCGGAAGCGTTCACGCACCTCCCGCAGGAGGTTGCCTTTGATCTTCACGTAAAGGCCGCCGGGAGAGGCGTAGACCATCGGCGAGAGCGCCTCCACGAAATAATCATAAAGTGTCTCGGGACTGAGGGCAAAAAGCCCATAGCGGATGTAGACGACGCCGCGCTCGAGATCTGCATCGCGCGCCCGCTCTCCGACGATGAGAGGGGTTGCTTCCAGATATCGGGCGATCAGGTTGAGGTCCCAGGCGATGTCGGCGCTCACGCTGTCGATGTGAGAAGCGACTTTGATAATGACGAGGTTGTCGCCTTTCTTCGCGATAAGGTCGAAACTCCGCGGACGGATGTTGCACCGCTCCGAGACGTCGAAATTGGCAAGGAGCATGATGCTGATGACCATCTGGGGAAGGCGATCCTGCGACATAACCCGTAAGAATCGATATAGCCGGAGAATAATATAAACTATGGGGTTATGTGGATCGGGATCGACGATACGGATTCCCCTGCGGGGATGTGCACCACCTATATCGGGGCGGCTCTGGTGCGGCAGCTCGAGCGGGCGGGGCTTCCCGTCATCGACGCCCGCCTGGTCCGGTTGAACCCGAACGTCATCCACAAGACCCGGGGGAACGCGGCGGTCTCTATCGAGGCTGAGGGCGATCCGGAGACGGCCTTCGCGCTCGCCGCCGCGTGCGTCGAAGAACTCGCGGAGTTCGACGACAAAAAGACCAACCCCGGCGTGGTGGTCTCCGAAATCCGTCCGCCACCGGAATTCTACTACGCGGCGCTCCGGGACTACTGCACCGTGGACGAGGCCGTCGAGGTGCTCGAGGCGGTGGGGGCCCGCTATCGTGGCTACAAGAACCGGCGCGGGCTCATCGGCGCAACGGCGGCGATTGCAAGCGATTTACCCGACCGGACCTACGAGTTGCTCGCCTACCGGAAGCGCCCGGCGTGGGGCACCCTGCGGCAGGTGGATGCGGCGAGCCTCTTTCGCGCGGAGGAAGCGACCTATCCCCATACCTGGGACACGGTCGACCGGGAGAACGGCGTGGTGGTCGGGGTGCCCCATACGCCCGACCCGGTTCTCTTCGGCATCCGTGGGGAGAGCCCCGCCCGGGTCCGCGAGGCGCGTTCTTTCGTCCGCTCAGAGGAGCCTGCCTGCGAACAGGTCTACGCCACCAACCAGGGAACCGACGCTCACCTTATCCCGGGAACGATCGGGGCGATCCAGGAGGGACGGTCGTACCTGGTGCGCGGCACGGTCGCGGAGATCGCGATCACCGGGCCCGGCGGCCATGTCTCATTTCTCCTCAGAGACTGCGGCGTCGATCTCCGCTGTATGGCCTACGAACCGACCAAAGGGTTCCGGGACGTCGTGAGGGCGCTCGTCCCGGGCGATGTGGTGGCCGCGGCCGGGAGTTACAAGGGCGGGAGCCTCAACCTCGAGAAACTCGGGGTGGCTCGTCTCGCCGACGCGGTCCGCGTCCGCCCGCCGGTCTGCCCGGCCTGCGGAAAGCGGATGACGAGCGCCGGAACCGGTAAAGGTTACAAGTGCCGGGTCTGTGGGGCTCGCAGCCTTGATGCCGAGGTCGAGCGGATCGAGCGGCAGCTCGAGCCCGGGTGGTACGAGGTGCCCCCCACTGCTCGCCGGCACCTTGCACGGCCGCTGGTCCGCGGCGTCCCTCTCTGGGAAGAGAACGTGCTCCTATCCGGCCGGGAGTGCGGCGTAACCCCGATCGAGTCAACCAAATGAACTTTACAAAAAAAGATTTATAACGTTTGTGAGTTAACTTATCCCCTGGTGATCCCGTGCCGACTATCTGCGGCGAAAGTATGCGTGCCCCGACCCGTCTGTCCGTGACGGTGCCACCCCTGGCGGACGGGGTTTCGCGGCAGGCTGTACGAATTCGCGGCCGAGTATGCACGGAACGAAGACGAAGGTAGCCTTCTGGATGCCTTTCCGTTTCCGGCCCGAAAGTCCGCTCTCTAGAGAGATGGTCCGGGTATACCGGACTCCGACACGGTGGGACGAGTGGGATCATCCCGTGTCGAATAACCAGTCATCCCCTGTCTGGCAGCGGGGACCCGGCCACCGGGCCCCCGCAATATCATGGCATTTTTACCAGGTCATCCCGTTCAGCCGGCAATCTCGCGAAAAGACGATCCCTTATCGTGCATGAATATCAATACCTTGTACAGAAGCTGGTGTAACAGTATCATGACCTTCAAGTACGGGGAAGCGGTTCAGCAGGCACGGGTGCACCCCGGGATGACGGTCGGCGAACTCGTCGACGAACTCGGGAAAGCCGGAGCCTACAACGGGGGATCGCTGTGGCAGGCGGTCAACATCTACGAACGGATGCTCCGCGACGAGAAAGCGCTGAAGTTCTTCGGCCTCTCGGGCGCTATGGTGCCCGGCGGCATGGGAGGCATCGTCGCCGACCTCATCGAGAGGGGGCATATCGACGTGCTCGTCTCGACGGGGGCAAACCTCACCCACGACGTCATCGAGGCGATCGGCTGCCACCACTACCACGGGACCGCTCAAGTCTCCGATACCGAACTCTGCGAGGAAGGGGTCAACCGGATCTACGACATCTTCCTCCCGAACGAGGCGTTCATCCGGTTCGAGGAGTTCCTGCAGGACGTCTACTCCTCCCTCCCCGAAGGCTCGACGGTCTCGATCTCCGACCTCCTCGGCCGGATAGGGAGCCGGCTCGATACCGGGATCCTTTCGGCGGCGGCAAGGGCCGGGGTGCCGGTCTACTGCCCGGCCATCCAGGACTCGATGATCGGGCTGCAGTACTGGCTTTTTTCCCAGACGCACAAGGTCACGGTCAGCGCGTTTGCCGACATGCCCGGGCTGCTCGACCGGTGCTTTGAGGCCGAACGGGCCGGCACCATCCTCGTCGGCGGGGGCGTCCCGAAGAACTACATCCTGCAGAGCAAACTGATGACCGAGAGCGGGTTTGACTACGCGGTACAGCTCACCGGCGACCGGCCGGACCTCGGCGGCCTCTCGGGGGCGACGCTCGACGAGGCCCGGTCGTGGGGCAAACTCACCGGCGAGGCCACCGCCGCAACGGTCTACGGCGACGCGACGATCAACCTGCCGCTCCTCGTTGCGGCAACCCTCGAGAGGCTGGAACGATGACCGAGCTCATCCTCTCCCTCGACGTCCTCGACCGGAAACAGGCGGTGAAGATCGCGGAGTCCTGTGCGCCCTACATCGACGCGATCAAGGTCGGTTACCCGCTCGTCCTCTCGACAGGGCTCTCGATCGTCAGCGACCTCGCCGATCTCGCCCTCCCGCTCATCGCCGACTTCAAGGTCGCGGATATCCCGAACACCAACCGCCTCATCTGCGAGGCGGTCTTCTCGGCCGGGTTCGACGCCGTGATCGCCCACGGGTTCGTGGGAGCCGATGCCGCAAGAACCTGCGTCGAGGTGGCGCACAGGCACAGCGGGGCGGCCTACATCGTCGCCGAGATGAGCCATCCCGGGGCGACCGAGTTCTTCCACGGCGGCGTGGCCGAACACCTCGCAGAACTCGCCGTCTCCTGCCGGGCCGACGGGATCATCGCGCCGGCAACCCGGCCCGAGCGGATCAGCCGGCTCCGGGAGATCGTCGGCAGCAAGGCGATCTACTCGCCGGGCGTGGGGGCGCAGGGCGGTGACCTCGATACGGTGGCCCGACTGGTCGACGGTGTCATCGTGGGAAGGAGCATCTACGAGGCGGAGAACCCGGGCGCCGAAGCCGAACGCTTCTCCCGCATCCGCCGGTGATGAGTTCTCCGTTCTGATCCCCGTCAGGAGAGATGACGAACCCTATGAGTGATCTGAGGCGGATGCGGTTTATCCCGCATCTAAAGGGATATATATTCCCCTGCAGATATTGGTATCATGAACTGGAGCCCCGAACAACGTAAACTGGCGGAGAAATACCGGAGCCTCGACGAAATCCCCGCAAGTGAGCGGCGGTACAAGTGCCACACCTGCCACTTTGTCGTGGACGAGACCCCCTGCCCCCACTGCGGCGAGACGTCGCTTGAGGTCATGTGCCCGCTCGACCATTGCGACTGCCACCACTCGATCGTCGAGAGTATCGAGTACTGCCCGCTCTGTGGCCACGCCGTCTGCCCGGAGTGCGGGAGCCACGACGTCGTGCAGATCAGCAGGGTCACCGGATACCTCCAGGACGTTGCGGGCTGGAACGCGGGCAAGCAGCAGGAATTGAAAGACCGGGTCCGCTACTCCGTCGTATGAGATATTTTGTCAGCGAGGATACTCTTTTCCTCCGCGGCCGGTTCAGGGCAGCGAGCACCGGGGTTCACGGCGGTATCGCCGACGTCACGACGGTCCTGAACCACACGGTGCCCCACGACTTTGAGGACGAACCGGGCCGGCACCTCGAACTTCTTGCCGCCCGGCACGGGATCTTCCGGGACTACTTCGGCCTCCTGACCGCTGTAGGGATGCACCACCTCTGCGTGCTCCAGTACGACTTCGTCACGGTCTTCATCACCGCCGGGGTGACGAACCCGACGGGGAGGCCCGCGAGCGCCGACGCCCCGCACACCATCAACGTCATCGTCTACAGCCGGGAGGGGATGGTTGATTCGGCGCTCCTTGAGACGATCGTCACCGTGACTGGCGCGAAGGCGCAGGCGCTCCACGACCTCGGCTATGACTTCCCCGGAACCACGACGGATGCGGTCGCAGTCGCATGCGAACGTGACGCTCCTTGCGTACACGCCTACGCCGGGACCCTGACCGAACTCGGCAGCAGGGTTCACGCGGCTGTCCTCCGTGGCCTCCCGGAGGCTCTCGCGCGGCAGCAAGAGAGGGTCCGGCGGAGCGAGCCGTCGTTCTTCATCTACAGCCGCTACGGTGGAGACCACTGGGTGGAGTGGCAGAAGGAGGACTGCCCCTACTACCCCTGCCACTTCCCGGGGCAGCGGTGCGACTACTGCTACTGCCCCTGTTACCCCTGTGCGGACGAGGAACTCGGAGAATGGGTCGATAGTTCCAACGGCGGCCAGATCTGGGGGTGCGCCGGCTGTACGCTCCTGCATAACCCGGTGATTGCAGATTACATGAAAAGAAATCCGGAGGCCGCTCTCGCCGAGCTCAAGCGCCTCCGGGAACGATTATAATCGCGTTCTATGCCTCAGCGACGCCGAGAGCGGAGAGCATCTCTCCGAGGGGGATGCCGTGCGCCTGGGCGGCTTCCCGGATCGTCTCGTTGTTTGCGATGGCGCAGCCAAGGCAACCCATGCCGAACCGGAAGAGTACCTGTGCTGATTCGGGCTTCTCCCGGAGGAGTTCCGCGATTGTACTGTCCGCAGTCAATGCCATAATCAGCTGTATGACCTTGCCCCTATATATACATTCAAGCATCGGGTGCAGGGGAACCTCAATTCGGCCCAGGGCTCTAAAGCGCCGTTCCGCCCACCCCTGTGAGTGCAGGCAAACCCTGCCGGCCGAGATAACCCGCCCTCCCGATGAGAGAACGCCTTCCAGCTGCCGGGGGTGTATGCGTAGCATGAAACCGGATTTGAGCCGTTACTGCTGCGCTCTCCGAGAGTCAGCCCCGCCGCGAGGCTTTTTTAGGGGAGTCCGGGATCACTTTCACGGCGCGGGCCGAGTCTTAATACCCTCGCGAAGTGAAGTACAGACTGGAGATGTAAGTATGAACCTATCAGAGGTAACAGAGAGAATCTCCCGGAAACTTGAAGCAAAAGGTGCACAGCCCGATCGGCAGAAGATCGAGTCACGCCTCCGCCGTCTCGTCGAGGAGTTCGGCGTCAACATCGACGAGGCCGAACGTACGGTGACGGCCGATCTCGCCCGCGAGCACAACGTCACCGGTGTCGGGAACTCCTCCACGGAACTCCGACCGATACACGAGATCGTCCCCGGCGAGTGGGTGACGATCGAGGGAAAGATCGTTGCCCTGACCCCGCCCGTCTCACCCTCGATCGCGCAGACAGGGATCATCGCCGACTCGAGCGGCGCCATGCGTTTTGTTACCTGGACACGGGCAAACGCCCCTGCGATGGAGTACGGCCACTGGTATCGTATTGAGTCCGCGGTCGTCGACGAGTACAAAGGCGCACCGAACCTGAAGATCCACTCG
>DAOSER010000017.1:6766-22317 GCA_035363235.1 Methanoculleus sp.
GACGGGGCTCCTCGGCGACGAGACCGGCACCATCAAGTTCGTCATCTGGAAGGAGGAGGGGAAAGATCGGCTGGAACTTGACGCCGTCTACAACATCTTCTACGCCACCGTCGACGAGTACAACGGCAGGCTCTCCCTCGCCCTGAACACCGCGATGTACATCACCGATGAGGGCGATATCGAGGTCGGGCGAGCTGAGACCGAGATCCAGGGGGCTCTCGTCCACGTTGCTCCCGGCTCTGGCCTGATCAAGCGCTGCCCGGTCGAGGGCTGCAACCGGACGCTCTCCCGGCAGAACTACTGCCCGGTGCACGAGATCCAGCCCGAGTTCCGTTACGACCTCCGCATAAAAGCGGTGCTGGACGACGGTATACGCGCAAGAAACGTCTTGATGCAGCGCGAGGTCGTCGAAGCCCTCACCGGGATCACCCTTGACGAGGCCGTTTCTATCGCCGAGACGAACCCGCTCGGCCTGGACGAGATCTTCTACCGCATCAGGAACATGGTGCTCGGGCGCTACTACACCTGCAGCGGGAGCGAGTTCGGCGGCAGGCTGCTCGTCAACTCCTGCACCCCGATCGCGTTTGAGCCCGCGGAACTGGCTGCACTCTTAAACCGCGCCGGGGGTGAGCCTGCATGAAGCCCCAGAGCACGTTCGAGCGCGAACCGGCACGAAGGGTCTTTGCCTCCGAGCTCCGCGAGACCCGCTACCAGTTCAAGGACGGCGAGGACGAGAAGAGCCCGACCTACGTCATCCTCCCGAGCGGGATCCGGAGCAACCGGATCTTCATCGTCGGGACGCTTACGGAGAAGCAGCGGCAGGGTGACCAGAACATCTTCTACCGCGGGAGGGTGGTCGACCCGACGGGGACCTTCTTCATCATGGCGGGCTCCTACCAGCCCGAGGCGATGCAGCAACTCGCCCGGATAGAGCCGCCGGCGTTCGTCGCCGTCGTCGGCAAGCCGAACCTCTACACAACCCAGGACGGGAACTGTCTCGTCTCGGTCCGCGTGGAGTCGATATCGGTCGTCGACCGCGAGACCCGCGACCTCTGGGTGCTGGATACCGCCCGCGAGACCCTGGACCGGCTCGACGCCTTCGGGACGACCGATGATTCCCGGAAGGCCCAGGAAGAGTACGGGACGCGGCCGGAACTTTACCGGAAGATCGTCTACGACGCTCTCTCCCAGGTGCAGCTGTAGAGACCCTACCTCCGAAAACTCTTTTTTTGCGGACAACCGCCATTCCTTCCCGGGGACGCCGCCGCATCTAGATGCGCGATCTCTTTCCGACTCACGGCGGCTTTTTCTACGCAGGAGCGGTATGAAAGCGTCGATGTGTACAGAGACGGGACAGAAACGGTATATAGCAAAACGCCCCAGCGTTAGCATGGTGAAGGGCGCTTTAACGTTATCGATCCTGATATCTGCGGTCGTTCTGGCATCCGGCTGCACATTCACGTTGCTCGGCACGATTGTCGTCACGGACGCATACTGCGACGTTGACAACAACTTCAGGTTCACCCTGGAAAATACCGGCAACAGCAACCGGTCAGTCGAGTACGCGTGGACGTTGAACGACCCCATGGCCGACATGCCGCTCTACCGGGGGGAGGGATCGGTTACCCTTCAGCCGCACGAGTCCCGGACGCTTACGTTCGATCCAGGAGTGGCCTTTCACAAATATGCTTTGACGGGTTGCGTGATGTACATCACCCTGTATGCCGACGGGAGGGAGGTCTACAGGTACCGGGAACAGAAGTCACCCTCCGACTGGGACTACTCCGTGGAGCCTCCGGTCAGATATGTCATAAAACCCGAAACAATGTTATTTACCTTCTCGACGGCCGTCGAGCGCAATTCCGACGGCGACTACATCGTTACGGTAGCAGACACCACCTACATCCCTCAGCGCACTGCGCCGGAAACACCCCACAGCACCATTCCGGGGCCGGAGATATCTCAGATTTACCTGTGGATCGGTGAAAACGGCTGGTGGACGTCCCGGATCGTATCGCCGGCCCAGAACGGTTCCGCACCGGCATTCATGGACCGGGACGGCGACTCGTGCATCTCCGGGGGTGATCACTACATTATACCGTCATCTTTCGCAGGGGAGACCGTGCGGTTCCGCACCGGGAGCGGGTATATAACTCTCAGGCATACCTGCCACGCCCCGGGGAGCAATCGTCCGCTTTACGGTGGGTGCCGGCTGCCTCCCGACGACAACCCGGCCGGATAACAGAGACGGATAAGAGAAAACAGCGCGATCCCGAACGTTTCGGCCGGGTAGAGGGAGGGCAAACGACGTTGCCGGGCTGTAACTCACAGGGATGGTTTTTGTGTCCACACAGACGCACTATTTTTTAATTTTCGCCTCGCCAGCCGTGTTAACGCGAGGGTTTTACCCTCCAGCAGACCCGGAGTTCTCCCATGCCCCACGCATGATCGCGATTCTGGTCATCACCCGGGTCGGGTCGCGGATAACAGAGAGATACAACGACCGGGAGCGGCCGGGACAGAGAAAATCCGGGAGGGATCACTCCTCCGGTTCCTGCCGGGCGCCCTTCCACTCCCCCTTCAGTTCGGGGTAGTCCGCGAGAATCTTGCTGACCGTGCTCCTGCTCACGTTAAACATCTTGCAGATCTGGCTGATGCTGGTTCCGGCCTGCCGTACCGTGAGGAGGGCCTCGACCTGGCCCTCATTGAGCGCCCTCGGCCTCCCGATAGGGCGCTCGTTACCTTTCTTCGTCTTCTTCGAAACGGCCGGGGCGGTTTTCCGGGCGCTCTCGCGATACTGCTCCATGTACTCGATGAAGTTGCCGATGGCCTCTCTCCTCTGATCCGGGTCATCCCGGAACCCGAAGAAATCGTTATTCACACAGTAAATAGTGTATTTTTCGTTTAAGGCTTTGAGGGCGGTGATTCCGGTGTCCGGATCGCTGGCAAGACCGGCGAAATCGTAGATGATGATATCGGGGCAGTTATTGGCGGCACAGTAGTCCTGCATCTCCATAAATCCCTTCCGCTTCTCCGGGGGGGTTGCATTCGCCCGATGATCGTGGAAGATTTCGACAATTTGAAACCGATATTTACAATAATTCTCGACTTCACTCTTCTGTGCTGCGAAATCCCCTTTTTTTCTTGTATTCAAGTATGCCACGGCATCTTTTTTCATCCGTTTATGATGCCGTACAATCGTATATATTGCTTTTGAAAACGCACGAACAGCGCCGTTTTGCGGCACCCCCGGAACTCCCGTGCATATTCCTGCGCTCCATCGGCGATGTGTAAAAAGGCTTCCTGCGATATTTCTGGAGGCAATTCTGCGAGGCTAAAAAAGATATATTATTCTTCCGGTCTCCGGGACTCCCACCGGCCCAGAACATCTTTCCCCTCGATGAAGACGAGCCCGTGCTTCTCCGCATACGCCATCGCATCCTCTTTTGAGAGGGCAAACCCCGTCTCGTCGTCCAGCATCTCGCAGATCGTGACGGCCGGGGTGATCTCGGCCATATCGGCAAGCGCAATCGAGAGCTCGGTCTGCCCCCGCCGGTCGTCGAGCAGCCGGTCGGCGGCCCGGAGAAGGGCCATATGGCCGGGTGTCCGGAAATGCGCCGCAAAGTCGTGCCCGCCGCCGTTGAGCGACTTTCTCACCTCGTCTGCGATGGCGGTGACCGTCAGGGCCCGGTCCCGGTCCGTGACCCCGGTATAGGTCTCGCGGTGGTTCACCCAGAGCGAGAACGACGAATGGTTCTTCGGGTCGTAAGGCACTTCGCCGTCCTTCTCGACAAGGCTGCAGGCACGCAGGACGTCGTGCGCAAACGGGAGCCCAAGCCTCTTTGCAGCCTCGGGGTGCACCGCCGTACAGATCAGCCCGCCGCCATCTTTGCGCATCTGCCGGATGTGAGCAGGCGTGACCGCGTCTGACCGGATTGCAAAATCCGTTTCGCGTTCGCGGTTGTCAAAGTCGTATAGCAGGACGAATTCGCCCCTCGCGAGGGCCTCTATGGCTGCATCAATCATAGGAAATCTCCACCTCGATCGTATCGTTATCGTTCAGGTTCAGGGCTTTGCGGAGTTCGCATCCGGCGATGACCTCGACGATGTCCTCCGGGTAGTGGGTGCGGGATGGGACAACTATCGCGCACCTGTAGCCCCGTATCCGGCATGGGAGCACCCTGGCACCGCCGAACGTCCGGTCGTCGGCAGTAAAGCCGGGAATATCCACCCACCCGGCATGGTCGAGCTGTTTGCGGACCTGGATGCTCGCCGCATCGAGCCTGATGTTCAGGGTCCCGGGGAAGGGTTCAAACCCAAGACACGAGCCGAACTGCTCCTTGTAGTGGGGGATGCTCATGTAGTAGCGCCCTTCCCCGAGGCCGCTGATAACGGTCCCGGCCAGGGTGTACCGCCTCTGATCCGGGTTGAAGATCCGGACATAATCTGCATACTCACGCTTCAGCGCCTGCTCGCCCTCCCGGGTGACGGCGACGTACTGGCCGTCAGGCTTCATCGACCGTACGACGAACTGCTGCCGTTCGAGCGCGATCAGTCGCCGTGAGGCGGTCTGGGGGCTGATGCCCAGTTCGGTTCCGAGTGACTGCGACGAGAGCCAGATCGGCCCCCGGCACCCACCAAGCAGGGCGATCGTCTTCAAGGACTGCAGGTCTTCCGCTTCAACCATTGTATCAGAATTGAGATGCATACTATATACGGGTTGCGCAATGATCCAGCATAGGAGATCTTCGTGAAATGTCGAAGTGCCATACGCTAATTTTTTAAGTCGGAGTGTTAACAGTACCTGCATGAAATCCGGAGTGCGGCATCAGCTTGCCGAGAAAATGGCAGGAGAGATCACACTTTCGGACTCACCGGGTCAGGCCTTGAAGAAGTGGCGGCAGAGTTTCAACATCCCCCAGGGACTGCTTGCCGAGCGCCTTGAGGTCTCTCCCTCAGTTATCAGTGATTACGAAAGCGGACGGCGAAAAAGTCCGGGAACCGCCATCGTCGGCAAGATCGTCGATACGATCCTCTCGATCGACGAGGACAACGGCGGCCGGTTCATCAACAAATTTGCAAAAATTCTGTACAGTGAGTTCGACGAAGACGTCATCTACGACATCCACGAGTATGCATCCCCCGTGGCACTCTCCGACTTTGCCGGAGTCATCGATGCCACGACCATCTGCGGTCCGACGGACCAGTCCATCTACGGGTATACGGTGATCAACAGCCTCAATGCAATCCTCCAGCTCTCTTCGAGCGAGTTCAACCGCATCTACGGCTGGAGCACGGAACGAGCCCTCATCTTCACCGAGGTCTCGACCGGGAAATCCCCCATGGTGGCAATCCGGGTCACGCCGTTCAAGCCCCGCTGTGTGGTTCTACAGGGCATCAGCCCGGGAGAGGTCCACCCGCTGATCCCGAGCCTTGCGGAGCGTGATCGGATCAGCGTGCTCTGCACACAGATGGATGTCGAGACGATCATCAGTTCACTACGAGGAAAGTCATGGTAGGCATTTATTCGTACGGCGTCTACATCCCGCGATACCGGATAAGAGTCCCGGAGATCGCGCGGGTGTGGGGCGCCAACGCAGACGATATCACCCGGGGTCTCGGCGTCTTTGAGAAGTCCGTCCCCGATCTCGATGAGGATACCGCAACCATCGCCGTCGAGGCGGCCCGTGCCGCGCTACGGCGAAGAGCCGTCGACACTGGTGCCATCGGCGCCATCTACGTCGGAAGCGAGTCCCACCCCTACGCGGTCAAGCCCACGGCCTGCACGGTCGGCGAGGCGATCGGGGCGACCCCGAACATGACCGCCGCCGACTACGAGCGTGCAAGGCAGGAACGGCAGGCATCCAGACCTGCATGGGCATGGTCAAGAGCGGGATGATCCCGTTCGGGATCGCCATCGGTGCGGACGTGGCGCAGGGCGCTCCCGGAGACGCGCTCGAATACACGGCGGCGGCCGGCGGTGCAGCGTTTGTCATCGGCGAGGATAATGTCATTGCCGAGATCAACCACACCTGCTCGTTCACCACCGACACCCCCGACTTCTGGCGGCGAGAAGGGCAGAACTACCCCCGTCACGGCGGGCGGTTCACCGGCGATCCCGGCTACTTCAAGCACGTCCAGGGTGCCGCCCGGCTGATGTTTGAACAGGCGGGCACGAGCCCGAAGGACTACGACTACGCTGTCTTCCACCAGCCCAACGCGAAGTTCCCGCAGCGGGTGGCGAAGATGCTCGGGTTCACAGACGAGCAGATCCGGCCCGGCCTCGTCGTTCCGAGGCTCGGCAACACCTACTCGGGAGCATCGATGATCGGGCTTGCGGCGACGCTGGATGCGGCGAAACCGGGTGAGAGGATCTTCGTCACCTCGTTCGGGTCGGGAGCGGGGAGCGATGCCTTCGACATCACGGTGACCGACGCCATCGAGTCCGCTGAGTTCGACCGGACGGCGGCGCCGAGTGTGGAGAAACTTCTCGCAAACCCGACATATCTCGACTATGCACTGTATGCCAAACACAAGGGAAAGATCGTGATGCAGAAATGAGAGACGTAGCAGTAATCGGCATTGGGTGCACGGAGTTCGGGGAACACTGGGGAACCTCGTTCCGCGACCTCTTCGTGAAGGCCGGGGCGCTGGCGCTCGAGGATGCCGGGGTCACCGGCGAAAATATCGACGCCCTCTATGTAGGGAACATGAGCGCCGGGCGGTTCGTCGAGCAGGAGCACATCGGCGCCCTGATCGCGGACTACGCCGGGCTGGCGAGCAACAACATCCCCTCGACCCGTGTGGAGGCGGCCTGCGCCTCCGGCGGGCTTGCCTTCCGGCAGGCGGTCATCGCGGTCGCAAGCGGCATGGAGGATATCGTCGTCGCCGCGGGCGTCGAGAAGATGACTGATGTCGGGACCGGGGCGAGCGTGGATATGCTCGCGAGCGCCGCGGACCGCGAGTGGGAAGGGTTCGCCGGAGCGACCTTCCCCGGACTGTACGCGATGATCGCGAACGACTACATGCACCGCTACCCGCTCACCCGCGAGCAGCTTGCACAGGTCGCGGTCAAGAACCACGAGAACGGGGCAAGGAATCCGATCGCCCAGTTCAGGAACCGGATCACGGTCGATACGGTCCTCTCCTCCTCGCTCGTCGCCGATCCCCTGCGGCTCTTCGACTGCTCGCCGATCACCGACGGTGCGGCGGCAGTCGTCGTGGTGCCGCTCGAGCGTGCCCGCGAGTTCACCGATTCGGCCGTACGGGTGCTTGCAAGCGCCCAGGCAAGCGACACCATCTCGCTTCACGACCGGCGGGATATCTCGACCCTGGACGCTTCCGTGGCGGCAGGCAAACGGGCGTTTGCGCAGGCGGGCCTCACCCACAAGGATATTGATATGCTCGAAGTCCACGACTGCTTCACGATCGCGGAGATCTGTGCTATCGAGGACCTCGGGTTCTGCAAGAAGGGCGAGGCAGGGAGGCTCACCGCAGAAGGGGCGACGGCCCTCGGCGGAGAGATCCCGGTGAACACGAGCGGCGGCCTGAAGGCCTGCGGCCACCCGGTCGGTGCGACCGGGATCAAGCAGATCTGCGAGATCGTCAGCCAGCTCCGCGGTGAGGCCGGAGCCCGGCAGGTGGACGCGGAGATCGGTATGGCCCATAACGTCGGCGGCACCGGCGCGACGGTCGTCGTGCACATCCTGGGGGCCTGAAGATGTCGGTATCACGGTTCTGGAGAAAGATCCCGCAGCGGTATAACCTGGTCGGGCGGTACTTCTTCCCGCCCCGGTCGCTCTGCCCCGACTGCCGGCGGAGCGGCAAGATTGTCGACCACAAGTTCACCGGCGAAGGAACGGTCGTCACCTACACGGTGATCCGGTCGGCAAGCGACCAGTTCGAACACACCACCCCCTACGTCCTTGCGGTCGTGGAGCTCGACGAGGGGCCGCGGCTCACCACCCAGGTCGCCTGCACACCTGAGGAGGCAACGATCGGGATGCGGGTGAGAAGCGTCTTCCGCCGGGTGGCGGCGGACGGCGAGAGCGGCACCATCCACTACGGCACAAAGTTCGTGCCGGTGGAGTAACGTTAACCATTTCGGAATGACAGGAGATCTCCCGCGCAAAACGCGGGACGGAATCACGCTCTATACTCTTTTTTTTCAGCCGGGGATGGAAAGACCCGGCCGACAAAAGGCAGGTGTTCATTACTGGAGATGTAAGGGCTGTACCCCCGAAACCGCTTTCTCCACGGTGATATCATACACCGCGTGCCACTTCCCCGGCGAGTATGTCCTGACCTGCCGCTCGGCGACCTCACCCTGTGTGACCTCCCTGATCAGGGGGAGGTACTCGCCCTCGCGCTCCTGCAGGGCATAGAGGTGGATCGTCCCGCCGTCCCGGCAGAGGGCGGCTGCCGCCGGGAGAAACTCCGGTGCGGCGAGGGGGAGGTTCATGACGATCCGGTCGAACGGGGAGAAGCCGAGCCGAGGGAGGTGCCCGGCATCGGCGAGCATAGGGATGACGTTTCCGGTGTGGTTGAGCGCGATGTTGTGGACCAGGAGGTGAACCGCATCGGGGTTGAGGTCGGCGGCGACGACGAGGGCGGCACGGCGGGCGAGGGTGATCGCGAACGGCCCGACGCCGGCGAACATATCGAGCACACGCTCCCCCTCCTCCATCGCCCCGAGAACTCGTTGCCGCTCGGTGGAGAGCCGGGCGGAGAAGTAGGCAAGGGAGAGATCGACATCAAAAGAGTGGCCGTACTCCGTCACCCGGGTGCGGGTGGTGGGAACTCCCGCAAGGACGGAGAACCGGCGGGTGCGATACTCCCCCTCGACCGCCGTCTCGGGGAAGAGGACCGTTTCTAGTGACGGCCGGGAGGCGAGCAGCCGCTCTGCTCCCGCAGGATCGTTCTCCTGCATGATGGCGATCCCGCCGACAAGCTCGTGGCGGGGGAGGTCGACGCGTTCCGGGACCGCCTGGAACTCGCATCGCACAGCGCCCGGGACCTCCTCCGTCACCGGGAAGAGAATGGCGTCCCCCTCGGGGCGCGGCCTGAGGCCCCGGTCGAGGAGACCCTCTTCAAGCAGCCGGCGCCGCGTCCCTTCGGCCTCTCGCTTCGGCACCGCAAGGCACCACTGTTCTTTTTCCACATCGACCACCAGCCATCTTTAGGTATGAGTTCTCATACTTATTCATGGATGGGTATATCGGGAGGCTGAAAGACGGGTCTCTCAAACTCTACGCCCTCGAGAAGGAACTCCCCCCCGAGGAGGCGGTCCGGGTGCGCCGGACGTTCATCGAGGGTGAGACCGGCACCGCCCTCCCGAAGGTCGGGTCGTTCACCATCGGGATCGACCGGGTCGTGAAGCGCAACATCGAGAACATGATCGGGACGGTGCAGGTGCCGCTCGGTGTTGCAGGCCCCCTCCGGGTGAAGGGCGAGTACGCCGACGGGTCCTACTACCTCCCCCTCGCGACGACCGAGGGGGCGCTCGTCGCCTCGGTGAACCGGGGGTGCTCGCTCATCACCCGGGCGGGAGGTGCGGACGTCCGGATCATGCGGGACGGGATGACCCGGGCACCGGTCTTCGCCGCCCGCGACGTCCCGCACGCCCGGGAGGTGGCGGCCTGGGTGGAGAGCCACGCCGCGGAGATCCGGGAGGCGGCAGAGAGCACCACGAAACACGGGGAGTTCCTCGACGCCGCCACCTACGTTGCCGGGACGAATGTCTTCGTCCGGCTCGAGTTCGACACCAAGGATGCCATGGGCATGAACATGGTGACGATCGCAGGCCAGAACGTGGGCGAACTCATCGAGCGCGAGACCGGGGCCCGCCTCGTCGCCACATCCGGGAACATGTGCACCGACAAGAAACCCGCAGCGATCAACCTGGTCCGGGGCCGGGGGAAGACCGTGGTCGCGGGGGTGCGGCTCACCGACGCGATGGTCGCCGACCTCTTAAAGACCGACGCGGAGACGCTCACGGAGGTCAACTACAGGAAGAACCTGGTGGGCTCGGCCCGGGCGGCCTCGTTCGGGTTCAACGCCCACGCGGCAAACGTCGTCGCCGCCATGTTCATCGCCTGCGGGCAGGACCCCGCCCACGTCGTCGAGGGGAGCACCGCGATCACCACCGTCGACCGGGTGGAGGGCGGGGTCTATGTCTCGGTCACCCTTCCGTCCCTCCCGGTCGGGACGGTCGGCGGCGGCACGGGGGTCGACACCCAGCAGGAATGCCTCGCGATGCTCGGGGTCGCCGGGGGCGGGGACCCGCCGGGAACTCACGCAAAGGCGCTCGGGGAGATCATCGCCGCCGGGGTGCTCGCCGGCGAACTCTCCCTCCTCGGCGCCCTCGCGGCCCAGCACCTCGCCCGGGCCCACCAGGAGCACGGGCGGGGGTAAAACAGGGGGGACTGGTTCCGGCACCCCTTGCCGTTGCCGTGGTGCCGGGAACAAGGGCCCACGATAACATTTAAGGCGCGACATCAATGAAACTTCTACTGGCATGAACCCGGGAGCCGACATCTATACCCTTCTCGTCCAGAAGCGGGACGAGATCCTCTCCCTCGCGCACCGGAGGGGCGCAAAGAACGTGCGGGTGTTCGGATCCGTGGCACGAAACGAAGCCCATGAAGACAGCGATATCGATCTCCTGATCGACCTCGATCCCGACCGGAGTCTCCTTGATGTAGGTGGTCTTGCGATGGACCTCTCGCTCCTGCTCGGGCGCCCGGTTGATGTTGTGACCGAAGCGGGACTTCGGGAACATATCCGTTCAAAGGTCTTACGGGAAGCGCGGCCATTATGAGAGACGATCGCGAACGGCTGCTGGATGTTATCGAGGCCATCGAATGGATTGAGCGAGTGGCAGCCCAGGGCCGCGAGTATTTCTACAATGACGAGATGGCACAAGTATGGGTGATCCACCACCTTCAGATCATCGGAGAAGCCGTACGAGGGATTTTTTCCGAATTCAGGGCCGAAAACCCGGATATCCCATGGTCGGATATCATCGGGATGAGGAACGTCCTTATCCACCATTATTTCGGGATCGACCGCAATGCGGTCTGGAACGTGGTCGAACGCGATCTTTTGGACCTGAAAAGCCAGGTCCTGTCCCGGGTCGGGGTATAGAGAGCGCCTGGAGCGATGGTGAGGTGCGATGGTCCGAAGGACCGGAGCACCCTTCGGCCGGTCGCGAGTCGAAAACGCTTCGCGTTTTCTCCCGCTCCTGCCGTTCCGGCAGTCGCGTCCTAAAACCTGAACCACTTCATCATGACCAGGGCATCCTCCTCGTTCGCGTAGTATCCGGCGACCTGGAAAACCTCCCGGTAGCCGAGGCGGCGGTAGAACTCCTGCGCCCCGGTGTTCGTCACCCTGACCTCGAGCTGGACGGCGCTTGCGCCGAGGATAGTATACTCCCGCTCCAGGCGGCGGATGAGATGCTTCCCGATTCCCCGGCGCCGGCACCCGGGGGCGACCGCGAGGTTCATGATATGCCCATAAACCTCTTCCCCGGTGTCCTCAATGCCCCCTGCAACGAAGCCGGCCACGTCACCGTTGTTCTTCGCCACGAAGAATGTCCCCGGGTAGTAGGCGAGCGATTCCTGGATTGTCCTCTCGTCCCAGGGGTCGTCGAAGGCCGCTCTCTCGATGGCAACGATCTCGGGAATGTCTGCGGGTTGTGCCCGGCGAATGGTTAGTTGAAGCGGCATCATACTGGCCTCTCCCTCATGGAGTGCCTTACCTAATATAGTGTCAGGAAACAAATAGTAGGCACATACGAGTGGCGGTATCTATGGTTCAGATCTATCGTTTTGCGGCAGTCCGTCCGGGGCGGCGGTACTCCGAAAAAATTCCCTCCGTGCCCTACGATGTGGTGACGGCAGAAGAAGCCCGGGAGTGCATCGAGAAGAACCCCCTGAGTTTCCTGCGGGTCAGCCGGCCTGACGCCGAACTCCCCGACCTCGCACCGCACGACGACCGGGTCTACCAGCGGTCGCGGGAGGTCTTCGACCGCATGCTTGCCGACGGCCTGATGCAACGGGACCCGGATCCCGGGATGTACATCTACCGGGCCGTCCAGGACGGCGAGGAGTTCATCGGGTTGGTCTGTTGCGTGGGGACAGAGGATTATGAGAACCGGACGATCCGGCGGCACGAGCTCACCCGGTACGACAAGGAGGAGGACCGGACCCGGCACATCGATGCAGTCGGTGCCAACACCGGCCTTGTCTTCCTGCTCTACCGCGACCCCGGCGCAATCTTTTCCTCCATCTCTTCGCTCATCGATGAAGCGGAGCCCGACGGGAGCACCATGACCGCCCAGGGAGTGCTTCACCAGATCTATCGGATCGTCGATGAAGCCACCCTCTCCCGCTTCGAGGGCCTTTTTGCGGCCGTCCCGGAGACTTACATTGCAGATGGGCACCACCGGGCCAAATCAGCGGTGAACGTGGCAGAACGGCGGCGAAGTGAGGGAAGGTTCACTGAAGAGGCGGGGAAGTTCATGGTGGTCCTCTTCGCCCACGACCGCGTCCGCATCCACGGCTACAGCAGGCTTGTCACTGACCTTGGCAACTACAGCGCCCCCCGTGAGTTCATCGAGGCCCTCCCGGAGTCAGGATGGACCGTCCGCCCCTACGGGAAGGTCGACGCTGCCGGTTACCAGATCCCGCCGCTCGCGACCGGATCAGCGACGCATGTCATGCACTTCTACCTGGAAGGGACCTGGTACGAGGCTTCCCGGCCGGTCGCAGACTCCGCCGACCTGATCGGATCCCTGGATGTCTCGGTCCTTCAGAAAGACGTCCTCGAAGGGATGCTCGGCATCTCCGACCCCCGGGGCGATCCAAGGCTCCACTACATGGGTGGGGCAAAACCACTCTCTGCCCTCGAGCGGCTTGTAGACTCCGGCAAATACGCCCTCGCGGTAGCGATGCAGCCGGTGCGTGTCGAGACGGTGCTCGCAATCGCCGATATGGACGGCGTCATGCCCCCGAAATCCACCTGGTTCGAGCCGAAACTCCTCTCAGGGCTTGTCGTCCACACCATCGATTAGAATCCGGATCACCACCTTTAACTCTTTTTCTGCCCGATTACATCTTATGATCACGATTGCTCTCCCCAAGGGAAGCCTCGAAGCGCAGACGCTCCAGCTCTTCAAGGAGGCGGACCTCGAGGTCAGGCGAACAGACCGCGACTACAACCCCCGGATCGGCGATCCCCGGATCGGGAAGGTGAAGATCCTGCGGCCGCAAGAGATCCCGCTCTATGTCCAGATGGGCTACTTCGATCTCGGGATATCAGGGCTCGACTGGGTGCAGGAGAGCGGTGCCGACGTTGTGGAGGTCGCAAACCTCTCTTACAGCAAGACCGGCGACGGTAACGTGAAGATTGTGGTTGCTGTCCACCGCGACGAGCCTATCGAGAACGTCGCTGCCATCCGTCCGGACAGCCGGGTAACGACCGAATATCCCCGGATCACGGAGCGGTTCTTTGCGGATCTCGGGATCCCGGTCAGGCTCTTTCCTTCCTACGGGGCCTCGGAGGCGAAGGTTCCCGACCTCATGGATGTCGTCGTCGACCTCACCGAGACCGGAAGCACACTCAAGAAGAACGGGTTAAAGATTGTGGGGCAGATCATTGAGTCGCACACGGCGCTCCTCGCAAACCACGAGTCTCTCCGGGATCCGGAGAAACGCCGGGAGATCGATGAGATCACGACTCTCCTCCTCGGGGTGATCGAGGCTCGCCATCAGGTGCTCCTGACGATGAACGTGCCGTCTGAGGCGCTCGACCGCGTCATCGAGGTCCTCCCCGCGATGAAGAAGCCCACCGTCGGCAGGCTGCACGGCATCGACTACTTCAGCATCCAGACGGTGGTGCAGAAGGGACTCGTCAACGGTCTCATCCCGCCGCTCAAAGCCGCGGGTGCCGAGGATATCCTCGAGATACCGATAACGAAAATAGTGCGGTGAGAGGGACCCTCACCAGCGCCGGGAGTACTCCTCCGAGCAGGCATAGCAGAGGAACTTCCCGGCTTCGACCCGGACCCGGGACTCGGCGGTCATCTCACCGCATTTTGCGCACGGCACTGATGAGAAGATCCGTGCCCGCTCCGGAATCTTGATATCGACCTCCCGGACGGTGAAGAGCTGCTCGGCAGGTGCCTCCAGGATGGCGTCGACGACCCGGTGGACCCGCTCGTGGAACTCAGCCAGCTCCTCTTCGGTTGCCACCCGCTGCATCACCCGTGCCCGGAGCGGCGCAAGGTCGGGGTCAAGCGAGTCGATATTGAACGACGGATTTGCCGCCACACGGACCGCGGCCCCGGTTCGGCGGTTGATGAACGTGAACGCATGCTTGCCGTAGTCCTTGAAGAGGAGGTTTCCCTTTCCGGCGGTGCAGCCCGTCAGGACCTGGATGGCATCGACGCCGCAGGCATCGGTCTCGGTGATCGTGACGAGTTCTTCGTCCTCTGAGCGGCCGGAGCAAAGCCTTGAAAGGGCGATCTCCGCAGCCCGGTATCCCGTTGCGAGGCCGGGACAGATGTGGCCGTGGAAGGCGGCCGCTTCGGCGAACCGATCGTGTGCTTCTCTGGATCTCCCGGAGGGTGTGGTATTACACATATGCTTACCTTGCGTGAGATATTGTTACGAACCGGCGGATATATGTTACGATAAGGGGCCGGGGCCTGCGGCCCTGATCCCGAAGCATATAAGGGCCGACCAGCTTCGGCAGGCGAGCCGGCACGTCTCAAGAAATATTTTTGCCGCATGTAATCGGCACGTTTCCAGTATCCTCCTGTAACGGCAGATCTTTGAAGACGCAGGAGAGATGGTTATTTATATGGCTTCGTGTATAATACCTGCCTTACATGAGAGTTCCCGGGAGCATCCTGGCCCTGCTTGCCGCAATCTGTGTTATCTGCACGACGTGCGGTTGTCTCGGTGTGTCCTCGCCTCCGGCAGGCGGCGGCATTACCCCCATCGACCTGCCGGAGCCGCCGGAAGCCTGCACCCTCACCGAGGCTCTCGCGGAGCTGGATCTGCTCGGGGCCGAAGGCGGCCTGAACGTCACCGGCACATCGGTACACCAGGTGCTCGGGACCGGTGTGAGCCTTGACGGCCGGGCCGCATCCTGGGCCCTCGGTCTTGAGGACGACGAGGAGGCGCGGTGGCTCACGTTCGGTGCTCTGGGCTGGAAGGAGATCTCGCTCCGTGCCCCGCTGCCTGCGGAGGAGGTGAATTTCACCGGTGTCCTCTCCCCGGAGGAACTCCTTCGCGACCAGGAGGGGGTGCTCCGGCCGGTGATGACGAGCCTCGGTGCGGATACGGTTGAGGTCTCGCTCGCGGAAGGGGTCTACACCGTCACCGTCAGAACGAGCGCCGGGATGGAGACCTTCCTGTTCCGGGCGGATACCGGGGAGGTGGTCGTATAAGGCAGATTACCGAAGACGCGGCGATGTCGCTTGACTTCCTCGCGGGGTTCACGATCTTCATGCTCGCCCTGATCATGGTGGTGAGCATGGTGCCGGG
>DAOSER010000018.1:0-21758 GCA_035363235.1 Methanoculleus sp.
GTACTCCTTGAAGAGGTACTCGACCCGCTCGGCCTCCTGCTCCCGCCGGTACTCCTTCTGCTCCTCCTCCCACTCCCCGAGCGCCTCCTCGACAGCCCCGGTCTTTGCCGCACCGGTCCTGCCCCGGATATCCGGTCCGACGGCGCCGGCCGGGAGCAGGGGGAGACCGGCTTCCCGGGCGACCCGGACAAGGTGCGGGTCGGGAGGCTCCCCGCCGACGACCAGCGCCCGCACCCCCGTCCCCGCAAGGTCCTTCACCACGCCCCGCCCCCAGCCGTGAGCCCGGGGAACGTAGAGGATATCACCCGCGGAGATGCCGACCCCCTCCTGGAGGGCCCGGACTCCATCCCGGGTGAGGGAGTCGAGCACCTTGAGCGGGGTGTAGTCCTCGGAGACTTCGATCTTTGCGACGGCCTGCATCCGTTCAAGGCGTTTCTTCAGCCGCCGAGACCGCCGCCGCTCGCCGCGGAGCTGCTCGCGCAGGCCCTCGATGGTCGCGTCTTTCGTCGCGAGTTCCGCATCCCGCCGGACTTTCCGCTCGGTCGCGGAGCGTGCCCGCCGCAGGTCCTGCCGCAGCCGCTCCACCTCCCGGTCGCGTTCCCGGAGGTCTTCCTGCAGTTCCTGGACATAACTCCTGAGCCGCTTCACCATACCGTCGAGCGCCATCACCCGCTCGTCCTCGACCGGCCGCTCCGGGACCGCTGCCGCCGGTTCGGCCTCCTTCGGGGCTGCCGGGGCTCCCTGCAGGTCCGCGAGGACCGCATCGAGCGACTGACCCCGGAGCACCCGCGCCCGCACCTCGTCGAGGTCGACTCCCGGCCGCACCCGTTTTGCGATATTCCGGAACTTGTTCTGGAGGCTCCGGTAGGCGTCCAGTGCCGCCGAGAGGGCGTCGCGCTCGTGGTCGTTCGTGTACGAGAACCGGGCGGTCAGGTCGTACTTCGCCTCCACCGGGAGCGACTGCTTCGGGGTGTAGGGGATGGCGTTGAACGCCCGGCGTATCTTCTCGACCGAGTAGGGCATCTGCTGGACATCCGAGGCGATGATGAGCGGTTTTCCGGCGCCGTAGAGTTCCTCGACGATGTCGGACATCGTCATCTGGCGGGAGCTTGTGAGGAGGACCAGGTTGCCGTCGAGGTCAACGGCGGCGATGCCGGTCGTCGTCCCCGGGTCGAGCCCGACGATCAGGTAGCGAGGGCGGCTGGAAAGAGGTTCGAACCGAATCCGGTCGAGTTCTCTCCCGGCCACCCGGACCTGGACGTCGGCGCCCCGGGAGGAGTGAACCGGCACTCTGTCCCGGGGTGCGACGACCCGGAAAAGAACCCGTGAGAACCCGCCGAAGGCCTTCGTCTCCTTCTTCTCGTAGTCAAGGCCGGCGCCCCTGAGCCGGGCCTCGATCTCCCGGCCCTTCTGCATCACGCCACCGTGGATCTTCCTCGCATACCGGTTCTGGCTCCACCCGCCCCGCCCGGGCGACCGGTGCCTGCTCACCACGATGTCGGTGGTGTTCTCAAACGCGATCACCTCGACACCCGCCCCGAGGGAGGCCACCTGGGCGGTGGTCCGGGCCTCGGCGTAGGGATCGAACTTGTTGAAACTGATGTTGTAGCGGGCGGCTACCTTCCCGAGGCTCTCCTTCTTCTCGCCGCCGGTCACCTGGACGAGTTTCGTCGAGGGCGGGAGCGCCTGCAGGAAGGCGTGGAGTTCGTGCTGGTCGGCGGCGATCTCCTGGAGGCTGTCCACCGCGAGGATGTCGGGCTCTTCGCTCGCGAGGATGCGCTGGAGCCGGAAACCAGTGACCTCCTCGACGCCCGCGACTTCGCCGTCCTCCACCCGGGCGAGGGCGTAGACGGGCCGCCGGGTGCGGGAACGGACCGAGCCTTTGATGATGTCGATCCCGAAGACCCTCACTCCACCACCCGTGCCAGTGCTTCGTCGAAGGCGTATTCGAGGCCGTATTTCCGTTTGAAGTACTGGAGGATGTTCTCGATGTCGCGGTTGAGGATCTCGCCGGCGTTCGGGTGGGCGGTCTCCACCCACTGCGGCCAGTCGATCAGCCAGCACTGCCTCTCGTCGACCATGACATTGAACTCGCTCAAGTCGCCGTGGATGATGCCGAGACGGTAGGCCTCGTGGACGTTATCGAGGATCTCGTCTAAGATGATCTCCGGCTCCGCAAGGGCCGCCCGCGAGAGATTGACCCCGGGAACGAACGACATCGCAACGACGTGCCGGTTCTGGTCGATGGGGAGCGGCACCGAGACTGCGGGGTGGAGAGTCTTTAAAGCGTCGTACTCCATCTTTGCCGAGTTGCTCGAGGCGAACAGCCAGGGGCAGTGCCCAGCCTCCGGCATGTAGCCGCGCTTCAGGCGGGCGGACTGGAACGACCGCTGCCCGACCCGATGAAACTTCAGCACCACGACCCCGAGCCCCATCGCTTCGTAGACTTCCGACTCTTTCCCGACGCCGATAAGGCTGCCGAGCGCCTGGATGGTCCCGCGGCGGGTGAGGGTGTGAAGGGCTAGGGTGTCGTAGCCGTCAAAGACGAGAGCGTAGCCCTCGTAGGGGACCTTCTCGTACCTGACCATGCCCATGGCCATCAGCCTGCCCAGCCGGTAGGCGAGAACAGGCATCTTCTACACCATTTATGTGCCACGGTGATAAAAGAATGATCGAGAGAGCATGCAGTGCAGCAAGTGCCGCCGCGACGCGGTCATCTACCAGCGATACTCGGGGCTGCACCTCTGTGAGCAGCACTTCAACCGAGATTTCGAGGCGAAGGCGAAGCGGGCGATCCGGGAGCACCGCTGGATCGAATCCGGCGATGTAGTGGCGGTGGCGCTCTCGGGGGGCAAGGACTCGAGTGCCGTCCTCTACTTCCTCCACCGGCTCCTCCATGAGCGCCGTGACGTCCGGCTGATGGCGATAACGGTGGACGAGGGGATCTCGGGCTACCGCGACCCGAACCAGGCGCGGACGATCGCCGACCGTATCGGCGCCCCCTGGGTGACAGCCTCGTTCCGCGAGGAGTACGGGGTCACCCTCGATGAGATCGTGGCGCGGAAGGGGACGAGTCTCTCCTGCTCTTATTGCGGCGTGCTCCGGCGGGCGCTGATGAACCGGGTCGCCCGCGAGGAAGGCGTCACGAAGTTCGCCTACGGGTTCAACCTGGACGACGAGGCCCAGTCGGTGCTGATGAACGTCCTCCGGGGCGACCCCTACCGGCTCACCCGCCCGGTGCGGGAGGTGGCAGGGCTGGTCCCCCGGATCAAGCCGTTTATGTACATACCGGAACGTGAGGTGGCGCTCTACGCCTTCCTCCATGTCGAGGGGTTCGACCTTGCGGGATGCCCCTACGCGGTCGGCGCCCTCCGGGGAGATGTCCGGGGGCTCCTCGACGACTACACCTACCACCACCCGGCGACGAAGTACTCGGTCGTCAACCTCGGCGAGGCCCTCCGGAACCCGGCAAAGCCGCAGGAAGAGAGGATACGGGTCTGCGAACGGTGCGGGGAGCCGTGCGGGAAGACCTGCCGGGCCTGCCAGGTCCTTGATGAGGTGCGGAAGGGAGCCTGAAGGTCCGGGTCCCCCGCCCCTCTATTCCATCAGCAGGCACCCGCCGGTCACGCCGGCGAAGATCTCCATGAACTGTTCGGGGTGGTTGAGGAAGGCGACCGACCGGGGGCGGCCGATCAGGTCGTAGAGCCCGACACCTTTCTCGATGCCGAGGTCGGGGACCTCCACCGGGTTGCAGTAGCGCACCGGCGGCGCGTCGGGGTAGCACGGGTTCTTCACCAGCGCCCCCCCTTCCATCTCATAGTAAGCGGCGCCCCGCTTCTCTGCATAGGGACCGTAGTTGCTTGAAAATTCCGCCGAGACGAGGTTTGCCATCATGAGGTCGGCCTTTACGGGATTGATGGTCACGTGGCCGTACCCCGGCGGGATCAGGATCTTATCCCCGGCGGTGCCCTCGATCATCACCACGTCGCCGGCGTCTTCGGTCTGGAGGAGGTAGTGCCCCGTCCCCGAAAGCACCTCGTAGATCTCCGGGTAAGGCACCCCGGCGGGATTTACGGTGTGGTAGTGCCCTTTTGTCTTGACGTACTCCCCGCAGAGAGTCCCGGGGGGAATGACGGTGATATCGTAGCGGACGTGCTGCTGCCGGAGCCACGCCCGGTCGCTCTCGCTCCGGGCGAGATCCCGGTACATAAAATAGAGGGGCCGACCGGAGGTGCAGCCAGGATCTGCAAGGACCTCCCGCATCTCGTCGATCGTCCTTGCCTGCGGTTCCGGTTTAGGCCCGTCCCAGTACCCGTTCATCACTTTTTCTTACGGTACACGAATATATAATACCCTGCTCCGATGACGACGGCCGCAATCGCGGCAAGGAAGACCGGGTTGGTGAAGAGGGCGCCCTGTTTCTTCTCGAGCGCGACCCGCACCTTCATGGTATCCGATATCTTGCTGTTGTCGAGGTCGTCGCGGTAGCGGATCTCGGAGTCGATACCGTACTCCTTCTCGGTGCTGTCACCGTCGACGTTCACCTCGAACCGTGCCGTCGCGGTCTCGCCCGGGGCGAGGTCGCCGAGGAAGGCGGTGTCGTCGCTGCTGGTGAAGGGGTCGACGGCGCTGATCCGGGCCTGTGCGTTGTAGACCGTCGCCGCCCCGGAATTCCTGTACACGACTTCAAGGATGCTCTTCTGGCCCAGGTAGAGGGTCGACGGAGGCGAGACGACCTCGAAGGCGATCTTGCCGCCTACAGGAAGGCCGAGCGTCGCCGGCCGGGAAGTGACCGTCTTGCCCTCGTAGTCCTCGTAGGTGACCGCGACATCCAGCGGGTAGGACTTAGGCTCGGCGGTGTCGGCGACTGAGACTTTGAACTTCACGTCGACCGTCTCACCCGGTTCGAACGTTCCGATGTAGGAGTTGCCGTCGGTGGGGATGAGCGGGCTCGCGCCGCTTCTCGTGACCATCGCGATTGCCTTCTGTGCCGTGTCGTGGCCGACGTTCTTCAAGGTCATGTAGACGTAGCCTTCCGTACCGACGTTCAGCGATTCGGAGCGCACGTCAAGAACCTCGACCTGGAGATCGGGCGTGACTTGCACGGTTAGCGGCAGGGTTACCGTCTTCTTCTGGTAGTTGTAGCGGAGAACATCACCGTAGTCTTCAGCGTCTGCGAGGTAGGTGTAGGTCACCTCGAGCGGCAGGGTGTAGGTGCCTGGCTCAGCGGAATCCGCCACCTTCACGTTGAATGTGGCGGTCGCAGAGGCGCCGCCCATGATGTCGCTTACAAACTGGGGGTCCGTCTTGACAGTGAACGGCGTACCAGTGCCCTTGAGCGCCACGGTGGCCAGTTTCGCGGTGTTTGGCTGGTCGTCGGGAGGAATAGCCGTCCCGGTGGCGATCTTGTGGGTGTTCAGGCCGCTGTTGGATATGATGACCGTGAGCGGGGTCTCGGCACCCGGTGCGAACTGGTTGGTGCCGGAAATCGCTGCCGATAGATCAGGACTCCCATAGAGGTACTTGACGCCTTGTGCCGCCCCCGGCGCAGCCAGGAGTGCCAGCAGGAGCATCAGTACAGGTAGATATTGCCAACGCATCTCTTCACCTTGTTGTTATATTAGCAACAACATTTATTGCTAAACGGTATATATACATGATGGAATGAAGGCTCCCCGGGATGTTCCAACTCCCCTCCTCGAATCTCTCAAATCACTGGGACTCACCAGGTACGAAGCCCTTGTATATATCGGGCTTCTCAGGACGGCGGGTGCGACTGCAACAGAAGTCCACGCGATCTCCGGCGTCCCGCGCGCGTCCGTCTACCCGGTCCTCGATCGCCTCGTCCAGAAGGAACTGGTCAGCGTCTCGCACACGACGCCCAAACGCTTCGACGCGGTTCCCCCCGACCAGGGCGTCGAGAACCTGATGCGCCGGATCGAGAGCGATGCAGAGAGCGCCCGGACAGCCCTCGATGCCCTTTACCGGGAGAAGGGGCCGGAGAGCCGGGGCGACCAGGAACTAGTCTGGACCATTTACGGGGAGGAGAACATCAGGACCCGCCTTGCAGGAATGTTTCGGAGCGCGGAGCGGAGTGTGGAGGTGCTGGCAACCTGGGACCTTCTCAGGGGAGGCGTGCTCCCGCTGCTCGATTCCGTCCCCGATTCCATCCCGGTCGAGGTCGTCACCGAGGGCTGGGAGGGAGAGCGCCCCTCCCGGTTCCGGCTTCATCTCCTTCCTCTCGCCGTTCTGCAAGAGACCCGCCTCTCGACGGATAAACTACTGCCGTACGAGAGGTCCGGCGTCTTTTTAGTGGACGACGCCCGGGCACTGCTCTGGATGGAAGGGGTTGACGGGCAGCCTTCGGCTCTCTACTCGGAGTCGGCGGGGCTTGTCCTGTTCGTGCGGCGGCATATCACCACCGTCATGGAATGGGCGAAGGCTGCGGTTCAATAATCGTCCAGGTAGTTCATCTCCCGGATATCAATCAGCCCTTTGAGCGCCCGTGTCACCACCGGCTTTCCGGCCTCCCTGACGGCCGCCATCGCATTTGTGCCCCCGACTATTGCCACGCCCACGTACTGCGGGCTCACCGGAACCCCGAGCAGGGGGACGTTCGGAGCGCCGATGTCAAGGATGCCGGAGAATCCCATTGCCGAAAGTTCGTCGAGCATCGCTCCCATGAGCGGTTCGGCCTCCATGTGGCACTCCCGGATGTTCGCGAGGATGTTGCCGCTCCCGTGGTGCATAACTTCGAGGATCGATGTGGTCTCCTGGGAGATGAGGACCTCGAGGGGGTCGAGCGTGGTGTCGCGGTAGAGGATCATGCTCGTGAACCGCCGGGGAACCCGTTCCTCGACCTCGACGATCCCGCCTCCGATGGGGCTCGCCGGGATGCCGCGCCGAAGGAGGAGGGCGTCGAGCGTGATACTGCACATCGTGCAGATGGCGTGCTGCCCCTCCGGCACGATGTAGCCGGCGACCTGCTCTCCCGGCCCGGCGACCAGGATCCGGTCGCTGATGGTGATGCCTGTTTTATGAGCCTCTTTTATTATGGAGAGTGCGAACTCGAGGTCGCGGCTCTCGATGAGCGAGAGGTTGTAGATGATCTTCCCGGTGTCCTCTTCTGGGCTGTAGGTCACCCTGAGCGCGTATTCCTCGATACGGTGATTGGTGAACTTCAGGGGGACATGCATCACCAGATCTCTTGTGCGGCAGGAGAAAAAGGATTGCCTTCGGAGCTCAAGAGATTCGGCCGGCAATGGATGGGTTGGACGGTGCTGGCGCAAACCCGGTTTGCACCGGGCAGTTGCAGTTCATCTATTCGAAATAACCCGCCGCCGGAACCGTATATGAGGCGGTTCAACTGCATTTCTCGGTGTTCCCGATCATTGCCATCACGCTGCCCTGGTCCCCGGTGGCTGCCCGATCACGAAAGGGAAAGCTTGTTCTATAACCCTGTGGTATTGTACGATGAATGGAGAGTGGGACTCGGGAGAAAGCCCGGAACGTGCTGAAGCGGATCCTGATCGCGGCCTCTTACGACGTCGAGGAGGTCGGCGACCCGCTGGATCTCTCCGCCGTCGGGAGCGAAGATGCCCTGGTGGCGCTCTGCTCGGACGACCCGGAGGCGATTGAGAGTTTCGATTCGATGACTTACCGCCTGCGCACCGGCGACGACGACTGGATCTGCAGGAAACTGCTCTTCACCCTCGATCCGGCGGTGCAGACGGAGGACTGTATCCGCTGGGGGCCGGACGAGTTCGTCCGCTACGCGGGCCGGGCGGCGCTTGCGGAGGTGCTCGGTCAGAGCCTGGTCCTGGACTTCGGCCGCCCAGCCCCGGTGATCAGGCGCGAACCGGTAGAGACCATCCCTGCGATGGAGGAGGAGCCACAAGAGGGGCCTGAGTTGCCCCACCTCCCGGTGCAGGTCGCCGAGAAGCGTGCCTGCGGCATCGCCGGGCTGCACGGGTCAGCGAAGTGCCGGTTTATCCCGTACTGGAATTATCATTACGTGAGCACCGGCGAACGCGAGGTAAAGGACCGGCTGGTCTCCTTTGACGCTGAGGGTACCGGGGCGCTCAACGCGATCAACGGCCTGAAGATGGAGATCAACCCCGACGACATCGAGCACGGGTCGGTCCCGTTCGGTTCCGAGATCGTGCCCGCCCGGCTCGTGCGGGAGGATGTGGAGGAGCAGATCATCAGGGACGTCGTCGACCGGCTCACCCAGCGTGTGCGGTTCCGTTATGAGAAGGGCGATGCCATCTTTTATGAAGAAAAGACCCTCAAGCCCGACCGGAGCAACATCAGGGTCGACCTCGAGACCGTGTATGTGCCGGTCTGGCAGGTGCGGGGCGGAAGCAAGATCGTCGAAGTCAACGGGTTCACCGGCGAGATCCTCTCGATGCCGATGGATGAGGGCGTTGAACTGCTGTAGGTAAGAATCATGATTGTCGTCATCGGCGGCGGGCCCGCGGGAAGGCTCGGGGCGATGCACCTTGCACAGGCCGGTGCGGAGGTCCGGCTCGTCGAACAGCGCAGCATCGGCGGACAGTGCCTCCACGAGCGATGCATGACCATCTGTGCCTTAAACGACGTTGCCCGGCTCATTGAGTACGCCCGGACACAGAAGGACCTCGGCATCCTCGACTCGGTCCCGGGAGTCTCCTATCCGGCAATCCGAAGACGGATCTGCGAGATCCAGGAAAAACTCTCTTCGATCCTGGACGCCGAGACCCGGCAGGCGGGGGTCGAGGTCATTTACGGAGCCGTTGGCCGGCTGGAAGGGAACCGGGTATTCATCGGTGATGAGGAGGTCCGGGCCGACGCGGTCCTCGCGGCCACCGGGTCGCGGCCGGCCATCCCCGACATCCCCGGCACCGATCTCTCCGGCGTCTACACCTACCGGACACTCCCCAAGATGCCGGATCTCCCCCGCCGCATGGTCGTCATCGGCGGCGGGGTGGTGGCGGCGGAGTTTGCCCACATATTCGCGGCGTTCGGGTCCGAAGTCGAGATCGTCGCACGGCACGCGCTGCTTGGCGATCTCGATCCGAAGATGCGCTCCGCTGCGCTGCGCGACCTTGCCGGGGTCGGCGTCCGTGAGCAGGCCGCCGTCGCAGGCATCGATGGTGCAGGGAGGGTCCGCTCGGTCATGCTCGCCGATGGCGAGGAGATCGAGGCCGACGCCGTCCTGTTCGCCACCGGACTCGTCCCCAACTCGGAGATGCTCCAGGGGCTCGAGAAGGCCCCGGATGGCGCCGTCATTGTTGACTCAAGGATGCGCACGAGCGTGAAAAATGTCTACGCCGCAGGCGACGTCATCGGCCCGCCCTTCCTCACCCCTGCAGCCCGCCGGGAAGGTGTGGTGGCGGCTGAGAACATCCTCGGCCGCGATACCGTCATGGACTACGAGGGTATTCCACAGGCGATGAGCCTCCGCTACGATTACGCCTTCGCCGCGACCGGCGACGAAGGCGTCACCCTCTCGGCCCCCGCTCCCGCGGGTCCCGGTTCGTTCTGGGACGTCGCGGGGGGTTGGGCAGGGCTTGCCCAGGTCCGGGTCGATCCTGCAAGCGGCCGATTGATCGGGGCGGCCGCAGCTGTCCCCGGGGCGTCGCTCCTCCTTTCTTACATAGGCTACCTGATGAAGCGGGGCATCACCGTCGACGACTTCGACGAGATCGTCGAGGTCCACCCCTCGACTGACGGCATCTACGGGCTCGCCCGCTACGCTGCCGGGATGCTCAAGAAGAGAGAAGAGTGATGCATTCCGGCGGCTCTAGAACTGCCGGAATATCTGCCCGAACTTCGGGATGAAATCTTTTTTCCGGGACATGACACCCTCGAGCCGGACGGGCTGGTCCCGCAGATCCAGTTTGGTGATGCAGGCCTCGTCCCCGGCTGCGAAGAGGTCGCTTGCGTTACTAAAGACGTTCGTGAAGAGGGCGAAGAAGCAGTCGACCCCCATGGTCGTCCGCAGGTGGTCGAGTTCAGCCCGGATCTCATCGGCGTGGGTCTCTGCGAAATCGAACGATGATGTCATCACCTGCGAGACCATAATGCTCCGCCCGAAGAGGTTGTAGCGCTTCATATCCCGGGTGAGGAGTTCGTCCTTCGGGAGGGCATCGAGATCCATGCCTTTCTGGATCAGTTCCGGCCCGAACTCGGCCGGGTCGACCCCGGCGATCTCCGCGAGGTAGTCCGCCGCCCGGATATCCGCGGGCGTGGTCGTTGAGAGTTTCATCACCATCGTATCCGAGAGGACCCCTGCAAGGAGGAGCCCGGCGGTCGACGGCGTGGGCTCCACGCAGGCCTCGATGAACTTGAGGGTAGAGATCGCGCCGAGGCGGTGGTGGTCGATGATCTCGAGGATATCCGCCTGCTCGATCCCGTCCACGGCCTGGGAATACTCGTTGTGATCGAGGAGGATCACCGACTTCTGGACGTCCTGCATCAGTGTCGTCCGGGATATGAGTCCGATGTGCCGCCCCTCTTCCCCGACGACGCAGGCCGTCCTGAACTTGGAGTTCGAGACGACACTTTTTGCGTATTCAAGCGAGTCCTCCATTCGAACTGTGGGGACGTCGGTCTCCATGATCATGCTCGCGGGGAGGGAGAGGCTGATCATCTTGCCGACACTGAACGCGTCGAGCGTCGTCGCGAGCACAGAGGCCCCTCTTGTCCGGGCGGCGTCGATCACCCGCTCGCCCACCGGCGCCCCTTCGGCGATGATAAGCGCGGCGACCCCTGCCGATATTAGCGCGAGCTGGGCCGGTTCATTATCCCCGACGATGGCGATATCATCGGGCGTCATCCGGGAGAGGGTGACGTGCAGGGCGTCGATGACGGTATAGACCCGGCCTTCGCCGAGCGTCTCGCACGCTGGCACGACCGTCCTGGCATCCAGGATGCGGGCAAGGGTTGCAAGCGGCATCGGGACGAGCGAGAGTTGCTCCCGGGGATTCTTCCGAACGTAGGCCCGGGCGAGGCCGTACTCGCTGACGAGGCCGACCAGGGTCTCGTCCCTGTCTGTGATCGGCATGTTCCGCATATCGTAAGTGTCCATCAGGGCGGCGACGTCGACCGCCGGGACGTCCTGGCGGACGCTCCGGGTGTCGAGCGGTATGTCCGATACGGTGGGTTCGACGCTCGCGACATAGATCGGTGCTTCAGCGTTGAACGTCTCGAGCGCAAACCGTGTCTCCGGGCTCACCTCTCCGCACCGGGCGGGAAGGTATTTTCCCGGTTCGGCGTGGTTGCGCAGTTCGGCGTAGCCGATGACGCTGCAGATGCTGTCGGTGTCGGGTTGCCTGTGGCCGATGATAACAATCTTGTTCTGTGCCATGCTCTCCTCGGATCCCCGGCGGGGAACGATTGTCTCCAGAGGTATCGCCGTCTGCCATCAAAGGTTTTATGCCGGCTCCGGGCGGTGCGGGGTAACGTTGAAGTAGAGGCCCTCTCCATTCTTCCGCGTGGAAACCGATCGTCGCGGACCTATTTTGGCCCTGCTCATCCTGGTATGCCTCCTCGTCTTCCCGGCTACGGGAGCCCCCGGGGACGTGACGGTGACGTCCGTTGCGGTCGACCCGATGGTCCTGATGCCGGGCGACGCGGGGACCATCACGGTCACCGTGCAGAATACCGGCCCCTCGACCGTCCCGCTCGGCGGGGCCCGCCTCTACGAGGACGGTGTCGTCCCGACGGGTGAGCCCTACCTCTCGGTCGGGGATATCGGGGCGGGCCTCAACCGGACGTTCACCTTCACCGTCCGGGTGGACGCGCCGAACGGGACGTATTACCCGCGGTTCTCTCTCGATCTCCGGGAGAATGGAACCCTCAGTCAGCCGGTTCCTGTCCGGGTCGACGTCACCCCGCTCCGCGCATCGGTGACCGACAGGCCGGACACCTTCGTCGCTGGCCGGGCGGCTGCCGTCGCCGTCCTGGTGGGCAACCCGCGATCGAACACCGCCTCCGGTGTCCAGGTGATCCCGCAGGGGGCGGACTTCTCCGTCACGCCGGGTAGCGCGTTCATCGGCACCCTCGAACCCGATGCGTCCGAAACCGTCGCCTTCAACCTGACCCCGGTCGCCGAGACGAACGTCACGTTCCAGGTGGTCTGGCGCAACGGGATCAATACTCATACTGCCGACCTGGTGCTACCAGTCATGTTCGGCGAGGACAGGCGGCAGGCAGACCCCCTCATCACCAACGTCGAGGTCGTTGTGGAGAAAGAGAACTGCCGGGCGACGGGCGATGTCATGAACGCGGGGCTTGAGCCCGCGCGGTCGGTGCTGATCACCCCGGGCGCGCCCGCGACGCCCACCGACCCGTTCCGGGTCTACGTCATCGGGACGCTTGGTCCCGACGACATCTCGACGTTCGAGGTGACATTCAGGGCCGATGCGAACGTGACCGAGATCCCGCTCGTCATCGAGTACCGGGACGACGACGGCAACCCCTATTCCGTCGAGCGGCCGGTCTCGCTTGAGAACCGCGCTGCAGAAAGGGAGCCCGATGCCGGGCTACCCGCTCCGGCCGTTGCCGCCGTGGCGCTGGTCGTCATCGCCGCCGGCCTGGCGGCCCTCTGGTATGTTCGGAGGCGGCGGCGATGAACGACGAGCCCATCCTCCGGTTCGAGGAGGTCAGCAAGATCTACCCTCTTCCAGCAGGCGACGTCGTGGCGCTCGATCGCGTCACCCTCACCGTCGATCCGGGCGAGTTCATCGCCGTGATGGGCCCCTCCGGCTCCGGGAAGTCGACGCTCCTGAATATGATGGGCTGTCTCGACGTCCCGACCAGCGGGAGGATCTATCTCTCCGGCCAGGAGATCTCAGGGATGAGCGATGACGACCTCACCCGGCTCCGGCGCGACCGCATCGGGTTCGTCTTCCAGCAGTTCAACCTGATTCCCCTCCTCTCGGCGGTCGAGAACGTCGAATTTCCCATCATCCTCACCACCGGCCGCGAGGAGAGCCGGCGCCGGGCGATCGAGGTCATGCGGGCGATGCACCTCGACGACGCCCTCTTCACCCACAGGCCGGCCGAACTCTCGGGCGGCGAGCAGCAGCGTGTCGCGATCGCCCGGGCACTCGTCAACGACCCCGACCTCCTCCTCTGCGACGAGCCGACCGGAAACCTGGACACGAAGACCGGGATGGCGATCATGGAGATCCTCGCAGAAGAGAACCGCGAGGGCAAGACCGTTGTCATGGTCACCCATGACCCCAACGTCGCCGCGTACGCCCGCCGCACGATCCGGATTGTGGACGGGAGGGTGGCGTAGTGTTCTTCTCGTTCGCGGCGAGGAACCTGCGGCGGCACTGGGTACGCTCAGGCCTCTCGATCATCGGGATCGTCATCGGCGTCGTCGCCATCGCTTCGATGGGCGTCATGGCGAGCAGCATCAACCTCCTCGCCGCGAACATCATCACCGACGTCGGGGACACCGTCGTGGTCACGCCGCACACCGCTATCGGCGGGACGTTCGCCGGAGACCCGCGGACGGCCGTGGACGCCGCCATCCCCGCCCGCGAGGTCGAGGAGATCCGGCGGGCGGCGAACCCGCACCGGACGATCCCGGTGCTCCAGGGGGCGGACGAGATTGAGTTCGGCCGCGGCGAGAGCGGGTATGCCCAGATCATCGGGCTCGCACCGGACGATATCCCCGTCCTGCTCGACCTCGCGGAGGGGCAGCACCTCCGGCAGAACCAGGCGGGCGCGCTTGTCGGGATCCACCTGGCCCGGGAGTACGGCATAGCCCCGGGTTCGAGGATCGTGATCGGGGGCGAGGACGTCCGGGTGGCGGGCGTGCTCGCGGAGCGGGGGATGGGGTTCGATATCAACCCGGACTATGCGATCGTCGTCTCCGACGGCTGGTACGAGAGCCATTTCGGGGCGAAGGACTCCTACCCGCTGGTCATCGTCCGGGTCGGTGATGTCGACGAGATCGACGCCGTAAAGGATGCCATCGAGAGCCGGATCAACCGGCGCGAGGAGGTGGTCGACGTAGCCGACTCGCGCGAGATGCTCGGGCAGTACGAGGAGATCTACGACCAGATAACGCTGTTTCTCCTTGGTATCGGCGGGATTGCCCTTGTTGTCGCCGCCGTCAATATCCTGAATGTCATGTACATCTCGGTGACCGAGCGCATCCGGGAGATCGGCGTCATGAGGAGCATCGGGGCGTTGCGCCGGGAGATCCTCCGGATGTTCCTGTATGAAGCGGTGATCCTCGGGGTCATCGGAAGCGTCGTCGGCGGCATCTTGAGCACCGCCTTTGGGTACCTGATCAGCGTCGCCGCGATCGAGGTCGCCACGGCCGGGACAACCTTCGGCGAGAACTTCACGGTCTTCGACCAGAGCGCGGTCGGGTTCATCGTCTTCGGGATGGCGTTCGGCATCGCAACCAGTATCGCCGCCGGGTTTTACCCGGCGTGGAAGGCTTCGCACCTCGCGCCGGTTGACGCGATGAGGCAGAGATGACGAGGGGCGGCAGGTCATGATCTTCATCGATCTCGCGGTGCGGAACCTCAGGCGGCACAAAGTCCGTTCGGTCCTCGCAACGGTTGGCATCATCATCGGTGTCGTCGCCATCGCCTCCCTCGGCATCATGGGCAGCAGCCTCTCGACGCTTGTCGGGGGCATGGTCTCGGACGTGAGCGACACCGTTCTCGTCACCCCCCACCTCGCGGCATCGAGCGGCGACCCGTTCGACCCCCGAAACACCCTTACCGCACGCATCTCCGAGAGGAACGTGGGGCTGATAGAGAAGGCCGCTGGACAGCACCGCGTCGTTCCCATGATCGTCGCATCGGATCGTCTGCGGGTGCAGGATACGAGCGGCTACGCGACGGTATACGCCGTGCCCGCGGCCGATATCCCCTTCCTGCTCGAGCGGGAGGCGGGCCTCTACCCGCAGGGGAGGTCTTCGGGGGTGATGGTGGGTTCGCTCCTCGCCGACGAATTCGACCTCCACCCCGGGAGCCGCATTGAGGTCGGGGGCGAGAGCGTCCGCGTCATGGGGATCGCGGCGGAGCGGGGGATGGGCATCGACATCAACCCCGATTACGCCATCATCGTCACGGAGGACTGGTACACGGAGCGGCACGGGGCGCAGGACTACAGCCGGGTCGTCGTGAAGGTCAGCGATCTCTCCGAGATTGAGGATGTTAAGGCCGCCATCGACCAGCAGATCAACCGCAGGAATGAGGTCGTGGACGTCCTTGACTCTCGTGAGATCCTGGAGATCTACTACGAGACCCTCGATGCCATGAACATCTTCCTCCTTGGTATCGGTGGGGTGTCGCTCCTCGTCGCGAGCGTGAGCATCTTAAATGTCATGATCATATCGGTCACGGAGCGGACCGCAGAGATCGGGCTGATGCGGAGCATCGGGGCGCGAAAACGAGAGGTCCTCCGGATGTTCCTCTACGAGAGCCTGATCCTCGGGGTCATCGGAAGCGTCATCGGCGGCATCGTGAGCACGGTGGTCGCCTACTTTGCCTCCGCCTCCGTAGGAGACCTCTTCGCCGACTTCGCCGTATCGGGAGAGGCGGCCATCCCCCTCCCTGTGGTGATCGGGTATGTTACCTTTGCGATGGCCTTCGGCATCGGGACAAGTATCTTCGCCGGATTCTACCCCTCGTTGAAGGCGGCGCGGTTGAACCCCATCGAGGCCCTCCGCTACGAGTGAAGGGGTCACCGAGGGTGTGAGGCTGCCCCCCGGTGCAGGGTTTTCATCCCGGAGGTGATATGGGGGAGCCGGTGAAGACGATGTTGTTTGTCCTGTGGTATCTGTTCGAGCCGGAGCACGCCCACCAGGTTCTGGAACTCTGGAAGCACTTTAAGTTCCCCTCGGATGTGAATGTCCTCCAGCGCTACCTCCTCACCGGGAGGCACATGTCAGTTGCCATCTTCGAGGCGTCGGATGAGCGTTCTATCTTGAAGATCACTGCACCGTTCAGCTCCTACGGGGTTGCCCATGTCGCGCCGGCAATGCCGCTCGAAGAAGCGATCAAGGCGGCCTGATCCGGGACGCTGCACGGTTCCCCGGCACTTTACCATTTTTTTCTGTCCTGCAGGCTCGAACGCTGCCGCTCCCCGCACGAGGTCCGCTGCGAGGGTGATCGCGATGAGGGGTCATGCGTAATTTCATAGTGCAGGAGACCGGAAACTCTATGAGCACTTATAGAATGATAGACTTCACTGTCAGGAAGTGCTCCGACCCCCATCCGGTCCTCAATACGATAGCAATACCCAGTTGCGTGAAACGAATGTTGCAGATGATTACGTGGCTCGACAAAAACTTCAGCTCGCTCCAGCCGACGCGGGCGGTCATCATGAGAGCGCTGCGCCACCTGCGCCCCGCGGATCGAAAAAAACTCTTCTCCGAGGATATCCCCGAGATGCGGACCGCCGAAGGGCGGTGGTTTGAAGCGATCGTCTATGAGATGATCCTCGACCTCTCGCTTAAGACTGATCTCATTCTCTCCGTCGTGGCCCGGGGAGCCGACGGGCCGGCGAAGGTCCGGCGTGCGCAGCTCGGCCAGAACGGGCTCTTCTACTCGAACATCGGGGATATCAAGGTCCGGGGGAACGGCCAGGACCTCGCGGAAGTCGACATGATGCTCGTCGACCATACGGGGGCGCTGACGTTTGGCGAGATCATCACTTCTCCTGCCGATTTAAAGGAGTTCGAGGCGGAGATCCGCTACAAGAAACAGCTATTCGGCTACCTCTACGGGCAGCCGACCGTGCCGTTCCTCCTCATCTCCTCGGTCGATATATCCCGGACAGCCGTTGTTCGCCGCCTCCTCAAGGAGCCCGACAACGCCCTCCTCACCACCCCCACCTGTGAGGACTTGAAAGCCCTGATCCGCCCCCGGGACTTGAAGCGGAGCCCGGTCCGGAGGATTCGGCATGAGAAACTGGTCTCGATATCCGATATCCCTCCGCGACGGCCGTTTGACTACAAGAAACTGCACGACGAGCGGATGCAGAGCATCATCGCCGCCGTCACCTCAAAGAAAGGCATCGGGGAACTCGGCACCCCGGACGAGATCCCGCCGATCGTGAAGAAGGTCCTCTTTGGGGGGCTCTATCCCTCCGCCCTCCGGATGCTCGATGCCCGGTACCCCATTCGCATCAAAGGAAAGACCCACGACCCGGACACGATCCAGAAACAGTTCTCGAAGGTCGTCCTGGCAGTAAACATCCCGGAGTACCGGCCGATCATCTACCTGCGGACGCGCAACAAAAAGGAGTACCTCAAGATGGTGCCGAGTAAAGCGGGCGGGTTCAAGTTCGAGAGCCGGCGGACGCCGCACATGGCCGGGTTCTTCCTCTGGCTCGAATCCATCCAGCCGTCAATCGGGGCCGAACTGACGCGGGAACTCCTCGACGCATTTCCTGCGGTCCACGTTCCCGAAACGGGGACGGCTGAAAAACCGTAAAGTACCTATGCGTCCCCCTCCTATGGGGCTCATATGATACCTGGGTGCGGTGATCCGGGATGGATCTGATGGCGGAGGTCGCCGGGTTTGTCGGGTTCACGCTGGTTGCGATCGCGTCGATCGTTGCGGTGATGAACCCGGCATCCACGGTCGCCGTCTACACGGCGCTCACCGAGGGGATGGGCTGGAGCGAACGCCGGATGATCGTCTATACCTCCATGAAGATAGCTTTCATTGTCCTTGTCTTCTTCGCTCTCACCGGGCAGTTGATCTTCACGATCTTCAACATCACCGTCCCGGCGTTTCAGATCGCCGGTGGCATCCTGCTGGTCAGTGTGGCAACCGGGATGCTCGGCACGAAGGGCGAGATCTTTCCGGCCGCGGGCACGGAGAACATCGCCGTCGTTCCCCTGGCGTTTCCACTCTCGTGCGGCCCGGGGACTATCACGACGGTGATCCTGCTCGCCTCGGGACCGGAGGGCATCATCAGTCTCGTTGCCGTCTTCATCGGGATCCTCGTGGCTCTCGGCATCTCGTATGTCGGGATGCTTTACGGCCCCTGGATCTTCTCACTCATCGGGGAAGAAGGACTCCGGGTCGTTCCGAAACTTATGGTGGTTATCGTCCTTGCGATCGCCATCCAGTTCATCATCAGCGGGATCGCGGCGGCGATGCCCCAGCTGCTGGCGAACCTTGACCTCACCGGACTTGTATGACCGATATCCAGATCAGCATCATCCAGGTACTCCAGACCCAGGCGCCATGGCTCGAGATTCCGATGCAGTTCTTCTCATTCCTCGGGCAGCCGGAATTCTACCTGCTTGTCATTCCGATTCTGTACTGGTGCTGGGACCCGCGCCTCGGGCTCCGTCTCGGGCTCCTCATGGGGATATCGGGTGGGATCAACGAGGCGCTCAAGGTCGCGTTCCATCTTCCCCGCCCTTACTGGGTCAGCCCGGAGGTCAGGGCGCTCGGGAGTTACCCGTCGTTCGGGCTGCCGTCCGCGCATGCGCAAGGGGCGGCGGCGCTCTGGGGGCTGCTCGCCGTCGACGCCCGGCGCCGCTGGGTCTGGGCCTTCGCAGCCGCGATGGCCTTCCTCATCGGCGCGTCAAGGATCGTTCTTGGGGTTCACTTCCCGACCGACGTCATCGCGGGCTGGGTGGTCGGCATCGTTACCCTCCTCGGGTTCCTCGCCCTCGAAAAGCCGGTGGGCAGCAGGATTGCCGCTCTCCCACTCTCAGGGCAGGTGCTTGTCGCGTTCGCAGGCTCCCTCGCCCTGGCGCTGGCCTCCTTTGCCGCTCTTGCGGCCCTCGGGAACTGGGAGGTCCCCGCGTCCTGGGCGGCCGGGGCGCTCGAGCGGTCGGGGGAGCCTATCCACCCGATGTTTCTCCGTGACGCCGTCACGGCATCGGGGCTATTATTCGGGTTCGCGGCCGGTGCGGCGGCAGAGCGCCACCGCGGAGGCATGTGCGCCGCTGGGGTTGGCTCCGTCCGCCTGCTCCGCTACATCTTCGGGATCGCGGTGACCGGGGCGATCTGGTACGGGCTCGGGCTCTTCGTCCCATCAGACCCTCTTGCTGCCGTATACGTTCTCCAGTACCTTCGGGCCGCCGCCGCCGGTGCCTGGGTCTCGTTCGGCGCTCCGGCGGTCTTCGCCCGCGCAAACGCGCTCCGGGGCGGAGCATAGGGGTATATACCCCCCGCAGGCGAGGTTCCTGTATGGATTCGGCTGACGGCGGTCTCACGGTGCTCGAAGGCATCATCCTCTGCATCGTGGCGGTTATGGTTGCCGTGTTTGCGGTCCACGTACTGAATGCTCCCCCCGGCCACCCGGCGGGCTTCGTCTACTCCGCCCTCGAGGAGACCGGGGGATGCCTGATGGTCTCCGGCGAGATATACGGCTACGCACTCGCCAACGGAACCGTCGACGGCGTCGACCTCGTGTGCGACCGACCCGACCTATCACGGATGGGATCGGTCTCCTGCAGCGTTCGTCTCTTCATTGGGGATATGGGGAGTGTCGATATGGGCCGCGCCGCGGTTGAGGTCGTCACTCCAGACGGGACCGAACGTCTCGGGAGGGCTGCCGGAGCGCCGGTATGGCCCGGGAATTGGACGATCGTCCGGACTGAACATGCGATCCCGTTCCGGCAGGCGGACGGCGACCCCCTCCTCGAGCCCGGGGAGCAGTTCGAGCTACTGATCTATCCCACCCGTGCGCTCGCGCCCGGCGAGAGGTTCCTGATCCGCATCGTCCCTCCCGGTGGCGTCCCATTCACGGTCAAGCGGATCGTGCCACCCCGGATCACGCCGGTGATGGACCTGGGGTGAAAACGTCCTTCACCAGACTTTTATAGCCTGAAAGCCGATTCACTCTTATGCTTGCAGAGGGGATCGCTCTCGGCTGGATTCTGATCGTGCTCGGGGCGGTGCTGCTTCTGGTGGAGGTCTACCAGCCCGGATTCTTCATCGCTGTCCCTGCGACTGTCTTGATCATCCTCGGGGTCCTCCTCCTCCTCGGGGTCCTCCTCCTCCTCGGCGTTGACATTCTCACGTCCCCAACCGGTCTCATCGTCGGGGTTCTCGCGGCAATCGGTGCGGCTTCGGCCACCATCTGGCTCTACGGGCGCCTCACGCCCGGTCATGAACCGCCGACGACCCTCTCCCGGGACTCGCTCGTCGGCCTCGAGGGGACGGTGATCGCCCCGGTCGATCCGGAGACGCTCGCGGGGAAGGTGCGGCTCGGGAGCATGGAATGGAGCGCCCGTTCCGAGTTGGGTGAGATCCCGGCCGGGAGAAGGGTTGTCGTCGTCCGCTCCGAAGGGGTGCACGTCGTCGTCAAGGAGGTTAGATAAGATGCTGTTAACAGGAGAGTTTCCGTGGACCGGTCTCATAACGGTCTTTCTCATCATCGTCATTGTCATCATCTTCGCTCGTGGCGTGGTGATCGTGCAGCCGTATGAACAGGGGCTTCAGATCCGCCTGGGACGATACATCGGGAGGATGAACCCCGGATTTCGGTGGGTTGTCCCGCTGATCACGGTGGTCAAGAAACTCGACCTCCGCACAGAGGTGATGGATGTCCCGCGGCAGGAGGTGATCACGAAGGACAACTCCCCGACGAGAAGGCTTACTTTGAGGTGATGAACTACCGGTCGGCGACGGTGGCGCTGGCACAGACGAGTCTCCGGGGGATCATCGGTGACATGGAGCTCGACGAGGTTCTCTACAACCGGGACATCATCAATGCCCGTCTCCGCGACATTCTGGACCGGGAGACCGATGCCTGGGGTGTCAAGGTCGAGCGGGTGGAGATCAAGGAGGTCGATCCGGTGGGTGCGGTCAAGCAGGCGATGACCGAGCAGACCGCGGCCGAGCGTGAGCGGCGTGCCGCGATCCTCCGTGCGGACGGTGAGAAACGGGCGGCGATCCTGCGGGCCGAGGGGAGCCGGCAGAGCATCATCCTGGAGGCCGAAGGGGAACGGCAGAGCAAGATCCTCCGGGCTGAGGGGGAGCGGCAGAGCAGGATCCTGCAGGCGCAGGGCGAGGCGCAGGGGCTGCGCATCCTCTCGGTCGGCGCCCGGCCGCTGGACCGGCGGGCGATCACGGTCCTCTCGCTTGACGCCTTAAAGAAGATGGCTGAAGGCCAGGCGACAAAGATCATATTCCCGTTCGAGTTATCGAGCGTCGTCAAACAGGCTGCCGAATACCTCGGCGCCACCGTCGAGGCCCCGGAGGTTCCCGAAGGCACGGAACTGCCGCCGGAAGATATCCTCGGGGAGATCCCGGGCCCGGAGGCGCTCCGGGCCGTAGAGGCGGCGGCAAAGAGCATCGAGACCGATATCGATGCGGAGATGCAGAAGAAACCCGGGGAACTGGAACGGAGAGAGGGACTGTAGAGCCCTTCCCCTTCAGTTATTTTTCTGCCCCGGTGCCTGACTCCGGGGATTCAGGGTCATCTGGCGCTGGTTCATCCTGTTTTCACGCCTGGTCAGGAAGAGTTGACGGGGTGTGTTTCCTTATCCCTGCGGGGCTCCCGGGGCACGAGCGTGGAGACTCCCTGGATAAGCCGGAGGATAGGGGCGGCACCCGTCTGTCGGGTTTACGCATCCCCCCGCACGGTCAGCTTTCATGGCGGAGGGGGCCGGACACGATACGTGCAGGTGCACAGCTCGCTGTCGGGCCTGTGGGGCCTTCCTCCCCATCGGGAGGAAAATGATAGCCGGGAAGTCCCGTCTGTTGTAAGGGCGGGGTCGCTCACCCCATCGTCAACACAAACCGCACCGCCGCGACGAGCATCGG
>DAOSER010000019.1:0-21049 GCA_035363235.1 Methanoculleus sp.
CGATACTCTTTGCGGTCATGCTCCTGCCGCAGCTCCGCGACGTGGTGTCGCGCGGTGCCGTGCTGAACTTCTTCTCGGCGCTCTTCACGAGCATCCTCGGCTATGGCATGGCGCTGGTCTTCGCCACCCTCGGGCTCTGGGTTTCGATGGTCGGCCAGGGACTCGTTGCAACCGTGTGGATGCTGCTCGCGTGTTTTTCGCTCCGGAACGTGCGCAACCGCATGTTCCCGGAAGAATCGCTCGCATCCGTCGCCCTGGATTTCTTCACGGTCTGGGTGCAGGGAGTGGCCTTCACTGTTGCCGGGAGCGTGAAGGGGCTCTTCACGCGGATCAATCGGGATTGACCGGCTTCCATCCGCGTCCCTGCCAGGAAGGTCACCGTCGTTTCGGAAAGGATAACTCCCCGTGCGGTGAGAACGTATCATGGAACACCCTGCTTCAGGCCGGTGTACGACAGGATCGCCGGATCGGACGGCAAGAGCGGACCGAATGGCTCTCCTTGAGAAGATAGCCGCGTTCGCCCGTGAACATGGGGATATCCTTGCCCGATATCACCTTTACTCGATGGACGACCTCAAGCGCATCGAGCAGGAGTGCTGGAGCCTGCACGACGAAGCGTGCAGCAGGGGCGCCTGCGGGAGTGCCGGGGAACTGGTCGAACTGGAGTACCTCATCGGCCGGGCGAAGGAGATGAAGGCGAAGAGGATGGAGGAGGAGAGGAGCCCGGGTTAAGCCGGCGCCTTCAACTGATCATCAGCGCGAGGATCCCCGCAGGATCTCGATCGGTTCGGGCGGGTTGCCCGGGATCTTCAGGTCGACGGGGAGGACGGCAACGATCCGGTGAAGCCTCTGCATCACCGGGTGCCCGGCGCTTTTGGGATCGGAGGTGTCTGCAAATACCACCGGCCGTATCCCCGGATAGCATCGTCGTGAGCAGGATGGGTTGCCGCGCCGAACCTCGTATCTATTGGTATCCCGTCAGGCATCCGCCAAAATCCTCGTGAAAATCGTAAACAGCCGCGATAGATTTGCGAATCTTTAAATTTTCGCTTCTGCAATAGATCCGGGAAGGAATATCGGGTATGACAGGCCAGAACGTTCTGATAGCCGCAGTAATTGCGCTGATCATTGTTGCAGCAGGGGTTATGATCGCATTTGCGCCCGGCGCGACCGAACCGGCTCCCGGCGAGATTGTGCCGGTGCAGAAGGTGCCCACGCAGGATGGGATGAAGGCTCTCGTGGTGGAGATTGCGGGGCAGATCGACGGCGACGCTATGGCGGCGCTCAAGCCCGGCGACGAGAATACCACGGCATTCACCGCAATCCGCGACCGGCTCAACGCTTTCCGGTCTGCAAACCCCGAGATCGTCTACATCTCGACGATGCGGATGACCGGGGACGCCATCGAGCAGGTCGTTGACGCAGACTACGGCAGTTTCGGGGCATACGCAATTGGCGGGGGATACTACGTTGTTGACCCGGAAGCCCCCTACCTTGCCGGATTCGCGGAGCCCTACACTGAGGTCTACTCCAGCGTCTACGGGTATGCTCCGGTGAGGAATGCAGGCGGCGTCGTTGTTGGAATTGTCTGCATCGAACCGGACAGTCCGATCGAGCAGGAGCGGGTTGAAGCCCTTGCGGCGGAGATTGCAGGGCAGATCGATGGCGACGCTATGGCGGCGCTCAAGCCCGGCGATGAGAATACCACGGCGTACAATTCGATTCGCGACCAACTCGAAGCCTTCCGGACCGAGAACCCCGGGTTCACCTACGTCTACACGATGCGGAAGACCGGGAATGCCGTCGAGTACGTCGTGGATGCCGACTACGGCAGCAGCGACAGCGTTGCGATAGGCGACGGCTACGTCCCGACCGACCTCGACACCGGCCTCCTCGCCGGCTTCGAGGAGCCCACCGCTGAGATCTACTCCATCATTTACGCGTATGCCCCGGTAATGAACGCGAGCGGCTCCAGCGTCGGGATGGCGGGCATCCAGGCAGGGAACCCGATCACGCAGGAGCGGCTGAAAGCTCTCGCGGCAGAGATTGCGGGTGAGATCGACGGCGACGCTATGGCGGCGCTCAAGCCCGGCGACGAGAATACCACGGCATTCATCACCATCCGCGACCGGCTCGATGCCTTCCGTGACGCAACCGCCGGGGTCGTCTACGTCTATACGATGTGCAAGACCGAGAACGCCACCGAGTACGTCGTGGATGCCGACTACGGCAGCGGTTACGCGACCATGATCGGCGACGTCTACGTGCCTACGGATGATGACACCGCATTCCTCGCCGGGTTTACGGAACCCTCTGCAGAACCCGTGTTCTACACTGAAGAGTGGGGCAACGAGACCGCCACCCTCCTCTCCGGGTATGCCCCGGTCAGGGACGCGAGCGGCGCCGTCGTCGGACTCGTCGGCGTCGATATGGGGTTCGTTCACCAATCATAGAGAATAGTCGGGAAACGGGGCTGCCGGAACCGAAAGCGGGCCGGCTGCCACCCCTCTTCTTACCAGACTTCCCGGCCGCCGGCAAAACGTGCGGTGAAGATCCCGCCCGGATCGTCCGTCTCTTCTACATTCGGGATCTTCACACCCGCGAGACTCCCGAACCCCGCGGGCACGTAGAGGGTGAAGTCAAGGGGGGCCGCACCATTCGAGGTGGCCCTGATATATGCAGCGACGGCACGGGGGTCACAGACCGCCTGATCGATGCTCCCGGTGTATCGGCCGTTGTTCAGGGTCTTATCGGCGTACCTGAACGCCGTCCCGTAGAGGGAACCGGTGCTGAGCTGATCGGGGGACATTCCGCCGTATACGCACCCGGAGAGCAGGTGCCACGTTGCACCCGCTACGAGGATCTCCCTACTTCAAACTGCGGGTGGGGGGTTACCGCGTCATCCTGGACTTGAGGAAGAAAACCATGATAGTATACGTGATCAAGGTCGGAAAGCGGGAGAATGTTTACAACAGGATCTGAGAACATCTCCTGAAATTATGGATGACATTTAAGTGCTGCCGCTCGATCCACTACCCTCGAGGTGGTATCATCGACCAGAATATATCCAGAACGGCCGCTCTGGAACAGGTAGGCCTTGATCCGGTCGCCGGTGGATTCACCATGCCCGTCGCGCTCGCGTCTCCAGACGATGGGACCGGGCGGCTCTTCATCGCGGACCTCCCGGGCACCGTCCGGGTCATCGACGCCGACGGCCGTCTCCAGGATGAGGCGTTCCTCGATATCATCGACCGGGTCGTCAGGCTGCGGTCCGGCTACGATGAGCGGGGGCTGCTCGGCCTTGCGTTTCATCCAATGTTCGCCAAGAACGGCAGATTCTTAGTCTACTATAGCGCCCCGCGCCGGGCCGGGGCACCGGAGGGCTGGGATCATACCAGCCGAATATCGGAGTTCACCGTCGCGGCGGACGACCCCGACCAGGCGGATCCCGGCTCCGAGCGGGTGATCCTGGAGGTCGACCAGCCGCAGGCGAACCACAACGGCGGCTCGATCCTCTTCGGCCCCGACGGTTATCTCTACATCCCGCTCGGCGACGGTGGCGGCGCCCGCGATGTCGGGCCGGGCCATCTGCCCGGGGGAAACGGGCAGGATATCGAGACGCTGCTCGGGAAGATTCTCCGGATCGATATCGACGGCGAGAAGCCCTACGATATACCGCAAGACAACCCCTTCGTCGGAAGAGACGGGCGGGACGAGATCTACGCCTACGGCCTCCGCAACCCCTGGCGGGCGGCCTTCGATGCCGGAGGGGAGCACCGCCTCTTTGCCGCCGACGCCGGGCAGTACCTCTGGGAGTCGGTGAAGATCATTGTTGCGGGCGGCAACCACGGGTGGAACCTCCGGGAAGGCAACCACGCCTTCGACCCCGAAAATCCCCGCGAGTCGCCACAGGAGGTGCCCCGGACCGGCCGCCGCGGCGAGCCCCTGGTCGACGCGATCATCGAGTACCCGAATGCCGGCCAGCCCGGCGGCATCGGGCAGGTCGTCATCGGCGGCTGCGTCTACCGGGGGAGGGCAATCCCCGGGTTCGTCGGGCGCTACATCTTTGGGGAGTGGAACCGGGCCGGGGCCGACGGCGACGGGATCCTCTTCGTCGCGACACCGCCGGAAGACCCCGGGAGGATGTGGGAGTTTTCGGAGGTCGAGGTGGTCGGGAATCGAACCGTGGGGGCGTACGTCCTTGCGTTCGGAGAGGACGCGGAGCACGAACTCTACGTCCTGACCGCGAAGAGCCGGGGGCCGGCCGGGAAGACGGGCAGGGTCCACCGGATCGTTCCGTCCTGAACACCTACTTCGCGAGATCCTCCCGGACACCCCGCATCGTCGCCTCGAAGTCCCGCATGCGGGCAAAGTCCGGCGTGGTGAAGACCAGGCGGTAGCCGTCGGGGTCGCGCACCACGACGTCGCGGGTGTTCCAGGGCCGGTCGACCGGGCCTTCGATGACGGCCCCGGCATCTGCTATCCGTTCGGCGAAGGCGTTAAGTTCGGAGATCCGGTTGACTGCCTCAGCGGAGAACGCGAGCGTGATGGTGACGCCGGGGCACGGTTCGGTGCGGTCGCTATCGCGGGGCACGAGCAGGATGTCCTGGTGCTTCAGCCGCCGAACATGGGCGAGGTGTGTTTGCTCAATAAAATCCTGCATCCGGTAGACGAGGGAGAATCCCAGCACCCGGGTGTACCACTCCACGGACGCCTCGATATCCCGGACCTCGAAGGTGGGAAAGAGCATCATCGGGTAGATCTCGTGCTCGGTTGGTTCCATGTGCATCTTCTCTGTTCTCAACGGATATTGGGGTATCGAACCGTTCCCGGCAGGCCCTACAAAACCGCCTCTCCTGCATCGTACGTCATGGTCAGGACGGCGAGTGTCCGATACGGCACCCACGCCCGGTGCGTGGAGACGATGCGGAACCTCACTCTCTCATACAGCCGCACCGCTGCTGGGTTGGGGGTGATGACGTTCAGGGCTATCGTTTTGCCCCCGCGGGACCGGACCTTCCGGAAGTCGGCGACCCGTCCAAACAGCCGCACGACACCACCGCCTCCCTCCTCCCGAAAGACCGGGATCGCGGCCGCCAGCCCTGGGTAGACAAGCATGAGCGCACTCAGGGGAGGTTTAACGGCCCCGGGAGGGGCACCCGTGCAAAGAGCAGGAACGGGACGGAGAGGAGGAAGAATGCCGGTGGCGACCGGCCGGCCATCACGCTCACCCGGCCTCCGGCATGGGGGCGTCGAGGAACTCTCCGATCATCGCAAGCAGCCAGTCGGTGCGATCCGCGAGCGTGATATGGGTCGTGCCGGGAAGCACCGCGAGCCGGGAGCGGGGAAGACCCGCGAGATCTCCGGCCACGCCGCCGCCGAGCAGCCGGAAGATCTCCACCGCGTGCTCGGGGCGGACGATATCGGCATCACCGATGATGACGAGCGTGGGCGCCCGGATCGACTGGATATCCTCCGCCGTCCAGCCCTGGAAGTCCCGATCAAGCTGCTTCACCTTCTCGATCAGGACCGGCCAGTCCTGTGGGTTCGGCGCCGTCCGGGCGTATTCTTCCTGGAGCGGAGTTCCGGCGAAGGCTTCGGGGGTAAGAGTCTCAATGCCCTCGAACACCTCCGGGTACATGCCCTCCCGGGTGTAGGCGGGCGAGGCGAGCACGAGCCTGCGCACCAGGTCCGGATGCCGGACGGCGATCTCGATAGCGATGGCGGCTCCCATGCTGTAACCGAAGATGTCGGCGTTTTCGATCCCCAGGTGCCGGAGGAGTTCGGCGGTATCCTTTCCCATTTCCTCATACGTCAGCGGGCGGTCGATATCGGCGGTACGGCCGTGGGCCTGCTGCTCAATGGCGATGACCTGCCGGGTCGCTGCGAGGGAGGGGAGCATCCTTCCAAACGATCCCTCGATCGTCGTGAGTGCCCCGTGAAGGAGCACGAGCGGCCGGCCGATGCCGTGGATCTCGTAGTACATCGAAAGCCCGTTTATGGACGCGTAACGACCCGGGGCAGCCGTTGTCATACTTTCTATTGCCATGATCAATTCTCCTTCTGGTCTGGCGGTGAAGCCACGGTATTCCGGAGGAACTCCGTGATCCCCTGCTTAACCTCTTCGTGATGCCCGAGAAGCGGATGACCGCCGCCAGGCACGGCCTGGAGGCGGGCGTTCGGGATCCTCTCCACAAGGGCGCGTGCATTCTCGTGGAGAGCCAGCGGATCGTCCACGGCGCTGACCACCAGCGCAGGCGTCCTGATACTGCCGAACGAGTAGTCGCTTTCAGAGGCGTCGAGCAGTCCGGGGGTTGAGACGTAGGTGTCAAAAGAACTTCCGTCGGCCCGGGCGCTGACTGGAAGGATGCTTGAAAGCAGCACCCTGATGTCGGCCTTATCTTCCGGGGTGAGCCGCATTCCCGGGGGCACACCGGCCCAAGGCCCTTCTACGATCGGCCGAAAATAGGTGATCGCTGCCCAATACATGAAGTCGCTTTTTAAGGAGATTGTAAAGACAGTAAAGATTGTAAAAATGATGGAGGTGGACCAGGGCATGACCAGGCCCTTTCCCGGGCCCTTTCCCGGGGCGACGGGCTCGACGAGGACGAGCGCCGAGAGACGCTCGGGGTGGCGAACGGCGAACTGGATCGCCGATGCGGATCCCGCCGAGTAGCCGACGACGGCTGCCTGCTCGATAGAGAGGGAGTCCAGCAGAGAGGCGTAGGCATCCGCCTGCATGGCGACGCTCGCGCGCGAAGGCATGGGCGAACCGGGGTAGCCGAACCTCGAGGGTGCGATGACCTGGAATCCCGGGTCGATGGACCAGTCGGCGAGCAGCAGGCCCTGGTCGAACCCGCCTGCGTTGCCGTGGACGGCCAGCACCGGGTAGCCGCCTCCCACCTTGGCATACTCGATCGGTCCGCTGGCGGTCCGGGCCACGCGGCTTCCAAGGCTCGCGATATGCTCCCGGACGGCACGCATGTCACTCCGGTAGCGTGCCGTGATCGCCATCCCCGCGACGGCGATACCGAGCAGGATGAGAACGATCAGGATGTCGGCCATAAGAATAACCCTCCTGCCGGGCCTGGGCTCCGCGGCACGCCGGGGCTCCGGATGTTCCGGCGCCGCCCTATCCCCTCGAAAATTCCTTCAGGACTTCTGCAAGCTTGTCGAAGGACTCGTTCCAGCCGGCTTCGGCCGCATCGAGCGAATCGCCCGCTGGGATGCCGGCCTCCCGCAGGGTCATCTTCGTCCCGCCTCCGTGCTCCTCAAACGTCACCGTCACGAGCAGTTCCCGCGGCCAGTCCTCGCTCATCCCGTACGTCGAGGCCGGGACCACGTTGCCCTCTGCGTCCGAGAACGAGTCGGTGAAGACGAGCCGCTCCACCGGAACGATCTCGCGATACTCACCGGTGCTCCAGAAATCCTGGCCTTCGGGCGATCGCATGTTGAACAGGTATCTGCCCCCTTCGCGGAGATCGACCCTGATGAACGGCGCCGTGAAACCCTTCGGTCCCCACCACCGCCCTATCAGCTCCGGGTCAGTCCATGCCTTCCAGACGGGTTCGCGCGATGCCGCAAAGATGCGCTGGATGAACAACCTTCCTTTCCCCTCTGTTAAAATTGCTTCTTCCATCTTGCCCCTCTTTTTTGCGGAATGCGGACCCTCTGCATAAATAACTTCCGCACCGCATGCAGCAATAGCAACTCCTGCCCCGGCTGCGGGCCTTCGAGGACCGGAGTGAGCGGACCGTGATGGATGTCCGGCCGGGTGCAGAGGAAGAAGAAGCGCTGGTGCGCCGGCCGGTATCGGTCAGGGAGCACCTGCACCGGTGGTGCGGGAGACGACGGAGAAGGTATGGTCCGGGGGATCGCCCCGGACGGCTTTACCGTGCCGGTGCAGCCTGTTTCAGCGACTGCAGGAGTCCGGCGAGGCGCTCCATGGGGCCGGTTATCTCTTCCTCCATCCCCGACTGGAGCATCGCGTCGCGGTCCTCGACCGACTGGAAGACCAGGTGGTCGGTCAGCCTCGTCCTGCCGCCGCCAAGGTCTTCGAGCGTCTCCGTCTCGAATGTGACGTGGCCCGGCATGGCCTCGTACTCGATGGTGTCGACGATCCGCTCGGGCGTAACCTCGTGAAATACGCCGTGGAACGCGTACTTGTTGCCCTCGGCATCGCGCTGGACGACGCGCCAGGTGCCGCCGGGCTTCGCGTCCATCTTCTCGACCGTGGTCGTGATGCCCTCCGGCGTCCACCATTGCGATATCAGCTCCGGGTCGGTGCACGCCTTGAACACGAGGTCCCGGGGCACGTCGAATTCCCGCGATATGATAATTTCCTGCTTTCCCGGTTCAGCAATAAGATCTGTTTCAGCCATTGTATCACCCTCCATTTTTCCTGCGCTTCATCGCTTCTGCATGAAAAACTTTCTCGTTATAGGGACACCGGTGAAAACAAGTATGACGGCGGCGGATCAAAGAAATACTTCATGACCAGCAGCGATTATGTCGTATGTCCCGGATGCGGGCAGAGGCTCCCCGATCGAGATCTCGACCCTCCCGAGCGCTACAACGCCACGGGCGAGTGCCTGGAGACGTACTTCGACCTGACGTGCTGGACCCTCGTGCGGCAGGACAGCCGGTTCGTTCACCAGCACGCGGTCGATGCCTATGCGGCGCAGCATGCCGGCGAACGGATGCGCCCGATAACGACGGCGTTTGCACTCATCGGGCTCTACCTCGCGATGGAGAAAGGGTATACGGGCCGGCAGGTGCAGCTTGTCCATATGAAGATCGGGAGAAGAAGAAGGGACTGGCCCCGGCTGGAACCTCCCAGAGACCGGGGAGAACTGACCGTGATGGACGTCCTTCTGGCCACGACGGATGTGGAGAAGGAGGAGATGCTGATGCGGTGGGCTGCCTCTGTCTGGCAGACCTGGGAACACCGGCACCGGTGGGTGCGGGAGACGACGGAGAAGGTGCTCTATGAATGACATAGGATCGTCATTCACCAGAACCGGGCCAGCAGGAAGATGGCTATCAGGAGAAGGCCGTCCTGGAGTGCGACGGAGAGGAGCATGATCTCGGTGCCCCGCCTCGGCCCGAAGATCGCGATGTAGAAGGATCCGAGCCACCGCAGGTAGGTGACGACACTGGTCAGCAGGTTCGCTACGAGCAGCGTGATGACGATATCCCTGCCGGTCATATCCCCCGCCGCGAGCAGCCCGGACGCGAGGCTTGCTGCGGCGACGTACGACCCGAACTTTGCCGCGATGATCGCGAGGCCTTCGGGCGGGATGGGGAAGAGCCTGCTCGCGCCCTCCAGATACGCGGCGACGGCGTCGAAGACGCCCGCCTCAATCAGAAACGCCACGATGATAAGCGTCGGGATCATGATGCCGAGGATCCGGCGGAGGGTCCTCGCGGTCGGTCCGGCTGCGGCCGAGAGCGCCTCTCTCAGGGATAACGCCCGTCCGGAAGGTTTTTCCGGCGGCCCGGACGCCGGGACCCCCGGGAGCAGCATCCTCCCGGCCACCATGACGATCCCGGTCTTGAGAAACCCGATCCCCATCAGTATCGTGAAGTAAATCAGGCCGAAGACCCCGAGCAGCGGCACATAGACCGGGATGAGGTAACGCCAGTGCATCACGACGGACGGAAAGGAGTTGATAAGCGCCGCGACGACGAGCTCGCCCCTCCCGATCATCCCCTTATGGTGGTAATCGACGAGCATCGCATCGGCCGCCTGCGGCGAGACGAACGCCAGAAGAAAACTTGCCCCGCACTCGCGGGGGAGGTGGGAGAACGTCGTAACCGGGTAGGCGACACTTGCGATCCTGTCGGTGACTTTTAGAGCAATCAGGACTTCGGCGATCAAAATGCCGGCGACGACGATCGGGACTGTCCGGAGCAGGAGCTCGAACGCGAGGCCCAATGCTGCTGAAACAATCTCTGCCGTGCCGTCCATGATTCACCGCCCTTAAGGCTTCGTGTCCCGTCCTGAAACAACATCCGGTACGCCGTCTCTGCATATCACCGTTCTGGATGGCTGCGATCGGGATCTGCCTCCGTTAACGCAGCCGGTATCACAATTGGGGATTTTAGATGGAGGGGATTCGGCAGCGATACAATCTCTAGCCGCTTCTCCGGCAGCAATATCGGATGGTTTAAATACAATGGATCTAGATTGATGTTTAGGTACTCGATGATTGGCAACGATTTAGAGTCCTATCGCACACCAGTGCAGAACTGCACATCAGTGCAGATCTGTCCGAACGTGCAGTGCACGTTTGAGCAGAACGCATTCTTCTTTAGATAGGGAACCGGCCCTTCTGCTGCGTTCCCGTGTAATGTAACGGTTTTCCCGTTACCGCCAGGTGGTTTGTTATGTTCGGCATTCCTGATCCCGCGATCTGGGTTGGATATCTGCTTGCGCTCGTCTTTACGCTCGCATGCTTAGTGTATGGCCTGTTGAACTGGAACAACGGCGTGGATGGTGAGCAGGATGGCAGTTGATACGGGGCTCTTCGTCGGAATAACGCTGGTATACCTCGTCCTTGTCATTGGTCTCGGCTACCTCGGCTACCGGCAGACGAAAGGCGACGACGACTACATGGTTGCCGGCAGGAAGATCCATCCTGTAGTTCTCGCCCTCTCCTACGGGGCGACGTTCATCAGCACCTCCGCCATCGTCGGTTTCGGCGGGGTTGCGGCGCAGCTCGGCATGGGGATGATCTGGCTGACCGTCCTCAATATCGGGCTTGGGATCCTCATTGCGTTCGTCATCTTCGGGAAACGGACCCGCAGCATAGGGAATAAACTCCGTGCTGTGACCTTCCCCGACCTGATGGGGAAGTGCTACGGGTCGCCGTTCATGCAGTACGATCCTGATCGGCGGAGCCCAGTTCATCACGAGCACGCTGCAGGTCCCGTATAACACTGCGCTCATCGCGTTCGCCGCGATCGTCGCCCTCTACGTGGTGCTGGGCGGACTCATCGCCGTCATGTATACCGACGCGCTGCAGGGCGGGATCATGCTCGTCGGCATGACCATCCTCCTCGTGCTCACCTACGTCCAGCTCGGGGGCGTCATCGAGGCGCATACCGCCCTTGCCGGAATGTCGGACCTCGTCCCGGAGGCGCTTGCCGCCGGGGGGATGACCGGGTGGGCGTCCATGCCGGCGTTCGGGTCATCCATCTGGCTCACCATGGTGACGACGCTCGTTCTCGGGGTGGGCATCGGGGTGCTGGCACAGCCTCAACTCGTCGTCCGGTTCATGACCGTCAGGGACAGCCGGGCGCTGAACCGCGCGGTCCTCGTCGGGGGGCCGTTCATCCTGATGATGACCGGGGTCGCCTTCACGGTCGGGGCGCTCACGAACGTCTACTTCTACCAGAACCAGGGCATGATCGCTCTCGCGGCGGCAACCGACGGCAACGTTGACACGATCATACCGAACTTCATCAACGCGTCGATGCCGGACCTCTTCATCGTCGTCTTCATGCTGGCGCTCCTTGCCGCCGCGATGTCCACGCTCAGCTCCCTCTTCCACGTCATGGGAACATCGCTCGGGTTCGACGTCATGCGACGCACCGATTCCGGGAAAACGGCGATGCGGCCGATCCGGATTGCGACCGTCGTCATGATCGTCGTGAGCGTCGTCCTTGCTTTCATCCTTCCCGGCAGCATCATCGCGCGGGCGACGGCGATGTTCATGGGCCTCTGTGCATCGGCGTTCCTGCCGGCCTACGCCCACGCCATGTACTGCAGCAGGCCGTCGCTCCGTGCAGCGAAGATAAGCCTTGTCGTCGGAGCGGCCGCCTGGTTTGTGTGGACCGCCTTCGTCCACGTCAAGGAGTCGGCAGCGCTCGGGCTCTCCAACCTCCTCTTCGGGGTTCCGGCGGTCCTTTCCGCGCCGTGGCAGGACGTGGACCCGCTTGTCATCGCCCTTCCCCTCTCGACGGCCGCGCTGCTGGTCGGGTGGGTACTCGACCGCCACGAGGCCTCTGCAGATACGGAGGAGTCGGCCGGGGCCGCCTGACGGCGGCTCTCCCCGGCAACTTTTTTTAACGAGCCGGTCGGAAGCCGGCCCCCTCGACGGGGGCGATACGAACCCCCAACCCCCTCATCCCTTCCGCTTTCTCCCCACGGAGTTCATGGCAGGCCCGGGCTTTCCCCCTGAGGTCGACTCCGAGCGGATGCGAACGGTATCGGCGGACTCCCAGGTGGCCGTGATCGTCTCTTCGGCCTCCCCTCCCTCCCGGGCGCCTCGCCAGTGGAGCTCCAGGGTGTCGGCATCCTTCCACCTGCCGGTGTGGTCGTGTACGCTTCCGTCGGAGCCCACCCCGAACATGTGTATCGTCTCGCCCCAGCGGTCGTAGCTCCAGAGGTCGGTCTCTTCATAGGGCATATCGCCGAAGGTGTACGCGAGAACGCTCTCGATGCCGTACCCGCGGGAGACCTCCCGGACGGTGGCCGTACCCCGGCCCGTCAGGGCACTGCCGTCCGGCATACGTATGGTCATGTCCAGATCCCATTCACCCACGAACCGGTCCTTGAGCCGGTTCAGTTCTTCAGGCTGTTCCATGCCGTCCCCTCCTCAGGAGGCTCCTGACTGGTGCCGTGCATCAAATATTTTTCTGTTCATGCCGTACGAGAGGAGAGCAGCGGCTCACCGATCGCGTGATTCGCCGTTGTAAGGAACCGTAAATGCGGCAGCGGTTGCCGGGAAGGCCCTCTACGGCTGCAGGGCACCGATGCCCTTGAGCGTCGTATAGCCCTTCCCGGTGATGATATAATCCCCCCGCTCGTGGCGCTGCAGGATCATCCCGGCATCCTGGAGTTTCTTGAGGTGAAAGAGCAGGTTGCCCCCCCTTAGACCGGTCAGGTTCGAGAGAGCCGAGAACGTCTGCGTCCCGGCGGCAAGCGACTGCACGATCCGGAAACGGTGCCGGTTTGCAAGCGGTTCGAGGATGTCCCTGACCAGGATCTCGTCCGAGAGATCCGCGATGGACGAAGAAGTCTCTTGATCACACCGGTAGATCCCGAGCGAGCGCATCAGCTCGATCTGTTTCTCAAAGAGGCGGTTCGTCTCGGCAAAACAGGTGGAGCAGCTCTCGAACTTCCCGCCCTTTCGCATCGCCGCGAGCCGGTCGCGGTATGACCGGACGACCGCTTCGCTTACTTCGCCGTCCCGGATATGCTCTGCAGAACTCTTGAGAAACTCATAGAATGCGGCATAACACCTCTCGCGCATCGGGCATTCCCGGATCATCCGCTCCTGGAGCCTCTGGTCCGCGTCGGAGAGGTGCTGCTCAACGAAGACCCCCGCATACTCCCTGCGGAGCCCGTCGATGGCCGTATCGACGTGCTGCCTGTTCGCGTACTCGATGAACCGCCGGAGTTCGCTCCTGAGTGCCGCAATCTCGGACTGGACTTCTTTAATTTCCTGGCTGTAGCGTTCTGTCCCGTCAGTCATTGGATCCTCCATCGTCGATCAATACCGTACTGTTACGGTTATGAGAGTGTAGCACGAGATTCTTGTATAGTTTAATGACGAGCATCTATATTATTATAACCGTCCAATGGGAGGATTGGCGAAACACGTTCCCGAACGGCGTCGCGCCGGAGCGTTCGTACCGGATGAGAACGCAGAGCAGGCAAGTGGCCTGTAAGAGCGCACGTTTCGGTTATGCCGATCACGGCAAAGGCCGCCGGGGACATCGCCGAGATGCTGGAGGCAAAGAAATGAACGTTAAAGAAGAGATCCGTGCCCAGATTGCCGGCGCCCTCGTCGGCGCGAAGTTCCCGATCAGGACGCCCGAAGAGCTCTTTGCCGCATTCCCGGCGGGAGCGGCGACCAAGTGCAAAGCAGGCGATGTGGAGATGACCGCCGGTGAAGCGGGCACCCTTCTAAAGCCTGAGGACTTCCCCTTCACAAGCCCCGGACAGGTGGCCGACACCATCCTCTCCCGGGTGGGGATGTAACCCTTTTTTTCGTTCGTGACGGGTGGACAGCGCCCCATCGAACGATAACCTGCTCGCGGTGTACAGGTCGGCGGCAGGGTTATTCCGGTTGCCCGGGGAGAACTCCTGTAGAGAGGACGTAATCCCCGTCGATCCGCACCTGCCCCCGGCCGCCGAACATGAGCCCGCCCTCTTCCGGCCGGAGCAGGCGGACGATGTTCGGGTTCTCCCGGTCCGGCCCCTGCTCGATGACGAGCGACCGGCTGGTCCAGAGGTTCTGCCGGATAAGGAAGTTTCCGAGGGCGGCGTTCCCAGAACCGGTCGCCGGGTCTTCCAGGTACCCGAACGGCGGGGCGAAGACCCGAGTATGCAGGTCGTGCTCCGGAAACGCCGTCTCGCGGGTGTAGACGACGACCACGTCGACGGCGTGAGCGAGGGCAAACGTGCGCAGCGTCGCGTAGTCGGGAGAGCACCGGATACAGGCGTCGAGCGAGGCGAGGGGGACGAGCAGGGTGTCGAGGCCGGCGTTCACGACGCCGAGGGGTATCGCGGGATCGATATCCCGGACGGCAAGATCGAGCGCGGCGGCGATCTCGGCGGCGTCCGGGCGTGCGCCGGAGAACTCCGGTTCGGGAGCCCGGATATACACCATACCGTCCTCGCCCGTCCGGTTCAGGACCGTGACGACACCTCTGTTCGTCCGGAGAAGCAGGCTCTCCCGGTCACGGAACCGGTCGTCGCTGCGCACCACGTCGTCCATGATGGCTATCGTCGCGTGGCCGCAGAAGTCGACCTCCCGCTCGCAGGAGAAGTAGCGTATCGAGAGGTCGCATTCGCCCGGCGTGCCCTCGTGGAGAAAGCCGACTTCCGAGATGAAACCCTTCAGTTCGCGGGCTATCCGCTGCATGTCCTCGTCAGCGATCTTCTCCCCCGGGGAGAGGCGGATGTATCCCGCGGGGTTCCCCGACGAGCCGGCGGCTGCAAAGGCGTCGATCTTCTTGAACTGGTAGCGTTTCATGATTTCACCACTCTCATATCCGGCAGTCCTCTGCTGTGCCGGACATCCTTTCGGCCATCGGGGTGCCTGCCGCAGTCGCCGGAACCGCTCCGACCCCCGCGCCCGTTGATCATCCTCCTCTCTAGGGGAAAGAGTTTGCCATGCGCCTGCCTTATCGGGGCAGGTCTGCATCATCTCCAAACGTGTCCCTAAGATTGGTGCATGCTTCGTGAAGACCGCGTAGCAAAAGCGAGAGCCGGATACCGTTCAGCACCTGCTGGAAGCAACGGCCAGCACAGCATGCAGCGACGGGAAACGGGTCAACCCGTACCTGGTCGACGCAATCCTTGCGAATGTGCAGGGCATCGCCCGGTACCAGGTCGTCCAGCACACGCTGCGCGACCTCGAAATTGTCTTCGTTCCCGACCGGAGTCTCCCGGGAGTCCTCCCCGACTGGGAGCCTATCCTCCGGCAGCTCGGGAACGTTCTCGATCCCGAGACCCGGTTCCGCGTCACGCCCATGGAGTCAATTCCACAGAAGGAGGGATGCCATAAGACACCGCTCATCGTCACCTGTGTGCTTGATCTCCCGGAGAGCAGCCCCGCACCTTGAGACAGGGTGAACACGCGCCATTCGTCTCTTGCGGGAAGAGCCTGAAGGGCCGGAGGTGCCCTGCTCGCGGGGACGATGCTCCCGGAGAAGCCGGAGGTGACGAGCGGGCACCCGCAAACCGGAACCTGTCCCTGAGGAGAGCGGCCCATGATAGACTCTGATGGCTTTATCTGATTGCACGCATAATGCCCGGGCCTGCCATGGCACCACTGACCGGGACCGTCCGCATCCTTATCATCGGCATCCTGCTCGGGGTATCGGTCATCCTGACCTACTACTTTCACGCAGTCCTCTCGGTAGGGGCAGTCTTCTCCCACTTCTTCTATATACCCATCATCCTCGCCGCGCTCTGGTGGGGGAGGAGGGGCATCAGCGTGGCGTTCTTCCTCGGCGGGCTGGTCCTCGCAAGCCATTTCCTTCTCAGGACCGACGTCGGAACAATCAACGACTACGGGCGGGCGCTGATGTTCGTCGTGGTCGCACTCGTCATCGCCTCGCTCTCCGAGCGGCTGAAGAGGCAGCAGAAGGAGACCGAGCGAGAACGCGACCGGGCCCAGGGCTACCTGGACGTCGCTGCCGTCCTGCTCGTCGTCATCAACGCGGATCAGACCCTCGGCCTCGTCAACCGCCGTGGCTGCGAACTCCTGGGGTACCGGGAGGACGAACTCACCGGGAAGAACTGGTTCGATGTGGCAATCCCGGCACGAAACCGGGAGGACGCCCGGCGGGCATTCGCCCGCATCGTCTCCGGGACCGCCACGGCACCGACCCCGGATGTGAACGTCATCGTGACGCGCGGCGGAGACGAGCGCACGCTCATCTGGAAAGAGGCCGTTCTGCGGGATACCGGCGGCCGCATCACCGGGGTTCTCGGGTCGGGGAAGGATATCACTGAGCGGATCCGGGCGGAGGAGGCGCTCCGGAACCGCGAGGCCCAGCTGCGCACGATCGTTGAGAACCTGAACGAGGGGCTGGGCGTCTTCGATCTCGGCGGCAACCCGCTCAACTGGAACCGCGCCGCCCGGGAGATCTACAGGCAGTCCGGCCTTGAGGAGGCTCCCGGGAATATAAGCGAGCTCAAAGATACGTTTGAGTTTACAACGATTGCCGGCACTGTCCTCCCGGTCGAGAAGTGGCCCCTGTCCCGGGTCCTGCATGGGGAGCAGGTCCGGGATATGGAAGTGCGGACCCGGCGTATCGGGACCGACTGGCAACGTGTATTCAATTACGGTGGCACTCTCGTCCGTGACACTGAGGGCAACCCGTTTATGGCGGTGCTCACATTCACGGATATCACCGAGCGTAAAGAGGCGGAAGAGATCATCCTGGCGGCGAACGAGGAGGCGAACCTCTACCTGGACATCATGACCCACGACATCAACAACGTCAATACCATAGCGCTCGGCTATAGCGAGATCCTCAGCGAAGATCTGGAAGGCAAGCACCGGGAGATGGCGCAGAGAGTCCGATCGTCCGTCCACCAGAGCATCAAGATCATCGAGAACGTCTCCACGATCCGGCGCATCCGCTCACCGGGTTCCGGCCTGAAGCCTGTCGACCTTGACGCGGTGATCCAGGCTGAACTGCGGCAGCATCCGGGAACCGCCATCAGGTACAGCGGAAGTTCGGTCAGTGTCCGGGCCGATGACCTCCTCTCCGAGGTCTTTGCGAACCTCATCGGCAACAGCATCAAGTTCGGGGAGCCTGACGTTGCGATCACGATCCGGGTCGAGGAGCAGGACGGCGAGGTGCTGGTCGCGGTCGAGGACACCGGCCCGGGGATACCCGACACCATGAAGCCTGCCCTCTTTTCCCGGTTCCGGAAGGGACCGGGTTCGAGGAGCGGCAAGGGCCTCGGGCTCTATATCGTGCGGATGCTCATCGAGCGCTACGGGGGTAGCATCCGGGTGGAGGATCGGGTGCCCGGCCGGCCGGAGGAAGGTGCAGCATTCCACTTCACGCTTCAGAAGACCTGAAAGCCGGGGGGTGAGTGCTATCCTCCCGAAGGACGGATGATGACTAAATATTCCCTGTTATCCCGGGAGGGAGGTTGTAAGGCACTATATAATAACGTCTACTTTAAATATACCCTCATCCACAGATGATCAATGCTCTCCTGGTATGAGGCGTTGACCCTGCTTTATCTTCCTACCGCCGTTGCCGTGGCACTTCTCGGGGCGTTCATACTCGGAAAAAATGCTTCCAGCCGCCTCCACCAGCTCTTCTTCCTCTCCTCGATGACGTGGTCGATCTGGGCGTTCAGCGAATATATGCAGCATACGCTCGAGGGCACGGGCGCCGCCGGCTTCTGGGTCGCGGCAGAAGCGATCTGGATCCTCGATACTGCCGTTACCCTCCACTTTATCCTCCTGTTCGTGAAATCCCCGTATCTCCGCGCCCCCCATGCTTCCCGGACGCTTGCCCTCCTCTACCTGCCTGCCGCTGCATTCCTGTGTGCCGGATACTCCACGGGCGCATTTACAGCCGCAATCGTGCCCGGTTCCCCGACGCCGGGTATGCCGACCGCCGGATACATCATCACCCTCCTGGCCTACCTCTGGACGCTCGCCTGCGCCGCGCTCGGCTGGCTGCTCTCTATCCGATATACGTTGCAGGCCCCGGCCGGGGCTGAGCGCCGGCAGGCCCGGCTCGTCACCATCGGCATAACCGTTCCGCTGATCTCCGGTCTCTCCTACCTGGCATCGGACACGATACCCTGGCTCCTGGTCTTTGAGCTCCCGCCGCTCACCGCGCTCTGGTACTCGCTCTTTGTCGGATACGCGATCTGGCGGTACGGGCTCTTCATCATCACTCCGCAGACGACGGCGGATACTATCATATCCACGATGAACGACGGGCTGCTGCTTCTTGATGGCGAGAACCGCATCATCGAGACGAACATCGCGCTGGCGACGATGCTCGGGCGCGACCGCTCCAGGTTGATCGGGGTTCCGGCAGATGTCCTCTTCTCGGACCGTGCGGCGGCCGCGGATATGCTCTCAACCGTCAGGGAAGCCGGGTCGGTCCCGGACTGCGAAACCACCCTGCTACAGGAAGGCGGTCAGCCGCTCCCGGTCAGCCTCTCCGGTGCCGCTGTCAGGGACGAAAACGAAGCGGTTGTCGGTGTCGTGGTGATCCTCCGGAATATTACGGAGCGGAAGATGCACGAGAACGCCCTGAAGATGTCGAACAAAAAACTCGCACTCCTTTCAAGCATCACCCGGCACGACATCCAGAATCTGGTCATGGTTATTCGCGGCCATCTCTGCTTTGCATCGGAAGACACGCAGGACGGCACTGTGCTTGACCGGCTCACGAAATGCGACGCTGCGGCTGCCCTCATCCAGCAGCAGGTCGAGTTCACCCGCGATTACCAGAATCTCGGCCAGCAGTCCCCGGTCTGGCAGAACATCCACTCTGTCGTGGCGGCGGAGGCCACCGCATTTCGCGTGATGCCGGTGTCGGTTCGTGCCGACACCGGTGGTGCAGAGGTCTATGCCGATCCTCTCTTCTCCAGGGTTGTCTACAACCTCATCGATAACGCGCTCCGTCACGGTGGGCATGTGACGGAGATCACCTTCTCGCTCCTGCAGGATAACGGCAGTGCAATCCTTCGTTGCGAGGACGACGGAGAGGGGGTTCTGCCTGAGGAGAAGGATGGATTGTTCCGGTGGGGTGTCGGCAGGAACACCGGTCACGGTCTCTTTCTCTCGCGCGAGATCCTTGCCATCACCGGGATTGAGATCCGGGAGACCGGCTCGCCCGGCAGCGGTGCTCGGTTTGATATTCGTATTCCTGGCGATGATATACGGTACGGCTGGGCATAATGCCGGGATAGTCTTCCGCTCATTACCGAGAAGATATATCCGGACGTCCATCGTTCCCTAAGAAGGATAGCCATGAAGACATGGAATGCGGTAGTCCTCGGAACGGCGATCATCTGGGCGGGAGTCATCATCGCTACGGCACTCGTGCTTGCGGGAACGGGATATTTCGGCCAGCTCATCCCCATCCTCGGTGGCGGGGCGGCGGGGAACCTCATCGTCGTCGCGGGAGCAAGAAACACACAAGGGTAAGGCGTAAGACCGCCCTGTCGGTCAGAAGTTACAAAATAGAGTGAAAGTTAGTTCTTTCTCCCGGCAACCAGCAGCAGACCTGCAATCAGCAGGGCGCCGCCGGCCAGGGCCGGAGAGAGAGGTGCCTGCTGCGTAGGAGCCGGCACGGGGTTCAGCGTCACGTACAGGTCGACCGTCTCCCCCGCGCCGGGATACCGGTCGATGGTGCTCGTGTAGGGCTGATATCCTTCCCTGGTCACGGTGTAGGTCTGGTAAGGTGTTCCGGTCACGTAGACCTGCACGGTGAGGACACCCTGGCTGGTGGTGCCCTTGACCTCATTGTCGAACTGGACGGTTGCCCCGTCAACGTTGACGTGGACGGCGTACCAGCCGACATCTCCCCCGATTGGGGCGGGCGGTGCAGCGGGGTTCAGGGTCGCGTAGAGATCGAAGACCTCTCCCTTACCCGGAACCGAAGTGACGTCTCCGTAGTGGGTCGTGTATCCGTCCTTCTCGACACGGAACGTCTGGTAGGGTGCACCGGTCGTGTAGACCGGGACGTACAGCACACCGGCCTCGATCGTGCCCTTGTATTCGTCGTCGAAGTAGACGTCGGCTCCATTCACGTTACAGTTGACCGCATACCATCCGTTGTCCCCGCCTATGGGCGGCTGAGCACTCGAAGGAAGGACAAGAAGGAAGCAGGCGATAAAAGAAAAGATCAGAAGATTGCGTACAGTGCTCTGCATATAAGCCTCCGCTTTCAGTTAATAGATTATCTTCTGACGGATATACCTTTCTCTATTTTATCGACAGAATCGTGAGTTAAACGAGATTTTAAAAAAGTTTGTGGTTTTCCCGTTCAATCGGGGCATGCCAGATGAGATACAACGCACTGGAGGAGAGGGCTGCGTTCCGGTTCACGGTACATGGAGCATGGCTCCGCAATCTCCGGTATTTCCGGGCATCGCACTGCAAACTGCTGAAAATCTTCGATTACCCCCGGAGAAAGCCCCGCTGGAATAAAAAGATTTTAATTGTTCTGCATTTCCTCTCTACTATGAGATACCGTGTGATCACCGCTCTCCTGGTTGCATCCGTCCTGCTCCTCATCGCTGCAGCAGGGTGCACCGCCACAACGGACGAGAAGAACGATCCTGGTGCACCGGCCGACGAGGCCTACGCCCGGGGGCTCGCCGAATACGAAGCCGCCAACTATCGTATCGCCGAAGAACGATTTGCCGAGGCCTACGCCCTCTACACGGACGCCGGCAACCTCGACAAAGCGAGGATAGCAAGAGACGCCATGTTCCGGGCGAACAGGACGTACAGTGAGTACCCGTTCAACAGATCGGCTGCAGAGGCGGCACTCCGGGAGAGCGTTCCCGGCATCACCGACGAGAATATAACCGACT
>DAOSER010000020.1:0-20905 GCA_035363235.1 Methanoculleus sp.
TCGGGACCGGCGGCAACACCGACGCGACGATCATCCACCTGGAGCGGGGCGGCATCCCGAGCATCCCGCTCTCGGTCCCGGCACGCTACATCCATTCCCCGGTCGAGGTGGTCGATACCGGCGATATCGAGGCGGGGGTCCGGCTCCTCGTCGAGGCGCTGAAGAGCAGGCCGGCGCTCTAACTTTTTTGACGGCCCCCTGCAGAAAGGATTAAAGTATCCTCCGTGCAGAGCGGTGCCGTATGACCGACGGCCTGTCCGGATTTTTGCAGGAGATCTTTCTTGGTAACCCCATCTATCTGGTGCGGGTCCTGATCATCGGCATCCTCGCGTACGTTGCCCTCGTGATCATCCTCCGCCTCTCGGGAAAGCGGACGCTCTCGGCGATGAACGCCTTCGACTTCATCGTGACCGTGGCTCTCGGCTCGACCCTTGCGTCGGTGATCACCTCAAGGGACGTCTCGCTTGCGGAGGGGGTGATCGCCCTCGGTCTCCTGGTCGGGCTGCAGTACGTCGTCTCCTGGTTCTCCGTCCGGTCGGAGAAGGTGCAGAAGGCGGTGAAGTCGGAGCCGCGCCTCCTCTTCCACGCCGGAGAGTTCCTGCATGATGCGATGCGGCGGGAGCGAATCGCCGAAAGCGAGATCCGCCAGGCGCTGCGGTCGGAGGGGATCGGTTCTCCCGAGAGCGTGCGCTCAATCGTCCTCGAGACGAACGGGAACCTCTCGGTGCTTACGAAGAGCGACGGCATGGGATCGCTCGTCGATGTGGCAGGGACCCGCAGGTAGCGATCGGCGGTTCACGAGAAAAGTCGTGTGCCCGAGAGAAAGGTTCGGGTTCAGGGTGCATTCCAGTCTATGGTGCAGTTTTTTGGTTGTTCACAGGCCTTAACTGCCTGGGTCTGTGAACTTGCTGCATCATGCTGAAGTGCACTTTCTGATCGATCCTTCTCTCAGGCAAACTCCTGATGGTTCTCAGAGGATATAGGTTTTGTTTGACCACGAGCATAACCATTAATCTGCGGTGCATACGGTCATTCGGGGGCGATGTGCGCCACGATCATCTCATTCTTCCACAATGATGACCGTTACCGGGCATGAGTCGGCAGCTTCCAGGGTGCAGTCGGCGAACTCGTCGGGCACCTCGCCCTCCGCGGGGTTGCCGTCGACCCGGTACTGCTCCGTGATCGAGCTCAGGTCATCGTCCGGATTCTGCTCGAAAACATCCGGGCAGAGGGTCCAGCAGTTCTCGCAGCTGATGCATCCCGGCCTGTCGATGGTAACTTTTACCACACTTCGTACCTCCGTTTTTTGATCTCCGGGAGGGCACTCTTCCATGTTAAACGTGACGGAAGCGGACGGTCTGTATGATTCTCCAGGCGCGAGCGGCCCGCCGTCCCGGGAGGGGTCGACTCCCGGGCAGACAAAATATAACGCTTTCCGGGTCGAATAAGAGATGGCTCATGCAGAATACCGCCTGGATAACCCTGTTCTTCGCCGGGCTCCTGGAGACCGGCTGGGCGCTCGGCCTGAAGTATACCGAAGGGTTCACGAAGGTCGTGCCGTCGGTGGCGACCCTCGTTATGATGGCCGGGAGTTTTTACCTTCTCTCGCGCTCGCTCTCCGGGCTTCCGCTCGGGACAGCGTATGCCGTCTGGACGGGCATCGGCGCCGTGGGGACGGTCATCGCCGGGATCATCCTCTTCGGGGAGTCGCGGAGCGCTGTTCGCCTCCTCTGCATCCTCTTGATCATATCGGGGATTGTGGGGCTAAAGTTCTGTTCGGATGCGTGAGGGAGGCTCGTGCCGGTCCGGACGGGAACCTCCTCACTGCCGGGTTCGAGCGATATAGCCTCACGCGAAGAGAGGTTTTCAGTCAACCCGTTGCGGGACTTCGCGCAAGACCGTCCCTCGGTTCACATGAAGATTCGAAGAAAAGGGAATATCTCTCATGCATCCGGCCTGAAAAGAGGGGACCGGAGGGTCCGGCCCCCGGCTCAGGGCAGCGGCGCCGGCGGCACGGAGGTCGGGAGCACGTCCCGGGTGACGAACGCCGGCCGCTCCGCCGGCGCTTCACCCCTGATGAAGACGCCGACGCCGTAGTATCTCGGCGAATCGGGCCCGGTAGGGATCTCGGCCTCGTAGTCGTGCCAGGACTGCATGAACTCGTCATGATTCATGACGATCCGTACCCCGAGCATGTCGGGGTCCTCGAGGTAGACGGAGCAGTCGTCCACCCCGACATCGGCCGGAGGCATCCCCTGGAATCACGAATCCGGCGGGATTCGGGTGCCTATCTCGTCCTCCAGGGTATTGAGAAACGCCACGAGGAACGCGTGCCTCTCTTCGGCGATCTCCCGGGCGGTCTTTGTATACATGAGGTCCTTGAGGTTCAGGAGTTTCTCGTGAACGTGGCCGGTTGCGTCCGCGATGCCCCGTCCGTGCTCTCCAGCCCGGATGAACGTCCTCGCGATCCCGACCGCGCCCATCGCGTCAAGGTTGTCCGCGTCGGAGAGCACCCGGGCCTCCAGGGTCTTGGGTGCGATGCCCGTGCTGTACCGGTGCGCCCGGATGGCGTGGACGATGGCCGGGATATGTTCTTCGGGAAAGCGGACGGAACGGAGGTAAGACTCCGCCATCCGCGCCCCCTCTTCTTCGTGGGGGACGCCCGTCTCCTCCTCGAGGGGTCGGGCGATGTCGTGGAAGAGGGCGGCCGGGATGAGGACCGCCATATCCGCTCCCTCCTGAGCGCCGATCACTTCCGCAAGGCGCACGACCCTCCCGGTATGGTCGAACCCGTGCGCCCCGGAGTCCCGGAACGCCGCCCTGACATGAGCAACCATCCTGTCCGTCGCTTCGTCCATAACAGGTCTCTGTTTGGAGGCTAGATATGGTTCCCTTTCAGCCAGCCCTGCCCCCGTGCTCACGCCGGCGCCCGGGTCCGGCCGCTCTCCCCCACCGGTGTCATGCAGCCGGGTTTGTGCGGCATGAGATGTATTGCGGCTTTTGTGCCGGGTCTGCAGGCCCCCGGGCACTCACAGCCAGGTCCCCTCGGTGATGGTGATCTGGCGCGGGAAGACGTAGATGCTCGCGTTTCTTCCCCTCCCTTCCTGTACCTGCTGGATGATCCCGCTCTCCTCCAGGTCCCTGAGGATCTTTGCCCCGCTCGCTTTCGGAATCGCCGACCGGCTGCAAAACCCGGACGTATTGAAGATCGGTGTCCCGAAGATGGCATCGATCGTAGCGGCGGCATACTGCGACCGGGTCACCTCCGGCACCGTCTGCTTCATCTCGGCGTAGAGGTCGAGGATCGCCTTTGCTTTCCGCCCATTCTCCTCCGCCTGCTCCTCGATGGCCCGGAGGAAGAACGCTATCCAGCCGTTCCAGTCCCCCTCCCCCGAGACCGCAAGCAGCCGCTCGTAGTAGGCCGGCCGGTGCCGCTCGAGGTAGGCGCTGATGTAGAACATCGGGCTTGCAGTCAGCCCCTTCTCGTAGAGGATCAGCGGTACGAGCATCCTTCCGATACGCCCGTTGCCGTCGCAGAACGGGTGGATGAGTTCGAACTGCGCTTTTAAGACGGAGAGCTGGACGAGGGCGTCTTTCTCTTCACGGTAGAGGTAGGCCTCCCAGTCCGCGAGCGCCCCGGCGACGTCCTCCGGCGCCGGCGGGACGAATACCGCGTGCTCGATACGGGCGTCCCGGCCGATGAAGTTCTGGACCGTGCGGATGCATCCCGGCTCCCGGTCCATGCCCCGGTTGTCGGAGAGCAGGATGCGGTGCAGGTCGCAGGCGAGGACTGCATCCAGCCGCCGGACCCTGAGGGTCTCTACCGCAGCGTTGAGCGCCTCCCGGTAGTTGATGATCTCCCGGATATCGGCAAGAGCACCATCGCCGATCGGTTCTCGCGGGTTCGCCTCGAACCGCAGGACGTCCTCGAGCGACGCCTGTATCCCCTCGATCCTCGATGACAGCACCGCCTCCTGCGTCAGGAGCGGGGAGAGGAGGAGGCGGGGCTTCGGGATCGCCTGGAGGATGCCGTCGTACCGGGCGAGGGCGCGGTTCGCCGTCGCTATCTGCGGGATATGGGCCTCCCAGTCGATGCCGGCCGGGGGCAGCGGCTCCGGGACGCAGGGCGCAACCGTCATGCCGCCTCCTCACGGACCGCCGTGAACCCCCCGAGAACAGGAGACCTGGCGATCTGCCGGAGATCCTTCATATACCTATCCGGTGGTGCGAAAGAGTATTAACATTGATTGTTTGCGATTGCGGCGGTTACGCTGCTGCGCCGGCGGTCGGGCCGCACGCGGGGCCTCCGCTCCCGGTGAATGCGGTCGGCCCCCTCAAACGTCATCCCCGTGGCCGAAACGTCCGGGACGGGCACCGTCCGGCGTCCCGGTCGGCGGGAACGGGGCCGTTGATGCTGCATTCCCCCTCGGTCCCGGTCTTCTTCGTGTAGAGGGCGCAGTCGCTGCAGGTCGGCATAACGACCCTTTTTCCGCCCGGAGGATATAGGTTTCGCCGGCCGGGCCGTCCTCACCTCCTCGTCATCCGCACCGGCCATCCCCGCGGAGGAGCCGGCCGTCACGCTCCGGGAGGCGCTCGGGACGGCGTGGACGTCCTCAAAAAAGACCCTCACGCGCCTGCTCTCGATCACCGTCCCCACCATCGTCGTCGTCGCGTTCCTCATCAACGCCGGCGTCTTCGACCGGCTTGCCGTGATGATGCAGGGCGCGGGAGCGGCCTTCCCCGTGCCGCCGGAGGGGTTCGCCATCATCACCGCCCAGTTCGGCAGTTTCGTCGCGGGAGCGAGCGTCGCGTCCGCCCTGCTCGCCGCGGGGGATATGACCTGGCAGCAGATCGTCCTCACCCTGCTCGTCGGCAACGTCCTCACCAGCGTGACGCGGAGCATCCGCTGGCTCGGCTCTTCGTACGTCGCGATCTTCGGGATGCGGACGGGAACAGAGATCATGCTCGTCTCGACGGCGCTCCGGAACGGGATCATGGTGTTGCTGGTCGCCGTGCTGGCGTACGGGTTCGGATGGGGGTGGGGGGGGTGGCGCTGCGGGTGGCGTTCTTGGGTCGAGCGTCGGGATGTATCAGCAGGTTGTTTCGCTCTTCTGGTGCTGTCGAAAAAAGGCCTTTGACGGTGCGAGAATGCCTTGAAAACGATATTGGTGGATTAGATCTGCAGGTCTCCTTTCTCCCGCAGGTAATTCCCGGGGCCTGATGTTGCGAAGGTGGCAGTCAGTATGGTTTCGAGAGGTCTGAGGATCGGCGTATCTTCGTCGAAAGCATCGGCAAGCAACCTCATCCCTTCCTGGATCTTTTCAAAATGCCTCATTTCAAGTGTGACTGTGCTATCGCCGGAACGGATGCGTTTGAACCGATCCATCAACCCCGTATAACAGGTATTGAGGACGAAGTCAGCCATAAGGTAGTCGTCAGTGAATGCATAGCGGAGCGTGCGGTTAGTTATGCCATACGCTGCAGAGAAGTAGTAGATTTTCTTCTCAATGTTCTCTTCCTTTCGCATCATCGCTTCTACCCGCCGCAATTCGGTGACGAGTTCCTTTCTGAAGAAATCTTGCCTTGACATAATTTCCCTCACTGGAAATATCTCGGATGCTCATCGCCATAGATGCTATCTGCAGTCGCACACGGTGGAACGAGCGCGGATGTCACTCCAATGATACTGCCCCCCCAGGCCTCACCCTCAAAAGGAGCATACCCGGAAATCCAGCCCTCCTCTGCGGAGATGTCCTGGGGTGCACCGACGCCTCTGTCCCGGATGTGCTCGTGAATTTCTTTAAGCCGTTCCTCACCGAGCATCTTCTCGATGAGGGCATTGTTCAGGTCATCAATGCGCCGTACAATCGAAGAATCCGTATTAATCGAGTAGAGAGGAACCCTTCCTGTACCCACGTTCAGGAGGCCCCATGCAACAAATTTTTTCACGACCCTGCCTGCGGTGACACGCGAAACGCCTGCCTCTTCTGCGAGTTCGGTAACGTTAAATTCCATGTCGGATAGTGGCAGGAGGAACTCGAGAATTCTCAACTCGCAGGTGTTTCCAAGTAATCTTTCAAACGGACGTGCCATAGATCTCACATAATCTCATGCAGTGATCAAGAATGCTATACGCGTACTGATAACTGATATTGCCGCAAGTGATAAAAATATTTTGCATCATATCAGAGTTTACGATATCGCCCGTCAACAACGTTGTATCCATGGCTTTTTAGGGCAAAGATGGCGCCTTTCATGTCGGCTATGTAGTATTTCACTTTCTTCTTCCTGATCTGCGCTACATATCCATCGTTCATCAGGATCTGAAGTGCATCTTCAATGGACAGACAGGATCGTCCCGTGAATTTCTTTATATAAATCTTGTACAGTTTTTCAGAATGGTAGCCTGCATCCGTCCGAAAGTGCCTCCCCTTATATAAAACATTGAGAATAAAGAGCGCTTCATCAGGGAGATCGCATGACATAAGGCACTGATTTACAGTTCTTTTTGTTGTAATATATAATGTGGCGGTTTGGACCTCGTTGCTCTTGAGAGGCCGATATCGGTTTTCCTCATTCATCAGGATCTTAAATACGCTCTGACGACGGCTTTTTTGGGCTGCACGGAACGCCTGTGTTGTCTCACCTTATCTGGCTTCGTTGCACCCAGGAGGCTCTGCAGATTGCACCGCTCACGAACGCGGCTGCTTCTCAATGAATCACCCACCCTGCACCTCCCGCACCGCCCGTATCTCCGGGATCTCCATCCCGCCGAGCAGTTCGACGATCGCCTGCACGTACGGCTCCTGCCGGGTGCAGCTCGGGGATGCACGGGGATCGGTCCGCTGCCCTCGCCGGCCCATCCCGGCGTGACCGGTGGCGATGTAGTGCAGGAAGTCCTCTTTCGGGAGACCCCACCGGCAGTTGACCTGCAGCCGGACGAAATCGGGGTTTTTCGGGTTCGGGAAGAGCACTGCCCGTGTCGGTGGGAGCGGGACCGGGTCTCCGCCGTTTGCCTCTGCAAGATCGAGGACCCGCCGCCAGAGCCGGTCGCAGACTGCCTTCGGGCAGACCCGGCAGTAGCGGTTCGACGGCGGCGTGCCGTCGCCGGTGTAGTGGCGACAGAAGTTCGTGTCCATGGGTAGGAACTATTCGGGCACCTTTACCGGTAGATGCCGCTCCGGTGGCCCGCCTCCAGTACGAGGATCAGGAGGCGCTCGTCCTCGATGGTGAGCACGACGCGGTACTCGCCCACCCGGAGCCGGTAGACCGGCGTTCTGGAGAATCCGGCAAGTTTCCTGACCTGAGAGTATGGGTCCTCCCGGAGGCCGGCGACGGCCCGGATGATCCGGCGGGCCGTTTCAGGGGGGAGCCTTTTAAGGTCACGCCGAGCCCGGTTGGTGTAGGTGACCGTATAGGTCATTCCTTTACACCGAACTCTTTCTTGATCTCGTCTTCGGAGTAGAGCCGGCCGGCCCGGATATCCTCCAGGGCTTCCTCGATGCCCTGGATGGCCTCCTCCGAGAGGGGCTCGTCGTCGACGGCCATGTCGATCAGGCGGGCGATGACGTCGTTGTAAGACTCTTTTGGATGGCGCTTCAGGGCTGCGAGGCGGCTTTTGTTCTCGGGCGTGATCCAGACCGTGGTGGAGGACATGTTAATCCCTATAGGTTATCATATGTCTTGATACCTGTGGTCAGGCGGTCGCGCTCCATGCTCCGCCGCGGGATCGCGTGTACGTGGTAGCTTCATCTCCCCGTACCGCATCAGCCCATCAGCATACCCCTCAATGAGGTCCCGCATCGCGAGGCACTCCAGCCAGGCCTGCGGGATCCCCGCTGCCCCGTAGTACGCCCCGGCGAGTTGCCCGTAGATCGCCGCGGTGGTATCGGCGTCTTCACCGAGGTTCACCGCGAGAAGACAGCCTTCCTCGAAGGTGCTGCTCCGGGAGAACGCCCAGAGCGCCGCCTCAAGCGAGGCCACGACATACCCGCGCCCCCGGATCGCCGGAGGCTCCTTACGGAGGTAGGAACCCGCCGCGACTGCATCGATCTCGCCGGCGAGCGGGTGCTCCTCCCGGTAGCCCGGAACCGGGGAGTACCGCTCCGAAAGCAGCACCTCTTTCGGGGCGCCGGCAAGGGCGCCGACGATCAGCCCCCCGAAGAACCGGCAGGCGTCGACGGCAACCGGCAGCGCGTGGGTGGTCCGCGAACTCTCGCCGGAGAGTTCTATCGCCCGGACGGGGTCGGCGGCGTAGAACATCGGCACCGGGCAGACCCGCATCAGGGACCCGTTCCCCGCCGACCGCTCGTCCGTCAGCCCGGGAAAGGGCTCCCGGGTGACCATGAACCGCTCGAGCGCCTTCCGGGTCGTCGTCCCGATATCAAAACACGTCCCTGTGCTCGATAGGTGCCCCTCCCGGTACCAGCGCACGTAGCGCTCCAGCTGGTCGACGGGGTCGAACCCCCGCTTCTCGATCAGGCTCTCGGCGAGGCAGAGGGCGAGGGAGGTGTCGTCGGTCCACTCCCCCGGCCTGAGGTTATGGTAGCCGCCGCCGGCCATCCCGGTGACGGGCGCAAACGTCCCCGGCGGCTGGAACTCGGCGGATACCCCGAGGGCGTCGCCGGCGGCGAGGCCGAGCAGGCACCCGCGGTAGCGGTCGATCCTGTCCATGATCTTCCTATGGGCATCGGCGGGAAAGAGTGCTCCGGTTTGTGCCGACCCAAATAACAACACTCATCCCTCCTTCACCCTCTATCTCTCGTAAGGAGAGTTCATCGGATGTCCCCCGCCGTTCTGTACCGCCAATTGCCCGGAGAGGGTCTCGACACGTTTATTGCGGAATTCCGGAAAGCCGCCGCCCGCGACCCGTTCGGCACCATCTTCATCGTCCCGACGTCCTACCTCGCCCGGGAAGTCGCCCGCCGCCTCGGCGATGCGGGGGCTTCGTTCGTCGCCGACACCGTCACCACGCTTCCCGGGCTCGCCCGGAAGGTCTTCTTCGAGCACGCGGCGGCGGAGACGCCGATCTCCGCTGCCGAGTCCCGGCTCATCCTCGCCCGGCTGCTTGCCGCCGGCAGGTACCCGCTCCTCGCAGGGACCGGAGCCGTCGACGAACTCGCGACCCTCTTTGAGGTCCTCATCATGCGGAAGGTCGACTACCCGGCCGCCCTCGGCGACCTTGCAAGCGCCAAAAGCGCCGAGATCGCCGCCCTCTTCGACGCCTACTGCCGGTTCCTCGACGGCCACGGCCTCGTCGACGAGAGCACGCTCTTCGCCCGTGCGGTCCGGCTGCTCGCGGCTGGAGGATTCCACACGGTCTTCGTCTACGGGCTCTTCGAACCGATGCCGCTCGAGCGTGACCTGCTTCTTGCCCTGCGGGAGTCCGCCGGGGAGTTCTTCTACGCGATACCCTATGCCCCGAACCCGGCGGTCTTCTCGGACGACGGCGATTGGCTGCACCCGGATATGGTCGTCTCCGGGGACGGCCACTCCGCGATTTCCGGCCTCTTCTCCCGGCGGGAGCCCGGGGACTGCGGGAAGTTCATCCGTCTTGCAGAACGGCGCGACCGGGCGGACGAGGTCCGCTCGATCGCCCAGGAGGTCCGGGACCTGCTTGCCGCCAATGTCCGGCCGGACGAGATCACCGTCGCGTTCCCCGACCTCGCATCGGCGGTGCCGTATGTGGAAGAGGTCTTCCCCGACTTCGCGCTCCCGTACACCGCGTCCGGCGGCCGGCCGCTCTCCGCATCGCCCCTCGTCCAGGCGCTCCTTTCGGTCCTCGCCGTCCCCGCCCGCGGCTACCGGCGGGAGGACGTCGTCGCCCTCATGACCTCCCCCTACCTGCCGAACGCTGGCGGCTGCGAGCTTGACGTCCTCTCCCGGGAGGCTCGGATCACCGCCGGGAACTGGGACGGGCGGCTCGTCGCACTGGTCTCCGCCCTCGAGGACGAACGGGCGCGGCCGGACTCCGCAAAATCCCGGCTCACGGCAAAGATCGCCGCCGTCGGGGCGGCGCGGGAGGCTGTCAGGGGGCTCTTTGCCGATCTCTCGGTGCTCGAGGGGACGAAGACGGTCCGGGAACACCTCGCCGCCTACCGTTCGCTCCTCAAGCGGTGGCAGGCCCCGGTGATGCCGGCGGAGGGCGAGCCCGATCTCCGTGAGGACGAGGCCCGGGATCTGGAGGGATTTATCGGGACCCTCGCAGCCCTCGACCGCGTCTCCCGGCTGTTCCCGGAGGAGAAGGTGGCGCTTTTAGAGTTCTCCGCCATGCTCACCCTCCTCCTCGCCGGCACCCGGACAGGACGGCGGCGGCACGGCAACGCCGTCCGGGTGGTCGGCGTCCGGGAGGTTGCGCACCTCTCCGTCCCCTACCTTTTTGTCGGCGACCTCGTCGAGGGCACGATGCCGCGGCTCACCACCCGGCTCCCGTTCACCACCGACGCCGAGACCCGGCGCCTTGCGACACGGTCGAAAGAAGACATCCTCCGGGAGGAGCGTTACCACTTCACGGCGGCCCTCCTTGCCGCCCGGACCCGGGTCTCCCTGAGCTACCCCGCTGCCGACGGCACAACGCCGCTGGTCCGTTCCGGGTTCGTGGACGCCGTTCGCGAGGCCTTCTCCCCGGAGACGTGGGGGAACAGCGACTTCCCGGACTCCCGGCTCGCGGCAGCCCGGCGGGCCGGCGCCCTCCTCGCCCGGAGGGAAGTCCCCGCCGTGATGCCCCCGCCCCTCACCCTCCGCGAGGCCGTCCGCCGGCTCAACGTCGAGAACTACCACCGGAAGGGCGGCTACGACTCCCCCTACGACGGCATGCTCGGGGACGACCCGGCGGTCGTCGCGGCACTCGCCGAACGGTTCGGCGACGGGGCCGTCTTCTCGGTGACGGCGCTCGAGACCTACGCGGACTGCCCGTTCCGGTTCTACCTGGAGCGGGTCCTCGGTCTTGCGCCGCTGCCTCCGGCCGACCCCGACCTGACCGCACAGGAGCGGGGGGCCCTCGTCCACCGGATCGCCTACCGGTTCTACTCCGGCTGGAAGTGCGACGGCAACGGACCGGTCACCGACGCGTGCTGCCCGGACGCCCTCCGGCGGATCCTCGACGCCGGCCGGGAGGAGGCGGAGCGGTTCACGTTCGAGACCCCGGCATGGGCCGCGGATAAAGAACTCCTCCTCGGCTCACCCGCGGCGGGGAGGGGCCTCCTCGAACGGTTCCTCCGGCACGAGGCCGAGGTCGCAGCTTCCCGCTTCGTCCCGCACGCGTTCGAGGTCTCGTTCGGCCTCCCGGTGGCGCCGGGGGAGGTCGACGCTGCCTCGGTACCCGATCCGGTCGCGGTCCCGCTCGGCGACGCGACCATCCGCCTGCGGGGCAGGGTCGACCGGGTCGACGTCATGCCCGACGGGCGGTTCATGATCACCGACTACAAGACCGGGTCCTCGCATCACCGGCTCAAGGATATCATGGCCGGAAAAGCGCTCCAGCTCCCCCTCTACCTCCGGGCGGTCGAGACCCTGACCGGGAGGGAGGGGGTCGCGGGCACCTACTACACCCTCCGGCGCGGAGAGGTCCGGAACAAACCCGTCTTCTGGGACGCCGGGCTCAAAGAGTGCTTCTCCTGCTTCCCGGGCTCCGGCCGGAGCAGCGTCGAGGACGTCCGGGAGGTGGTCAAGACCGCTTTAGACTGGACGCAGCGGTACCTCGCCGGGATACGCGGCGGGTGCTTCCCGCCCCGGTCGGATGCCGGCCCCTGCCCGGCCTACTGCGGGTTCAAGACCGTCTGCCGGTTCGACGCCCTGCGGCTGATCACTGCGGAGGTGAACCCCGATGGGACTGACTGAACGCCAGGGGCGGGCCGCGCTCGATCACTCGATGAGCAGGTGCGTCACCGCCGGGGCGGGAACGGGGAAGACGCACGTCCTGGTGCAGAAATACCTCAGCCTGCTCGAATCCGGGATCGGCGTCGGCAACATCCTCGCGCTGACCTTCACCGAGAAGGCGGCCGGCGAGATGAAAGTCCGGGTCCGCCAGGCGATCGCGGAGAAGGAGGGCGAGCGGTGGGACGCGGTCCGCGACGAGTTTTTGTGGGCGACGGTATCGACCTTCCACTCCTTCTGCGCAGGGGTCCTCCGTGAATTCCCCATCGAGGCCGGCGTGGGGCCATCCTTTGCGGTCCTCGACGAGCGGGAGGCGCTCCGGCTCCGTGAGGAGGCGATCGACGCCCTCATCCACGGCGATCCGCCCGCGGAGTGCCGGGACGCGGTGATCGGCGCCCTCCGGGCGGTCGGGGCCTACGAACTGAAGAACTATCTTGAGCGGCTGTACTCGCGCCGGGGGGCTACAGGGGCGTTCTTTGCCGCCCTCGAACAGAGCGAAGAGGAGGTGCTCGACGCCTGGCGGGCGGCCGTGGAACGGCACCGGACAGAAGCCCTCGCGGCCTTCTCTGACCGTGCCGCCTCCTCGCTCGAAACCCTCCGGGACCTTGCCGCCCGCTACCCCGGCGAACGTGACCCGGCCGGGGAGTATCTCCGGGCGGTCGAGCCCTGCCTCGCCGGTGCGGTCGCCGAACTGGCCGAAGTTCACAGCAATTCGCGTTTCCGCAAAAACATGGGGCAGAAGAAGAACTGGGCGGGGGACGACCTCAACAACCTCCGGACGGCCTACGGTGTCCTCGACGGCTGCCTCAAGGACCACGCCGACGCCTGCTCGCTCACCCTCGACCCCTCCGACCCCTTCACCCGGGCGACGCTCGAGTTCCTCCGCGACCTCGGCACGGTCTTTTCGGCCTTCCTGGACCTGGTCGAGGCCGAGAAACGGCGGCACAACGCCCTCGACTTCGACGACCTGGTGAACCGCACCCACCGGCTCTTTCGTGACCGCAAAGATATCGTTGAGGCGCACTTTCAGAGCCGGTTCCGGTTTATCCTGGTCGACGAGTTCCAGGACACCGATCCTGTCCAGATCGCCATCATCCGCGCAATCCTCGGCGATTCTGCGAACCTCTTTGTCGTCGGCGACCCGAAACAGTCCATCTACCTCTTCCGGGAGGCCGACGTGACGCAGTTCTCGCATACCCGCGACCTGATCGAGCACGACCTCGGCGGGGAGACGGTCGCGCTCGACGTCAACTTCCGGAGCACGCCCGAGGTCGTCGGGTTCACGAACGCGGTCTTTTCTGCCCTGATGGCGGAGCCCGAACGCCCCTGGGAGTTTCTCTACGAACCGCTGCGTGCGAACCGGTGCGGGGACACCGGCTCGGTCGAACTCCTCCTCTGCCCGAAGATCAGAGACCGGGCGGCCGGCCGCCGGGCCGAGGCGGAGATGGTGGCCCGCAAGATCCGCTCTCTCGTCGAGCGGGGAGAAAAGCCGGTCTCCCGCGACGGGGAGGTCCGGCCGGCGGGCTACGGCGACGTCGCCGTCCTGCTCGAGCGGCGGACGAACCTCGCCTACTACGAGTGGGCGCTCGCCCGCTACGGCGTCCCCTACCACGTCCACGCGGGCCTCGGGTTCTACGAGCGCCAGGAGGTCTACGACCTCTACAACATCCTCCGGTTCCTGGCGAACCACCTGGACGATGCAGCGCTCTACGGCGTGCTGCGGTCGCCCTGCTTCGGGCTCTCCGACGCCCGGCTCTTCCACATCGCTCGGGCGCCGGGGAATTCTCTCTGGGAGCGGCTGCAGGCCGCGGCGGAGCCTGCGGCGGCGACCCTCCGGGGCTGGCTCTCGCTCTCCCGTCGGCTCCCGCCCGCCCGCCTCCTGCGCCGGATCGTCGACACCTCAGGGATCTTCGCCGTCTTCGGCGGGATGGCCGGGGGCGAGCAGGCCGCGGCGAACGTCGAGAAACTGATCGCCATCGCGAGAGAGGGCGGGTACTCATCGCTTTGGGAGTTTGTCGCGGAACTCGGCCGCTCTATCGACGGAGAACAGCGGGAGGGCGATGCCCCCCTCGACCTTGTCTCGACCGACGCGGTCTCGATCATGACGGTCCACGCCGCAAAAGGGCTCGAGTTCCCGGTCGTCGTCGTCCCCGACCTCGCGGAGACGCCGCCGCCCGGCAGGGGCAGCATCATGGTGGAGGAGGGGCTGCTGCTCGGGGTCTCGATACCGAACCCGGATAACGACCACGAGCGCGAAGAGACGCCCGTCCTCCGGCTCCTCAAGGCCGAGCACCGGCAGAAGGAGGAGGCTGAGCGTAAACGCCTCTTCTACGTCGCGGTCACCCGGGCGAAGGACCACCTCGTCCTCTGCGGGGAGATGCCGGCCGAAGTCCCGGAGAGCCTCGCGGCGGGGAAGACCCGGATGGCCTGGCTCGCGCACTGCCTCGGGCTCTCTGGTGACGCCTGCGCCCGGGGCGAAGCCGTCCTCGGGGCGCTCCGCATCCCGCTCACCCTCGACCCGGCGGCGATCCCGGTCGACGTGGAGGAGGCCGCTCCGATCTACCTCCCGGTGCCCGACGACGTCCCCGCTGCGGTTGTCCCGGCGAACCTTCCCCCGGACGGGAAGGAGGAGCGTGTCTACTCGGCGAGCGAGGTCGAGGCGTACCTCCGCGGTCCGCAGGAGTCCGCTGCCGGAGGGGACCCGGTGACCCGCGGCCTCGTCGTCCACGAGGTCTTCCGGGGCCGGGACCCCGCTGCGGTGCTGCGGGAGTACGGCATGGACCCCGGCAGGGCAGGGGAGTACCGGGAACTCTACGAGCGGTTCCTTGCCTCACCCCTGATGCAGGGGGTCGTCCGGGACCACCGCGAGGTGCCGTTTTTGGCGCGGGTGAACGGGTTCGCGTTCAGAGGGGTCATCGACCGGCTGGTGCAGCGGCCGGACGGCGCCTGGGTGCTCATCGACTACAAGACCGGGACCCCGGGGGACGCCGATTACGCGGTCCAGATGACGATCTACCGCCGTGCGGCCGCCCGGATCCTCAGGAGCCCGGTCACACCCTATCTCTACTTCGTCGACGCCGACCGCTGGGTGGAGATTGAGGTGGACGAAGAGCAGGTCTTTGCCGGGATTGGGCGAGCGGTCAGGGGGATGGAAGAGAGTGGGTTTTGACGGCGGGAGCGGTGTGTCGACCGCGAACGAGTCGCACCACGCCCTCGCCGCTCAGTCGTACAGCCCTATCGCCAGGTAGTCGTCGTCCGAGAGTTCGTCCCGGAGTTCGAGGACGACCGAGCCGTCGTCCAGGACGTCGCCGGGGATGACCCAGTCGTTCTCGATCTCCCTGACCTCTTCAACCCCGTCCGGGGTCCTCACGAGCACGTTCATACTATCCCCTGTTGCGGCCGGCTCCACCCGGACCACGTCCTCCCGCTATCTCTCCCTGCCGGGGGAGTGGTATGTCCCCACGGTGAAGAGAATGGCTATTTATGTGTGCCGATTACCTTCGACAGGCAGCTGAAGGCGATAGCGGGGGCATCTCCTTCGCAGTCAGGGTTTCCACAATTTTATATGAAGACGCACGTATTTCGTATATGGAGTCCTGTCGATGACACCGTCCCCTGGCGCACCTGCCGACCCCGGACCACTCCCGCAGTTCCTTGACCTGCTCGATGAGGGCGTGCTCCTGATCGGTCCGGACAACCGTATCGTCTGGATCAACAGAGCACTGCAGCACTGCCTCGGGGTCGACCGGGACGCTTATGCCGGCAACGGCGCCGGGGAGTTCGTGAACACTTCTCTTCTGCCCCGGATCACCGATGAGAAGTGCAGACAGGCGGTCGCGGCATCCCTCCGCGACCGTGCCGACCTCCCGGACCTTGCCTGCACCCTCCGGGCCGCCGACGGCAAAGAACGCCGGATCTGCTGCTCCGGCAGGGTCGGAGAGGACGGCACGCACCTCATCCGCCTGCGGGACCGCCGGCCGTACGGCGAGCAGGAGGTGCTGGCAACCATCCTTTCGCACCTGCCGGAGACGGTGAACATCCTGGACCGGGACCTCCGGTACGTCTACGTGGACAGGGAGTTCGCCCGCCAGCTCGGCCGGGAGCCGCACGAGATGGTGGGGAAGACCTGGGAGGAACTCGGGTTTACGCTGGAGGGGGCCGGCCCCTACTTCGAGAAGGTCAGGGAGGTCTTTGCCACCGGAAAGCAGGTCCGGGGAGAGGTCCGCCACGCCGTGATCAGGGATATCGCGTACAGCGAGTACATCTCGGTCCCGATCCCCGGCCCCTCGGGCAGGGTCGAGCGGGTCCTGACGGTCTCCCGCGACATCACCGACCGGAAACGGGCGGAGCGGAAGACGGCGCACGAGCGCGAACTGCTGCAGGCGATCATCGATGCGATCCCGGTGATGATCACGGTCTACGATCCGAACCTGAAGACGTTCCGGTTTAACCGTGCGCTGCGCGAGACGCTGGGCTGGACGGAGGAAGACGCACGCGGCGGCGATCTCATGGCGTTATGCTATCCCGACCCCGGGTACCGGGAGATGGTCGGCCGGTTCATGCAGTCGCTTGCGCCCGGGTGGCGGGACTTTGTGCTGAGGGCAAAGGACGGCTCCGGGGTCGAGAGTTCCTGGGCAAACATCCGCCTCTCTGACGATACCCGGGTAGGGATCGGGATCGATATCCGCGAGCGAAAGACAACGGAGAGGGCGCTTCGCGAGAGCGAAGAATGGTTCCGCGGCATCTACGAGCGGGCCGGGATCGGGATCGTTCTCGAGGGGCTGGACGGATGCTTCATCGACAGCAACCCGGCGTTCCAGGAGATGCTCGGCTATGAGCGCGACGAGATCGCGGGCATGCATTTTGCCGATATCACCTACCCCGACGACCTATCGGAAGACCTGGTGCTCGCGGCGTCGCTCGTCGCCGGGGAGGTCGAGAGGTACCGGCTGGAGAAACGCTACGTGAGAAAAGACGGCCGGATCCTCTGGGGGACGCTGACAGGGTCCCTCGTCCGGAACGCGGAGGGCGCCCCGCAGTTCCTCATCGGCATGATCGAGAACATCACCGAGCGCAAGCAGGCGGAGGAAGCCCTCCGGGAGCAGACAGAGGAGCTCACCCGGGTTAACCGGGAACTGGACGGGGCGCACCGGGAGGCAAACCTCTACCTGGATATCCTGACGCACGACGTCCGGAACGCAAACAACGTCTCCACGATGTATGCCGACCTCCTGCTCGGCCTGCTCGAGGGCGAGCAGAAGACGTATGCGCAGAACCTCTACGACAGCATCTGGCGGAGCACCGAGATCCTCAAGAACGTCTCAGCCATCCGCCGGATCCACCAGGAGTCGGCAGATCTCTCGCCGGTGGACCTCGACGCCGTCCTACGGGAAGAGATCGGGAGGTTTCCGGCGGCCTCGATCCGCTATGCCGGCCGGCCGGTCGAGGTCTGCGCGGACGGCCTCCTCTCGATGGTCGTGACGAACCTGATCGGCAACGCCGTCAAGTTCGGGGGACCGGATGCCGAGATCACCGTCACGGTCGAGGAAGAGGACGGCGAGGTGCTGGTCTCGGTCGAAGATACCGGCCCGGGGATCCCGGACGGGGTGAAGAGGCTGCTCTTCCAGCGGTTCGAGCGGGGGCTCGGGCACGGCAGGGGCGAAGGCCTCGGGCTCTACATCGTCCGGACGCTGGTGGAGCGCTACGGCGGCAGTGTCCGGGTCGAGGACCGGGTGCCCGGCCGTCCCGATCTGGGGGCGGCGTTCCGGTTCACGCTTCTTTGCGCCTCGCACGGCAGGGTGCCTGCATGTGGCCGGGCCCACGTGTGCCCGCCGGATGACCCGGCAGGATGCCGCGATACGGAATGCGGCTACCTCCGTTCGGTCGTCAACCTCGTGAAGGATGCCGTTCTCGTCGCGGACGATGCCGGGAGGATCCGGGAGGCCAATCCCGCGGCCTGCACCCTGCTCGGGTATACCCGGGAAGAGTTGCTGGAGCGGTCGGTCTTTGAGTTATACGCAGGCGGGGAGAGCGGGTTCTGGCGGGAGTTCCTGGAAGACGGTACACTGGAGGGTGAATGCGAACTTGTGCGGAACGACGGCGCCATGGTCCGGGTGGAGTGCAGCGCCGTGGCACGGACGGCGCCCGGCACCCACGTGGCCACCATCCGCCCGGTCCCCGAAGAGGCGCAGATGGAGGAGATGCTGCAGTTCGAGCGCGACCAGCTCCTCTCCATCTTCGACGGTCTCGAGCAGATCGTCTACGTATCGGACCCCGCGACGAACGAGATCCTGTATGCAAACCCCTACTTTACGAGAGCGCTCGGGAGGGACGTTATCGGCGGGGTATGCTACCGCGAGTTCCAGGGCCGCGAGGAGCCGTGCCCGTTCTGCACCAACGAAGTAATTCTTCGCCGGAAGCCGGAGCCCTACCGGTGGGAGTACTATAATCCGGTCCTCGATATCCACCTGGATATCGTCGACCGGATCATCCGGTGGCCCGACGGGCGGGATGTGCGGCTCGAGGTCGCGATCGATATCTCCGAGCGGAAACGGGCCGAGATGGCCCTGCAGGAGAGCGAGGAGCAGTTCCGGGCGCTCCTGGACGCGACGCCCGATGCCACGGTGCTCATCGACCGGGAGGGCACGATCCTTGCCTTGAACGAGGCGATGGCCGTACGGTCCAGCGATATAGAGGACCCGCGCGGGACGTGCGTGTATGACCTCTTCCCGCCCGATCTGGCCGTGACCCGGAAGAGGTGGGTCGATGAGGCCTTCTCGTCGGGGAAGCCCATCCGGATGACCGACGAGCACGAGGGGAGGGTCTTTGAGAATATCCTCTTCCCGGTCCGGGGTGTAAACGGGCAGATCCGGCGGCTCGCGGTCATCTCCGCCGACGTCACCGAACGAAAACAGGTCGAGAGGATCCGGCAGGAGGCATACGACCGGATCGAGCAGAACATCGAGCAGTTCGCGATCCTGGCGGATCACGTCCGCCAGCCGTTGCAGGTCCTGTTTGCCCGGGCCGATCTGATGGACGACGAGGGGACCGCAGAGAGGATCCGCGAGCAGGTCCGGCGGATCGACGATATCGTCGGTCAGCTCGACCGGGGCTGGATTGAGTTGCGGAAGATCCGGGAGTTTCTGCGCCGGCACGAGGCGGCGTAGGGGGCGCGTTCCTATCCCCCGGCGGGGCAGGTGAGTTCGCAGGCCCGGCAATGGTCGATCCGTTCCCTCCCGGAGTTCTTGTCGGCGTCCATCCGCGCCAGGCACCGCGCCCGGCTGAACCTCCCGGTGGAGAAGGCGTCCATCGGGCAGGCGCGGGTGCAGTACTGTTCGCAGCCGGCGCAGGGGGCTTCTCCCGCCGGTGCCGGTTCTTCGGGGCAGTCCAGGTCCGCCCAGACCGCCCGGAACCGGACCCGCGGCCCGTAACCCGGGACGAGGACGAGGTTGTTCCTCCCCATCCTCCCGATCCCCGCCATGCATGCCGCATCCTTGAGGTAGATCCCGCCGTCCTCGAGCCGGTAGGGGATGAGCCGGGCCCGGACTCCGTACGTCTCCTGCAGCCAGCGGACGAGATCTTTGCCGATTCTCGCGAGGATCCGGTCGCCGGGCGTCCCCCGGTCCGGCTCCCAGAGGTCGAGTTCGGGGTGCTCCGGGTCGTGGGAGAGGCCGAGGACGATGTAGGCCCCCCGGTCGGTCTGCGAGCCCCTCTGGCCGTCCGCGACCGCCGAGGGGCAGTCGATGAGCCTCTTTGCCGCCACGGCGCCCGCCACGTCCGCCCCGCGTTCGCGTGCCTTTTGGACGGTCTTCCTGATGATCTTCCGGTCGTCGGGCATGATCAGGGTATGGGCCGGGAGGGTAAAGAGCGATTCGGTGGGGTGTCCGGCAGGAAGGGCTGCACCGGACAGGCCGGTTCGCCGTACTCTATGGAGAACCGGCGCATGCACCCCGCCGCCGGTCTCGCGGAGAACTACGATCCCGCCCGTGGAGATGCCGTTACGCTCCCTCGTATCAGAGCGAGAGTGAATATTCCAGCAGGCAATCGTAGCAGAACTGGGTTGCATTCAGGATTGCCTCACCATGGCTCTCGAAATCGTGCCATCGCCACTCTTTTTCGGTGGAGGGCCGTATTCCGCGTCGCATGCCGCCGATGTTCCTCGCATCGTAGCCTTCTTCGCAGAGGATGAGGGTGTACCGGCTCGTTTGCGGGGAGGAGACGCCCAGGCCGTAGAGAATCCCGATCTCCAGGGTGGCCGAATCGTTGATGCCGTATTTTCCCTCCTCTTCCCGAAAGAAGTGGACGATATATACCCGGCTCTCCTCGATCAGGGCTCCGGCCAGCCGGAAGTCATAGGCGCGATCGTTCTCTCCGCATCTCCTCGGGTGCGACTCCGCAAGATCATAGGATATCCGGCGTTGAATCCCTCATGATCACTCCAGGTACCGCAGGACCGGCTCCAGGTCCCGGTACCCGACCAGTTGCCCCGCTGCCCGGCGCTGCGATTGGTCGCCGCCGTAGACCACGAACGACCGGTCCGGGGTGTTGCCGGAGAGGCTGTTCCAGTAGGTTATCTCCTTGAAGAAGTCGGAACTTGCCGTTCTGCCCGACTTGATCTCGACCGGGACAGGGTCCCACCCTGCGTACTCGATGATGCAGTCGATCTCGTGCCCGAGCTTATCCCGCCAGAAGTAGAGGCTGGCCTCTTTGCCCCGGTTGAGCCGGAACTTCAGGAACTCCGTTATGATGAGCGATTCAAAGAGCCCTCCTTTCAGGGGATGGTAAACGAGGTCGTCGGCACTCTGGACCCCGGCCAGGTGCGCGGCAAGGCCGGGGTCCGTGAAGTAGAGTTTGGGCATCTTCACGAGCCGCTTGTTGAAGTTCTTGTGGTGAGGCCGGATCAGCACGACCAGCAGCGATGTCTCAAGGAGGGATAACCACTCTTTCGCCGTGTTATGGGTGATGCCGCAGTCGTTTGCGAGGGACGAGTAGTTCACCACCTGGCCGGACCGGTAGGCGCACATCTTCATGA
>DAOSER010000021.1:0-19106 GCA_035363235.1 Methanoculleus sp.
CCGCACCCTCCGCGAGGAGTTCGGCGTCCGGGTGCTGCACCTCAAGGAGACGGTTCTCGATGCTGCCGACCGTGACCCTGCGGTGCGCCGCCGTCTCGTTGACCGGGCGCACGCGACCGTCACCCTCCGGGGCGGGAGAAGAGAGGTGGCGGAAGCCCGCCGGAGCATGGAGCAGAACGCCGACGCCCTGGATTCGCTGCACTTCTTCACCCTCCTCCTCTTAAACCCGGTCCTCGAGGTCGGAAGCGGCCGCCCCCGCCGTGGGGTGGACGTCCGGATCATGGGGCAGGAGCCGCTCGCAAACCTCTACTTCATGCGCGACCAGCAGGCGATGACCGACTGCGGCCTCGTCATTGGCCGGCCGGCGAAGCGGCAGCGGGCCCGGGAGCCCGGGATAACCCGGTTTCTCTGGGAGATCCTCGGCATCCCCATCGCCGGGACGATCCGGGAGCCGGGAACGTTCGAGGGCGGTGACTTCATGCCGATGGGAGAGTTCGCTCTCGTCGGCACCGGGGACCGGACGAACCGGGCCGGGGTATGCCAGTTCCTCGGCTGCGCCCCGGGGTTCGACGAGATCGGCGTGGTCCGCCAGCCCGGCCACCCGCTCATCCCGAGCGACCGGCCCGACCCGATGGTCGATATGCACCTCGACACCTACTTCAACGTCGCGGGAAGCGGGGTGGTGATCGGGTCTGAGGTCCTCCTCAAGAGGGCACGCCTCGATGTTTATCACCGGACGGGCGGGGGTTACGAGCCGTCGGGTGAGGCAGCGACTCTCTACGACTATATCAGGGCGAAGGGGTTCTCCGTAATCGACCTCTCGATCCTTGAGCAGCTCTCCTACGCCGCAAACATCCTCTGCATCCGTGACGGGAGCATCCTTGCGGTGGAGGGGGAGCGGGTGATGCCGACGGTCCTCCGCAATCTGGAGCGGAAGGCCGCATCCGACCCCGGGCGTTACGGTCGGCTCCTTCTCCACGCACAGGAGGATTACCGCCGGATCCGGGGTTCCGGGAGGCTCTTTCCGCATACGGAGGAGTTCTCCCGGCACGGCATCGAGGTCTCTGCGCTCCATCTCCAGAACCTGACGGGGGGCTACGGCGGTCCCCACTGCATGACCTGTGCACTGGAGCGGGGGTGACGAGATGCCGGAAAAGACCGTGGTGGTCGCCCTCGGCGGGAATGCCATCCTGCAGCACCGGGAGTCGGGGACGGCCGAAGAGCAACTCGCAAACGTCCGGAGAGCCTCGCGGCATATCGCGGGGGTCGCGAGCGACGGCTACGCCGTTATCATCACTCACGGAAACGGTCCTCAGGTGGGGGATATTCTTCTCAAAAACGAGCTTGCGAAGGATACCCTCCCGCCGATGCCGCTCGACGTCTGCGGGGCCGAGAGCCAGGGGATGATCGGCTACCTGCTCCAGCAGTCGATGCAGGAGGCTCTCGGGGCGGTCGGGCTCGATTGCCCGGTCGCGACGGTAATCACCCAGACCCTGGTGGACGGCGGCGATCCGGCGTTCGCAAACCCGGAGAAACCCATTGGACCATTCTACACGGCGATGCAGGCGAGGAGGCTGGAGGAGGAGAAGGGCTGGCGGATGGTGCAGATTCCGGGACAGGGCTACCGGCGGGTGGTCCCCTCGCCGCGTCCGGTCGCCCTCGTGGAAGAACGGGCGATACTCCGGCTCGTTTCGGCCGGGGTGGTCGTGATCGCCGCTGGCGGCGGCGGCGTCCCGGTGGTCGCGGAACCCGGGGGCACCCTCCGGGGCGTCGAGGCGGTGGTGGACAAAGACTACACCGCGGCTCTCCTCGCCCGGATCGCCGGCGCCGGCGACCTGCTGATCCTGACCGATGTCGAGCGCGTTGCGCTGAACTACGGCCGGCCAGGGCAGCGGGAGATCAGCGAGATGACGGTTCGCGAGGCGCAAAAGCACCTGGCGGCGGGGCAATTCCCGCCCGGGTCGATGGGGCCGAAGATCGAGGCGGCCATCGAGTTCCTCGACGCCGGCGGAGAGCGGGCAACCATCGCGTCGCTGGAGCAGGTCTCGCACGCTCTCGCCGGGCGGGCCGGGACCCGGATCCGCTCGTAACCGGTCTTCCCCCCAACGCTTATATATTACATCCCCGAAGTCCCGGCGGTGATGGAAGAATATGGCGGATAACTTCTGGACGGGTGTGATCGTCGGCTGGCTTGTGGGGCTCATTCTCGGCTTCTTCCTGCCGGTCATCGGGCCGCTGGTCGGCGGGTTCGTCGCGGGCTGGATGGTCCGGGGGGGCATAGGCAATGGTGCAAAGGCCGGGCTGCTGGCCGGCATCCTCGGTGCGATCGTCATCGCGGTGCTGCTTCTCGTCGGCGGCACGGTTCTCCTCGGGGCGTTCGGGTTCGTTGCAGGTCTCGGGACATCGCTCGTCGTCATCGTCGCGGCATTCATCTACCAGGGCGTCCTCTCGCTGATCGGCGGTGCCATCGCCGGGGCGATCCGGCGGTAAGGCGGTAACGCGGAACAAACACCGGGGAGGGCGATCCCCCCGGCTTTTCTCATCCGGAGGTAGCATTGGCGAAAGACGGCGGTTCATACTGGCTCTCCGCGCTTGTAGGGTTCATCTTCATGCTCTTCATCAGCCCGTTCTTCCCGGTGGCGGGCCCGATTGTCGGGGGGATCATCGGTGGGTACCTTGGGCCGCCGGGGGCGGTCAGGGGTGCTCTCGGCGGGCTCCTGGGCGGGCTCATCGTCGCCGCGGTATTCTCGGTCATCGCCGTTGTCGGGGGGACGGCGTTCCTCGGTCCTGTGGGCACCTTCATCGGCCTCGGGATCGCCGCCCTCCTCTTTGCCCTCGCCCTTTACTTCGGGTTCTTCGGCGCCGTCGGCGGGGCTATCGGCGGGGCGCTGAAAGCGTGGATGGTGTCGCGCCGTAACATCACGGGATGAGGTCCCCGATCCCCTCCTGGATCCGTATCGCGATACGGGCACGGTACATCCAGAGGTAGGCGATCAGGGCCGCCGCCTCGACAATGACGACGTATGCGACGATATGCCCGATCGATATATCGTAAAGGATGCCCATCACGGTGCTTCCCACGAACCACGCCGTCCCGAAGACCGCGCTCACGGCACCGTAGACCCGCCCCCTCCGGGCAGCCGTCGTGGATTCTGCGATCGATGCCCGAAGGGACGTCTCGAAGATCCCGATCCCGGCACCCCAGACGAGCGATCCTGCGATCGCCACGCCCGGGTCGAGCGAGAAGGCAAGCAGGATCGTCGCGGTGCTGAGGACCGGGATGGCGAGGAGAACGTGGGTGCCGATGCGGTCGAAGGCGCGTCCAAAGAGCAGCGCCACGGCGACCGAGACTACCATCGCCGAGGCGTAAAAGAGCGGGATGGCGGCATCGGGGATGATCGACTGGGCTTTTAAGTGGAAGGAGATGAGCGGAAAGTTGACGAACCCGGCCATGCCGAGGAAGATGAATGCGGCGTACGGCAGGATCCTGGGCATATCTCCCTGGTTCTCCCGGGTCCCGCCGTTTGCCTCAAGCCGGCCGGGCCGGGGCACCTCTGACCGGGCGAGGAGGAGGACTGCCGCAACACCGGCGAGAGGAATGCCGAGCAGGAGAAAGCCCGCTGCGTAGCCGCCGGTGAGGGTCAGGGCCGCGACCATGATCAGCGGGCCGATGACCGCACCGACCTGGTCGAGCGCCTTGTGGACCCCGAATCCCCACCCTCGCCCGACGGCTGTCGTCGCGTGGGAGAGGATTGTGTCTCGCGCCGGTGTCCGGATGGCTTTCCCTATGCGCTCGGCGATGATGAGGACGGCCGCGGTCTCCCACCGGACAGCGATGCCGAGGAGCGGGATGGCGGCGAGCAGGCCGTAACCGGCCATTGCTACCTTCCAGTAGCGCTGGCTCTGGCCGACGTAGGCGCCGGTGGCGGACCGTAGCGCATACCCGATGAACTCACCGGCCCCGGCGACCAGCCCGACGACGGCGGCGCTTCCTCCGAGGAGAAGGATGTAGGGGCCGGTGACGCTCCGGGCGCCGTTTGAGACCAGGCTCCCCAGGAGGCTTGCCGTACCGAGCAGCAGGATGAGCCGGATCGAGAGATCACGGACCTTTTGCCGGGTCTCCGGGGGTGAACCAGACATCTTCCCGGGGGTATTAGGGGGCCGTTCCCATAAGGTACTGTATGGATCGGCGGCAATGCCCTTATTTGAATTCGCCGCGAATACCTGATCGTACAATCCGGGCAGGAGGTATGGGGTATGGGTGCGGCAGTGGAGCAGGGAGAGGATAAACCGTATTCACGAAGGTTCATCCTGCTGCTGGTCACTGTCGTCACGTTCCTCAATCCGTTCACGGGTTCCGCGATCAACCTTGCCCTGCCCGCCATCGGCGCCGAGTTCTCCGCGGACGCCGCCACCCTCGCCTGGATCTCGAGCGCCTATCTCCTCTCGTCGGTCATCTTCCTCCTCCCCGCCGGGAGGCTCGGCGACTCCCGGGGAAAGGTCACCGTATTCCTGATCGGAGTCGTCGTCTACACGGCCGGGTCCATCCTCACGATCTTCACGCCCACGCTCGGCCTGCTCCTCGTCTTCCGTTTTGTGCAGGGGGCCGGCGGGGCCATGATCTACGCGAACAGCGTGGCCCTGATCACCCACCTCTACCCCCCCGGCGAGCGGGGCTCCGCAATCGGGCTGAACGTCACCGCCGTCTACGCCGGGCTCTCGCTCGGGCCGTTCCTCGGGGGTGCCCTGACCCAGTTCCTCGGCTGGCGCAGCATCTTCATCCTGACCGCGCTCCTCGCCGTCCCGGCCCTCTTCTACGCCAAAAAGTTCCCGGCGTTCTTAAACGAGCGGCAGCACGAGCACTTTGACGTCCCCGGGCTGGTTCTCTCCTCCGCCCTGATCCTCTGCCTCTTCCTGGGCCTGGCCTGGGTGACCACCCCGGCCGGCGTGGCGCTCCTCGTGGCATCCGTCGTGCTCGGGGTGGCTTTCTTCCAGGTGGAGCGGAGGCAGCCCTGCCCCCTCCTCCCGGTCTCGCTCCTCACGTCGAACCGGGTCTTTGCCGCCTCGAACGGCGCCGCCCTGATCAACTACAGCGCCACGTTTGCGGTCGGGTTCCTCCTCTCCCTCTATCTCCAGTACATCCGGGGCTACGAACCCGTCGCCGCGGGCACCCTGCTCCTGGTCCAGCCCGTCATCCAGGTCTTCGTCGCCCCGATCTCGGGCCGCCTCGCCGACCGGATACAGCCCGGTCATGTTGCCTCGGTGGGGATGGCGCTCTCGGCCGTGGCTCTCTTCGGCTTCTCTATGCTCGGCCCGGAGACGCCGGTCGGTGCGATCGTCGCCCTCCTCATCCTGCTGGGTGTGGGGGTCGGGTTGTTCTCGTCCCCGAACACCACCGCGATCATGGGTTCCGTCACGAAGCGGGATTACGGGTGCGCATCGGCGATGACGGCGATGATGCGGTCGCTCGGTATGATGTTGAGCATGGGGGCGGTCCTCGTAGTCTTTGCAGTCGTCATGGGGGCGACCGTCGTCACGCCGGCGACGTTCCCGGAGTTCCTGGCGAGTATACAGTGGATCTTCCTTGCCTTCACGGTTCTCTCGGCTTTTGGAGTTGTCTTATCGCTCAGAAGGAATAAAACCTGATAAGGAGGGGTGTATAGTGAGAACCGGCCTCTCTGAATCCTAAAGAAACCGTTAAAGCCCGGGGCATCCTGTGATCTCATTGAGCAGATGGAACTGGTTATCGGAAAAGACGGCGACCGCGATATCGCCATCGATGCCCAGGAACTAGTCACGGGAAGGACCTGCGTTATCGCGCAGTCGGGTGCCGGGAAGAGCTGGGGCATCGCGGTTCTCTGCGAGCAGCTCCTGCAGGCGCGGGTAGGGTTCTGCCTCATCGATACTGAAGGAGAATACTTCTCGCTCAGGGACCGATTTCCTCTCCTCTGGATCGGTTCCAGTGAGGACTGCAACGTGGATATCGAGCAGGCGAACCTCCGGGAACTGATGGAGAACGCGATCTGTTCCCGGACGGCGGTGATCTTCGACGTCTCGGAGGTCAATATGCAGGAACGCGTATCCTACCTCGCGGAAGTCCTCTACGACCTTGAGAGCGAGTTAAAGCAGCCGTTCCTGCTGGTCGTGGAGGAGGCGGACAAGTTCATTCCCCAGTCCGGGGAGTCCATCAAAAAGATCGAGGAGATCTCCCGCCGGGGACGCAAGCGCGGACTCGGCCTCTTAGTCGCGACTCAGCGCCCGTCACTCGTGACAAAGAACGTTCTCTCGCAGTGCAACAGCCAGATCCTCGGGAAACTCTCGATCGAGAACGATTTGAAAGCAGTCAGCCTCTTCTTCCCGTCCCGGAAGGAGGCCGGAGAGCTCGCGGATCTCGAGCCCGGGGAGTTCTTTGTGATGGGTAAACTCTCGGGGGGGAATGCGATGAAGATGCGCTTTGGGGCCCGGCTCTGCGAGCACCGGGGACTGACGCCCAAACTCGTGCCCGCAGAGCCGGTCAAGCCGGTCAAGCCGCCCCGGACCGAACCGTGCGGCGGCAACCCCCGGGAAGAACCGGTGGTGCCGCCCGCTACCGCGGATGCCGCAGGTCCCATGAATGCGGTTATCCCGGTGCTGCTCCGCGAGGAAGCGCTCGATATCGCGAAAGGAAAGCGGAAGCGACGGTTCCTGATTCTGGAGCCCGAAGAGCGGATCGTTTCGGGAGAACGGATCTATCGGCCGCTTCACCGTGTGGGGATACGCTACATCGGCGGGCTTATCCGGAAGGCGACGAAGACAGCGTCGTTCGTCCTTGATGGCTGCACCGGCTGCATTGTCGAGATGGACCGGGGGCTGAAGGTCAGGCCAGGGTTCTCGGAGCTCCTCGGGCTCGATGAGGCCGCGGTGAAGGTCGTTACGGGGCTTGCGAACGGTGGTTCGACACTGACGGAGATCGAGGCCGACACCCATCTCGCGCCTGCCGTGGTGAAGAAGGCGATAAAGAGCCTTGCGGAGGCGAAACTCATTACGGAGATGAAGACGGTGGGCGACACGAAAGTCTACGTGCCACTGCTTGCAGACGAGGTTCCGGCGCTCTCCGCCCTCCGGTCGGCCGCCGACGCCCTCCCGATGGAGCCCCTCCGGGAGGAGCCCCTCGAGGCGAAGGTCACGGAGTCGTCTCTCCGGACGATCCTCAAAGGGCTTGAGCCGACGGCGGAGATCGTCGGGTTTGATACGATCTTCTACCCGGTCTACCTGATCCGATTCGCCTCGGATCGCGGAGAACGCTCGATCGTCCTTGACGGCTGCACGGGAAAAGAACTCCCCTTCCCGACGTCGTGACCGGAGTGCTTATCTTCACGCGGGAGTCAAGAAGATCTTATCCCCTGCCGCCCTCGCGGCCGGTGGGTGGAGAGGTGAACAAGGAATGGATTCACACCGGTGCATCCAGTGCGGCTACGTCTACTTTCCGGTGATCGGCGACACTGCTCACGGCGTCAAGCCCGGAACCGGGTTCGAAGACCTGCCCGAGACCTGGAAATGTCCCCGATGCGGTGCGGCGAAGAGCCGGTTTAAGAAGGTCTGAGAGTGGTTGGTACTTTCAAATCACTATCATCTTCTTTCTGAAGCAGGGTGAGGGTATCCCGCCCGCACCGAAAGACCCTGTGTTCTTTCCCGTGAATCTCCCGGCCGACGGGGTGCTCCCATTCTCGGTCGGTCCCGCAGGCGGTGGGGCCTATGATGGGTTTCCCGGGAGAACCGGTCTGCCGGATGAAACAGCCGGCAGACGTCTGCTATGCCGGCGTTTCTCCCCGGAAGGCAACGGAGACGGTCTTCTTCGTCCTCGATGGGCTTGCCGGCAGGGAACTTCATAACAGTATAGCGCGGAGACCCCCGGTGTCAGCCGGGGAGGAAGCGCGTCTTTCCCTTCAACCCCTTCACTTTCTTCGCGCTCCGTGCAGAGACAGTCCCGGAATAAGCCCCCGGTTTTAACCGGGGGTAGTTGGCCCCCCTGATCACCCGACCGGAGTACTTATCTTCACGGGGATACATGGGTGCCGTGCCCCGGTCGAAGTTGCGGCCGGTCGGGGCGGTGAGGTGAGGTGAAGAGATGATGGATTCATACCGGTGCGGACTCTGCGGCTACGTCTACAACCCCAGGGCCGGCGAGCCCGGCCAGGGTATCGAGCCCCGCACGGAGTTTGGAGACCTGCCCGAGAACTGGGCATGCTCCCGGTGCGGTGCGGAGAAGAACCTGTTTCGGAAGGTGTAAAGGGCAACTCCGGGCTCCACGGAGATCCGGCGTTGGTCTTTTTGAGCGCGAAGCCGCGGGGGTGGACTGTCAACCACCCCAACGGAAAGTCCGGAGCGCCTCCCCGCGGATCTCGCGCCCGGCGAGGTGCTCCATCTCGTGGTCGATCCCGTAGGCGGTGGAGCCTGCAAACGCCATCTCCACGGCACCGAGGTCTTCGGTCCGGATCGTCCTTTCAAGCGGGTGAACGGTCGCCCTGATGGCCCGGCGGGCGCCGAGCCGCACCCGATAGGGCCGTTTCACGAGCAGCCGTGCGGGAGCGCTGCCGCACTTCTCCAGCCGGTAGACGGTCCCCTCCCGGTGCAGGATGACCGGATCGACGAAGAGGTAGACCTCCTCGAGCGAGTAGCCGGTTCGGCTCTCTTCGTCGTAGACCGTGGTCTTTTTCACGGCCGATATGGCGGTGAGCCCTTCCGCGGCGTAGCTCCAGTCGCCCCCGTAGCGGAGCGAGAAGAGGAGGGGGACGAGCGCCTCGGCGGGTATGCCGAACCGGTCGGCGAGGGCGGCATCCCGGGCGGCAAAGACAAGCTCTTCCCGGACATCGTTGATCTCCATCGTTCGCCCCTGCAGCCCTGACCCGGATAAATACTCTGTCCCGGTCAGCAGAACCGGTCGTCCGAGCGCACGGTGCGGGGATCCTCCGCGGTTGCGGTCAGCCATCCGGATCGTTCGTCGGGGTAGGCGTCGAACGCCGGGACGTAGGGCTTGATGTCGAGGACCGGGGTGCCGTCCAGGATATCGATGTCTTCGACGGTGAGCGTTACGCCCTCGACGGCGACCAGCCGGAGGATCGAGAGTCCGATTGCGTTCGGCCGGCGGGGCGCCCGGGTCGCAAAGACACCGTGGTGCGTTGTATCGAGGAATGGGACCACTTCGAGCGCATAGCCCTCCGAACGATGGAAGTGGTAGAGGAGAATGATCCGCGAGAACCCGCTAAGGTCTTTCAAGCCGGCGGCGTAGGCAGGGTCGAGTTCTATCGTCCCCCGGACGCCCCGGGCGCCGATGGTCTGGACGGGCATATTGCGCGGGTCGCTGAACGGGGAGTGGACGGTGCCGATGGGGGTGAAGGTGATCCCGGTCATGAGGTTCCCCCCTCACCGGTGAAGACGAAGAGGGTTTGCGTCCGGGCCGGCCACAAGAAACGGTTATTATCGTCCGGTGCGTTTACATGCTCTCTATGGAAGACCTGTTAGCCGTTCTGCTGGATGTCGAGAAGCAGGCCTGGAAGGCTGCGGACACCCGGGACGTGGAGTTCTACCGGGAGTACCTCGCGCCGGAGGCCCTTGTCATCAGCCCCTGGGGCATCCTGGACAGGGAGGGGATCCTCCGCGATCTCGTGGAGAACCCCAACGAATTTCCGAAGTACGCCATCACGGACCCGAAGGTCGTGCCCCTCGGGGAGGAGAGCGCCGTCCTCGCGTATACCGTCTCCTTCGGCGGGCAGACGCTCTATGTATCGACGGTGTATGCCCGGCAAGGCGACCGGTGGCGGGCGGCCTTCCACCAGCGGACGCCCGCGCTCCAAAGACCTGGAGCGGAGGGTTAGCGCTCCCTCGCTTTCGCGGCGACGATCCGGGCACGGAGATCTCTGGCGGCGGCGGCGACGTCGTCCTTGCCGACGACCGCTGATATCACCGCAACCCCGTCCGCCCCGGCGGCGATGACGTCGGAGACGTTTACCGCATTGATTCCCCCGATCGCGACGAGGGGGAGGGGGACCGCGGCCCGGATCTCCGAAAGCCTCATGAGGCCGTGGCCCGGGCCTGCGTCGCCCTTTGACCCGGTCGAGAACGTCGGGCTGAGCGCCACGTAGTCGGCACCCGCCGCGGCGGCCCGGACAGCCGCGGCGACGGACCCGACCGATGCTCCGATGATGAATCCCGGCGGAGCGATCTTCCGGGCCTCCCTGATGGGGAGGTCGCTCGCGCCGAGGTGGACCCCGTCCGCACCGGCCGCAAGGGCGACGTCCAGACGGTCGTTCACGATGAAGAGTGCGCCGGCATCAAGGGTGACCTCGCGGACGGCAAGGGCCGCATCGAAGAGCGCCCGTCCGGAAAGCCTCTTGTCGCGGAGTTGGATCACGTCCGCTCCCCCCGCGACGGCCTGCCGGGCAAGTTCCACGTGGGAGCGTCCGAGGCCGATCGCTTCATCGGTGACTACGTAGAGGTCGTATCCCATCAGCGCTCCTCGATCCGCGCTCCCCGGGTAAGGTCATCGGGGGTGAGCCCGGCAAGTTCGTCAAAGAGCCCCGTCCGGAACGAGTACGGACCGCGTGCCCCGCGGGCCGCCCGTTCCCCGGCCAGGCCGAAGGCTGCGAGCGCAGCGGCCGACGCGACCGCATAATCGTCCGCGACCGCGACGAACGCCGCAGTGACCGAGGAGGCCATGCACCCCGTCCCCGAGAGCCGGTCCATCGCGGGGTTGCCATTCCTGACGAGGAAGACCCTGCTGCCATCGGTCACAACGTCGACCGCCCCCGTCATCGATACGACGGTCCCGGTCGAGCGTGCGCACGCCCGCGCCGTCTCGACGGGGTCTCCCATGACCCCACCGGAGTCCACGCCCCGGACGCTCCCGCCCGTCCCGGCAAGGACGCCGATCTCCCCGGCGTTGCCCTTCAGAACGGCGATATCAAGGGTGTCGAGGAGTTTTTGGGCGGTCTCGGTCCGGAAACGGGTCGCCCCAGCGCCGACCGGGTCGAGGACGACCGGGATGCCGAGTTCGTTTGCCCGGCGCCCGGCAATCAGCATGGCCTCGACCTGCGCAGCGGAGAGCGTTCCGATGTTCAGGACGAGGGCGCCGGCGGCGGCAACCATCTCGGCGACCTCCTCGGGCGCTTCGGCCATCACCGGGGCGGCCCCGATGCAGATCGTTATGTTCGCGCAGTCGTTAACTGTAACGCTGTTCGTGATGTGGTGGATGAGCGGTCGCTCCGACCGCACGGCGGCAAGGAGGGCGGCGGGGATCGCGCCGTCCATGAGACGTGCCGATGAACTGTTGTTCGTGCTGTTCGGCATAGGCACCTCAGCTGTTTCTTCGGCAACTGCATAAAACCGGTCGTTGCCGGTGCGTTTCGGGCCGGGCCGCATGCCCGGAGGGGAACTGCTAAAGCGATCAGCACCCTGCCCCTCCGTTGAGAGAGGTGAGGACGATACTGAGCGTAAACCGCACGGCGATGCCCGCCGTGAGAGAGATGATCGACCTGCGGGACGAACTCGGGGTGGCGGTTGCAAAGCAGGCGAACGGCACGACGTGCATCGATTGCGGCGTACACGTTCCCGGGAATTACCGGGTGGGACCCCTCTTCGCGGAAATCTGCCTTGCGGGGCTTGCGACGACAGCGATAACCATGGGCCGGGTGGATGCCCGACCTCATTCCCGCTCGTGCCGCCGAAGAAACGCGCGGACCATTCGGGATTCCACCCATCCCTGGTCCAGCCGTTTAATGTAATCGTTGATCCGTTCGACCTGTTCGTGAATGACTACCGATGTCTTCGGATCGTCGGCCAGATCGGCCATACCGAGGATCACCTGCAGGGGCTGGCGTATGTGGTCGCCGAGGACGGCAAACTGCTCGATGTTCCGCTCAATCTGCTCGAACGCCTGCTGTCGGAGGCGTTCATCCAGTTTTCGCTCGGTGATGTCCCTGCCGACCGCCTGGACGCCGACCACCTTCCCGTTTTCCGCGATCACCGATTCGTTCAGCTCGACGAAGGCCTCCGTCCCGTCTTTCTTGCGGAACTCGACCTCGAGCCCCTCGACTGGCTCGCCCCGGGCTAACTTCCTCTGCCCCTCCTCCCATGCGGCGAGCGATAAGGGGCTGACATAGTCACGGCACTTGCGGCCGATGAGTTCGGCGGGGGTGTAACCGAGGATGCGGGTCACGGCCGGGGACATGTAGGTGATCCCCCGGTCGTGGTAGCAGGTGTAGATCATATCGGAACTCCGCTGCGCAATTTCGCGGAACTTCTCCTCGCTTTTGCTGAGCGCTTCTTCGGCCGCCTTTCGCTTGATCCCCTGCGCCAGGACGTTTGCTGCCGCCTGGACGAAGTTGATGTCGTCCCGGGTGAACCTGCGGTGCTTCCGGGTGTGCGCCCCGAGCACCCCGTACGGCACTTCATCGCCCTGGATGATGACGCTGATGCCGCTCACGATCTCCTCATTCCGGAGGAGGGCCGGGCCCTGGAACCGGGTCTCGGCGCCGAAGTCTTCGACGACCACCGGCTCATGGGAGAGAAGGGTGTATCCCGCCTGGGAATCGGTTCCCCCCTCTACCCGTTCCGTGCCGACCAGAGCACTATCGAACCCCACCGCCGCCTCGAGCAGGAACATATCCTCTGTGGGAAGGTATCGCAACACTTTGACGTACTCGACTCCCAGGCGCTCCGCCACCGCCCGGACCACGGCGTCCATCAGCTCGGGAGGTTCCGCCCCTGCAAGAGCAAGTCGGCCGAGATCCGCGACGGCTTCCTGCTGTGCGGCCCGGGCGGCAGTGAGCCGTTTGGCCTCTTCTCTCGCGGTGATATCGAGATTGATCCCGGCCCAGAGGACGATGCGGCCGCTCCCGTCCCTGATGGGAGCGCCCCGGGAGAGGATGGTGCGATACCCTCCCTCTGGGTCAGGAATCTCGAGTTCGCGGTTCCACTGGCACCCGCAATCGAGGCACTGCCTCCATTCAGCGCGTGCCGTTGCCGCGTCCTTGAGCGGTATGCATTCAATCCATCCCTGGCGCCGGCAGTCCTCGAGCGTCCTTCCCGTAAGGTCGAGAAACGAGGGCGAGATGTAGAGTGCGGTGCCGTCCGGATCGCAGGTCCAGGTGCCGTAGGGAATCAGTTCGCCGATGCTGGTATAGACCGATCCGGGCTTGATCCGCGCTGCTCCACCATGTTCAGGGGTTATATCCCGGAAGCGAGCAAGCACCGTTCCGGTGTAGGGTTCGCCGGACATCACCCGATACGAGAAGGAGAACCGGTGTACCTCGCCGGTGGAGGTCCGCATCCGGCAGATGGCGTACCCGTCCTCCCGCCGGCACCGGAGTGCCTCGATTATCCGGCCGACAGAATCCTCCTCCTCGAAGAGCGGTGCGAGGTAGCGGGCGATGAAGTCACCTACTTCCATGCCGCGGGCAGCGTCGTCGCTGATCCCGAATACCTCCTGAAACGATCGGTTCAGCCGCGCAACGGTGTTGTCCTGGTTCAGGATGGCGACAGCATCGTCCAGTTCATCGAAGCAACGATACACGGTGGACCTCCGTGACCGGCGTATGCCGGAACCCTGGAGTGTGGGAGCCACTACCAGTTACTGTGCAGTTTCGTGAACATAGTTCTTTGCGAAATCCTCTTATGCCCGCGGCGGTGAAAGGGGCGTGAATGAACTTCTCAGGAATATAGAGCTCTACCGGTATGGCGCGATCTACGGCGGGTGCAATCGGCGGCAGCGCCGGAGGAACGTTGTGGAACTCCGGGATCGCGCTCCCGGTGTAAGGGCGGGCTCTTACGCAAAAACGCCGAGGGGGAGATTTGAACTCCCGAGGTGCCGAACACCAGTGGCTTTCGAGGCCACCGCCTTCCCGGACTAGACTACCTCGGCACAGAATCAGCCTAGAATATTTAGGCTCTTTCACTATAATAGTATCGAGATATGCTCTGTCGATTCACTCTCATCCCGGACGGCGGCGTGCTGATCTACCAGGGGGCACCGGACGATACCTACGAGACCGCCCTCCTCTCCTTCGGGCTCAATCCGGATGCGGCACTGATCTTTCACCATGGAAGAAGCCTGCCGCAGGACAAAAAAATCGAGGAAGAGGAGGTCGCTATCTTCCTGACCTCCTCGCGCGGGTGATTTACTCTAATCCCGGTGCGCCCTTCTTGCCGGTCTGGGTGATCATCATGTCGTCGACACGGACGAGGAGCATGGTCGTCTCGGTCGCGCTCTTGATAGCCTGGGTCTTCACCCGCATGGGCTCGATGACCCCGGCTTCGCGCATATTCACGACCTCGCCGGTGTAGACGTTGAGCCCGGCATGCTTCGCGCCGTCGGCGTGGACCTTGCGCAGAGCAACGACCTTGTCGATCGTGTCGAACCCGGAGTTCTCTGCGAGCGTCCTTGGGATGACCTCGAAAGCGTTCGCAAACGCCTCAATGGCGAGCTGGACCCGCCCCCCGACGGTTGCGGCGTAGTCGCGGATGCGGATCTGGAGCTCGGTCTCTACCGAACCGCCGCCGACGACGAACTTACCGTCCTCGATGGCATCCTGGACGACCCGGGTCGCGTCGTAGACAGCCCGCTCGAGTTCGTCCAGCAGCAGCTGGGAAGTGCCCCGCAGGAGGATCGTGACGGCTTTCGGGTTGTCGCAGCCGGAGATGACCGTCAGTTCGGTGTCCGGGACCTCCTCAGCTTTTTCGGCGTGGCCGAGCGTCGCCGCGTTGAGTTCCTCGGGTTTGTTGACGATGGTGCCGCAGAGGGCTTTCGCAGCGAACTTCATGTCCTCTTCCTTCACGTCTTCGACGGCGTAGATGCCGTGCTTCGCAAGGTAGTACTGCACGGCATCAGCGATCCCCTTCTGGCAGAGGACGACGTTTGCGCCGGAGGCAACGATCTGCTCGGCAAGTTTCCGGAGGGACTCGCGCTCCTGCTCGGAGAACGCCTTCATCTGGTCGGAGGAGGTGATCTTGATCTTTGACTTGACCTGGGTCTTCGTGACCTCGAGCGGCAGAGCGAGCAGGGCTACTCTGGCATCCCTGACCTTCTCCGGCATCTGCTCGAAGACGCGCTTCTTGTCGATGACGATGCCCCGGATCAGTTCGGCGTCATGCATCGAGTCGCCGACCTGCATCTTGATCTTGATGTCGTCCTCGTCCACGATGTAGGTGCCCTGGCCCGTTTCGCTCGCGACCTGCCGCACCGCGTCCACCACGATGCCGGCGACTTTGTCCTTGACGGCTTCGATGGACTTGCCGGTCATGGCGGTGTCGGCGATCTTCAAAAGGTCGTCACGGTCCTCAAACCCGATCGAGATGGCCAGTTCGTCGAGGATTTCGAGGGCCTTATCCATCCCGAGCTGGTAGCCGTTCGCGATGATTGTGGGGTGAACCTCCTGGGCGAGCAGTCTCTCCGCCTCCTCCATCAGCGACCCGACGAGAACGGTCGCGGTCGTGGTGCCGTCGCCTACCTCGCCGTCCTGGGCCTCCGCAACCTCGACGACCAGTTTGCCGCCGGGGTGCTGCACGGACATCTCGTGCAGGATGGTTGCCCCGTCGTTCTTTGCAGCCATGATATTCGAGCGCTGCGCCTCGAATCCGCGCGTGCGCTCAACATTTTCCCGTAAAATAATGATGGGCTGTCCAGCAAGCATTGTATAATCCTCCTTTGCTCGTTAGGTTTGTTCAGAGGTTCTATATATATTAATCGATAGGGTCCACCCCTCCCCCGGTACTTCCGCCGCTCGGTTGGCGCCGATTGCCTCCTGGTTGGCGTTACGCGCCCGGTACCCCTGATAGGCGCACCCGATGCACCGGCCTACCACGGAAATCGGGATTCGGGCCTTCACCCGAGCCTCGATATCGCGAAGAGTGAATGGACCGGGACACCGTCGATCTCCCGGACGCCCTGCTTGTTGAAGAGCGACCAGACCGCCGTCGGCGTGGCTCCGTGCCGCCGGAGGAACTGCACCACCTCGGCAAGCGTCGTCCCGGTCGTCACGACGTCGTCGATGATGATGCAACGCTGCCCGGCTATCGTCGAGAAGGTGCCTGCGAGGGACCCGGTAGGGGTCTCGCTCATGCTGTGTTTCGCCGGGAGGTATACCGCGAGTTTCAGCCCCTCCTCCGCGGCGATGAGGGTGGCGAGCGGGACTCCCGACAGCGCGATGCCGACGACGGTATCAGGGATCTCTTCGGGGGGATACGCACTCTCCGCCTCCGGCAGGTAGAGGAAGCGCTTGAGCATCATCATCGCCATATCGCTGAGGAGGGTTCCGTGGCTTCCTATCGCCGTCCAGTCAATGTGGACGTCTTTTGGGGCTTCCATGCCCTTTTGCTGGGTGAGCAGCCAGGTGACCGTCTCCATCGAGAGGCCCAGTTCATCGGAGATCTGGCCGGGAGTGTGCCCTTCTGCCTGGAGTGCCTTTGCCTTCGTGATCAACTCTTCAAGGGCGGACATGGAGAAGAGATCGCCAAGGAATCTATTTAAGTTTTCTTTTGATTGGTGCGCCGCAGACCGGACATTCCCCCGGCTCCCGCCAGTACCGGCCGCACCCGGTGCACCGGTAGCGCCACCGGATCGCCCGGGCCGGCCGCTGCCGGATGCTCCGGGTCTCGATGCCGAGACGGTGCGCGACGTTCTGGACCGCGAAGTCGTCAGTGACGAGGACAGCCGGAAGTTCCAGCGCGAGCGCGAGGATATCCCGATCGGTTGCCGAGAGCTCCCCGGCGTCCCCGGTCCGGAATGCGGCCGCATCGACCCGTATGAGGTCTTCCTCACGGGGCTCCCGGACCCGGAGGCCCGCGGCCGCGAGCGCCGTAAACCGGCACTTCGCGTGGAAGTCGCCAAGTTCCTCCACTACTGTGGGGGTGGTCCATGCCTCCTCTTCTATGGGCACCTCCGCAAAGAAGGCCGAGGCATCGAGGACCAGCGTCATGCTGAGAACCTCACGGTATCGTTCTCCCGGCATGCAACCGGGTAGCCGAACTCTTCGAGGAGCCAGCAGGCGGTCTTCGCGTGCATCGAGAGGGTGTGGGTGCTGTACTCCCCGCCGAAGAGGGCGAGGTAGACCAGGAGCTGGTCGGCGAGGTGGACGTCAACCGTGCCGGGGCTGCGGCACTCCCCGATCAGGGCCCGGGCGGCTGCCCGCCCCACCTCTTCAGCGGGAAGCCCCCTCTTTCCGAGAGCGACGGCGCCCTTCGCCCCGCTCCATACCGTGACCGAACTCCCGGTGCTCGGCCCGCCCTCCCGGGGGTCGAGGGTGGCGATACAGGAGAAGCCGAGTCTGCTCTCGAGGAGGTCCCGGGCAGCGGCTGCCTGGCGCTCCGTGACGTGCCCGGGAAGGCCCGCAGAGCAGGAAACGATCCCGCACCCGCCGTCTCCCTCCTCCGGGATCACGATCGGGCCGGGCCGGGCCGTCTCCACCCGGACGTGCACCCGCCCGCCACCCCGGGGATAGTACCCGCGTTCGAGCACCGCAATCTCGATCGAAGCCCCGGCGCGGCGGAGCACCGGCGCGAGGACGCAGTCCAGGTAATCGATCGTCGGGCTCCATGCCACCTCGGTCCCGCCCGTGGCGGTGATGCTCCCGCCGGCATGAAGGGCGACCGGAAGCCATGCCTGGAGGATAAGAGGAATGCTCCCGGCGGTTCCGGGGTCGATCGCGAGGTCGGCCCGCCGGAGCTGTCCCGGGGTGAAGGTGATCTCGCTGCTCCCGATCGAGAGGCCCGAGCACCGGGCATCGCATATCCCGGCGACCGCCCGGACCGCGGCGATGTGCTGGGGGGCAAGCCCGGGGTTCTTCCGACTCTGCCGGATCCTCGTCACTGTGACCGGTTCGGCGGAGATCGCTGATAGAGCGACCGCCAGGCGGAGAACCTGTCCCCCTCCCTCCAGATGGGTTCCGTCAACGGTGAGCATCTTCCCTGATCGCGGTGACGATAGCGCTTGCAGCGGATATGAAGCTTGAGGCATTCTCGTAGGTGTCGCTGGAGACGACCGAGGAGACCCCCGCCGCCCGCAGGCGGGTGTAGGCGCCGCTCGTGAGCACCCCGTGAACACAGGCCGCGTGGATGGAAGCGGCCCCCTGCTCCCGGAGCATGCAGGCGGCGGTCGTGAGGGTTCCGCCGGTGGATATGATATCGTCCACGATCACGACGTCCCGGCCGGCCGCATCGATGGTCTTCGGTGCGATCCTGACCTCTTCACCCGAGAGCCGGGTCTTTTCGAGATGGTCGCAGTCCCACCCGCCGACCGCCGCAACGTCGGCAGCAAAGCCGATCGCTCCCTCGTCCGGAGCGAGGATCAGGGGGTTCTTCAGGCGCAGGTCACCGATGTAGCCCCCGACGGCCGGGGCAATGGAGACGTTCTTTGCCGGGACGCTGAAGTGATCCAGCACGCCCGGATCATGGATGTTGACGATATAGGTCCGCTCGATCCCGGTCGAGAGGGCTCGTGCGACCGCCCGGGCGCTGATCGGCTCGCCGGGAAAAAAGCGCTTATCTTGCCGGGAATAGCCGAGATACGGGATTATCAGCGTGTTCCGTGATTGGTCGGCGGCATCGATCGCAAGAAGGGTCTGCACGAGCATATCGTTATCCACGACGCTGCTGACGATCAGGGTCTCATCGTCGAGTTCTCCGCACCGGAGATACAACTCTCCGTCGGGAAAACGGGTGAATTTCGTCTCGACCAGTGGGGCCCCCAGTTTTTCGGCAATGCGGGCTGCAAGGACCTGGGACCGTTCCGTACTGATTATTCTCATAGAACACCTTTGCTAGAAAGTATTTGAACGAGGATGAATAAATTATATAAGTACCAGTGGAGCAAAGAGGTAAACTCGACGATGGATTCGACGACATCACCAGAAATTCCAAACATCGAGCTCACGAATGACGAACTGGAGGATATGGACGTCCTTTCAGGTCTTGAGCTGAGCGCATCTTCAGATATCGACGTACCCCCGAATCTTATTGACCAGGTCATCGGCCAGGAGCACGCCGTCGAGGTGATCCGGAAGGCCGCGGTCCAGCGCAGGCACGTGATGATGATCGGCACCCCCGGAACCGGCAAATCGATGCTGGCGAAGGCGATG